>CAZASB010000001.1:0-8264 GCA_964487655.1 uncultured Planctomycetaceae bacterium
CCTTCCATGCTCCACGGCTTGACCGATTCGAGCGGGCCCATGAACATCTCGTACAGCCGGAGCGCGTCGGCCCCGTACTCGGCGACAACCTGGTCTGGGTTGACAACGTTGCCGCGGCTCTTCGACATCTTGAATGCGCGGCTGTCCACCTTGATCGTGGGCTCCGCCTTCACGACGAACGCGTCGCCCTGCTTCACCACGTCGTCTTCGGCCAGCCGGATCGGCTCGACCGCCTCGCCGCCACCGCGCGCCACCTGCCCGCCGTCCGCGCCACTGGTCACGTCGGCCGCGCTCACCCACTGGCCGGCGACCGTCCGGTAGCCGGTAAACTCCATTTCGCCCAGGATCATGCCCTGGTTGATCAGCCGGTTAAACGGTTCGGGCAAAGTCACGTACCCCCGGTCGAAGAGCGCCTTGTGCCAGAACCGGGCGTAAAGCAGGTGCAGTACGGCGTGTTCCGCACCGCCGACATACAGATCGACGGGCATCCATGCCCGTTCGACCTCGGGATCGACCAATGCCTCGGTGTTTTTCGGATCGAGGAACCGCAGGTAATACCAGCAGGAGCCGGCCCATTGCGGCATGGTGTTCGTTTCTCGCTTGTATCGCTTGCCGTCCAGGGTAACGTAGAGCCAGCTCTTGGGCGCGGCCTCCAGTGGCGGCTCCGGCCGGTCGTGGGCCGCGTCGAACTTCATTTCGGGCGGCAGGTCCACCGGCAGATCGGCAGGCGTAAGGGCACGAACCGCGCCGGTCGGTTCGCCGTCGGCGTCGAGTTCGTGCAGGATGGGGAACGGCTCGCCCCAGAAATGCTGCCGACTGAACAGCCAGTCGCGCAGCTTGTAGTTCACCGCCGCGCGCCCCTGGCCAACCTCGGAAAGGTCAGTGGAAATCCGTGGCTTGAACTTATTGGTGGGCGTACCATCGTACGGCCCCGAGTTGACCGCCGCGCCAAGTCCCGTGAAGACCGCCTTACCGGCCAGGACGGCCTTTCGATCGACTTCCTCGCCCTCGCCCGGATCGACCACCGCCACGATGGGCAGGTCGAACGTCTGGGCGAACTCGAAGTCGCGGTCGTCGTGCCCCGGCACCGCCATGATCGCGCCAGTGCCGTAGCTGATGAGCACGTAATCGGCTACCCAGATGGGAACCGGTTCGCTGTTGACCGGGTTGATGGCGTGGGAGCCGGTGAACACGCCCGTCTTGGTCTTCGCCAGATCGGTGCGGTCTAGGTCGCTCTTACTCGCGGCCTGCTTGCGGTAGGCTTGTACCTGCTCGGCGAACTCGGGTTGGGTGAGTCGGTCGACAAACGGGTGTTCCGGCGCAATGACCATGTACGTCGCGCCGAACAGCGTATCGGGTCGCGTGGTGAAGATGCGCAACACGTCGTCATCAGGCTGGGCGGGGAAGCCGGCCAAGCGACGGTCGGTTTGCCAACCCTCATATTCCCTCTGCGACGGAAAAGGGGTCAGGAGCCTTTTCCCGGAACAGCCCGGAGGGTGCTGCGCAGAAAAGGCTCCTGACCCCTTTTCCGTCTCCGCGAAGAAGCTGCCAATAAAGAAGTCCACCTCGGCGCCCGTGCTGCGGCCGATCCAGTTGCGTTGCAGCAGCTTTATCCCCTCGGACCACTGCAAGCTCTCCAGGTCACGCTCGAGCCGGTCGGCGTACGCGGTAATGCGCAGCATCCACTGGCGCAGCGGAATACGCACGACCGGATGCCCGCCCCGCTCGCTCAACCCGCCAATCACCTCCTCGTTGGCCAGCACGGTACCCAGCGCCGGGCACCAGTTGACCGGGGCCTTGATCTGGTAGGCCAAGCGGCGCTCGTCTTGGTAACGAGCGACGGCTTCCGGGCCTTCTACCTGCACTTCCTCGGGAATGGGCAGTTCGGCAATGGGCCGGCCTTTCTGTTGCTCGGGGTCGAACCACGTGTCGAACAGCACCAGGAAAATGAACTGCGTCCAGCGGAAGTACTCGACGTCGGTCGTGGCCAGCTCGCGGCTCCAGTCGTAGCTGAATCCCAGCATCTGGAGCTGCCGGCGGAACGTGGCGATGTTCCTCTCGGTCGTTGCCCGCGGGTGGGTGCCCGTCTTCTTCGCATGTTGCTCCGCCGGCAATCCGAAGGCGTCCCAGCCCATCGGATGCATCACGCTCACGCCGCGCATCCGGTTGTATCGCGAGACGATATCGGTCGCCGTATACCCCTCTGGATGGCCGACGTGCAGCCCTTCCCCGCTAGGATATGGGAACATATCGAGCACGTACAGCTTGCGACCCTTGGGCATTCGGGGGCACTGGAAGGTGGCGTTTTCTTGCCAGTATTGTTGCCATTTCGGCTCGACGACGGCCGGATTGTAGCGTGGCATTAGGCGATCCGTTGCATTCGGTACGTAGAAGCCTGCCCAGAGGCAGTGAAGCCACCGATTGTAACCCATCATGCGGTAATCGGCAAAGGTGGGCCCTGTGCGAGGGTGTGACACGAGGCGCAAGAACACGTTTGCGCGGCTTTTTTGGGGTACAGGTCGGTGTTGGGGAAACGAGTCGGATCGGAAGCGATTGCAAGAAAAAGATGCCCACGGATTGGAAGGCCATCATTTCCAATGATTGGGGCAATTCGAGATCTCAAATCCCAAATTTGAGATATCAGATTAGCTGGGCACGCTGGGGCTCTGGGTTGCGAACCATACTTCGATTTCCGCCCATTCATATCTGCCGAGTGGGACCGTAATACGGTCGTCGGCGATGTCGAGCCGGGAAGGAGGTCGGCCGTTTCCGGTGACCTTTTCGGCCTTCGCCACCGGACGCAAGACACGCAGACAAACCTGCGTTGCGCGGCCATCGGTTTCGAGCAACCGAATCCGCAGGCCGGCTAGTTGCGCGGGATCGATTGGCGCGGGCTCCGACGGCTCTTGGTCGGTTGCGTCCGTCTCTTCGGGAGGCATGGCCGGCGGGATTCCCTCCGGCTCCCAATATTCGTCGTATCCGGACTCATAAGTTGCCGGTTCCGGCGCAGGCGGTTTGGGCTCCGGCGGCCTGGCCGGCAGCGGCTCCCAGTAGGTGCCAAGCACGTTGCGATGGTCCACGTGGAACAGCCAGCCACCGCTCGCGGAGGGTGGTCCGAAAACGGGCAGCGCCACCGGCGGCAGCATCTCGCTCAAAGCCGCATGGAGCGGATGCGGTACGTCAATGCCAATGCCAAGCCGAAACTTCGTCGCCGTTTCGCCTCGCACTCGAAGCAGCGTGTCGAGCCGGCGCAGCCCAAACCGGCGATGGTACGGCAACCCGTTCGAAAGCACCGTGGTGCGACTGCCGGAAGTACGCACGTCCACGAAGTACGGGGCTTCGAGCAGGTTTGCGTCGGTCGGATGGTTCTGTTGGCCCACGCTGCGGTAGAGGTTGGCCGTTGCGTCGTTCCACGCAAACCGGACGGCATAATACGAGTCCCAGGGATTGACGCCCGGCTCCGTGTCCGGTTCCAGTTCGATCTCGATCTGAATGATCCGGCTGCCTCGCCACAGTCGCGTGGTCTGCTGGAAGCCGGCCATGCGATTGCCTTCGCGGCTCATCAGCCGGCCTCGGCACACGATCTCGCCAACCAGCGGGCCGGCCGCCGTTACCTGCCATGTGTCGGCGGCGGAAATCGTGTAGTGGGCGTCGTCGGCTGGCTCTTCCTCCCGGGAGTCGGGCAGCCGAAGCGCCAGTTGCTGCGCCAGCCTGGCGCCGCGGGTTCGGTAGTCGTTGATGCCGCGAATCATTCCCGTGTACTTGTCGAACACGACTTCGCAGCGGGCATTGCGCAGCACGAGCCGATCTTCGAGTTCTTCCGCCATGGGCGGTTCGATCTTGGGCTTCGACTTGCGACTCAACCAGCCTCGCGCCGGTTGATGCTTGGACTCGGGCTCGGGCTGCGATTCCTCTTTGCTCGCTCCGACGAAAGTGAACCCCATGGCCGGCACGTCCGCAACCGCGACCCGGCTTCCCGCCGGACCGCCCGCGGCACGAACGGCGCCGGCCGTGGCGGGCAGGTTGACCTCGTCCGGCCAGGGCAAGCACACGCGTTGATCGGCGGCTAGGGGGTTGATCAGCAGCGCGCCGCTTTCACCCACGGCACTGCCCGGCGCTGCCGTGGCGCCATCGGCGGATGGCTGGGCGACGATGCGGAATCCGAGCGACTCGGCCAGCTTGCTCGACGCGTGTGCAAGGGCCGATTCCAACTTGGCGTCGGCCGAAGCCTCTGATTGCCCGAAATGGGCCTGTTCCACGCGCTGCGTTTCTAGTTCCAAACGCGGCTGCGCTTCCACGTCAATCCTTCCGGACGCACAGGCGAGAAATGCCTCCAGGGCCCGGATGGCGTCGAGCGTCGCGCGGTTGCGATAGTAAACTATCCAGCGCGAGATCGGATTCGGCTCGCCCGCGGCTACCGCTTGGCGGAGGTACGGTGCGTGATACTGGTCAAGCGTGTAGTTGCCCGACTGGCCCGACATGGCGGTCTGGTCGAAGTATTCGTCTACCGTGGTAAACGAACCGAGTACCCGGGCGCTTCGGGCGGCCCTGCGGAGGTCGTCGTACCACTGGCACGCCGCACCCGGCCAGTGGGCGAAGGTGGCAGTTGCCGTATGGTCCAGGTCCATGACGTCGCCGAGTCGCTCAGCCAGCCGAAGGAAGCATTCCGGACGGCTGACGTCCAGCGGCAACCGGGCGACGGCGTCGAAACTCCGCCCGTCCACCCCCTGCCATTGGACTCGGCTCTGGTTGCCGGAGGGAAAACGGCCGTCGTCCAGAGTAAAGTGCATCGCCGCCTTGAACCCCAGTTGTCGGAGAATCGGCGGCAAGAGCGGGGTCAGCCCGAATTGACGCCGACCGTACACCTTCGGCCTGTGCCCCAGATGCCTCTCAAATGCGGCCAAGCCGCGTTCCAGGTGGAACCGAATCGCCTCCGGTGCCAGCATGGGAAGAGGCGCCTCCTCGTACTCGCCACCGATCAGGCCCACTCGCTTCTTCTCGACGCCCTCCTTCAGTAGGGCCAGGGTATCGGGATGCTCGGAGGCCAAACGCTCGACCAAGTTGCCGGTTAAGAGCAGGTTGATTGGGGTTGTTTCGGCTAGAGTCGCTTGGAGCGATGGGCCCAGCGTGGTCGACGCGACGAGCGTGAGGTCGAGCAGACGGGACTCGATCGGATAGAAGTACTCGCGAGCATCACCCAAGCGGTCGAATCCCAACTGCAACCGGCGACGTGCCTCGGCCGCATTGCCCTTGCCGGCTTCGTCGGCCGCTGCAATCAGCTCGGACCGAAACGACGCTTCATCTAAATTGCTCATGTAGCGAAGCTGGCGGGTCAATAGTTCGACCAGGAAATAGCAGAAGCCGATGGCGAGGAACTCGTCAACGAGCTGCAGAGCATCGGGAACCGGCGGTGGCTCAACGGCCGCCAACAGCGTCGAAATGAGCTGGCTTCGGTTATCGCCTGCCGGTACGACGCATGGCGTTTGCCCGTCGTGGCCCTTAAGCCAACCGTCCGGGAGCATCGCTCGACTGCACTCGGGTAACACGAACAAATATCCGGCGAAGTCGGTGGGCGGCAAATGGGCAGGGGCCCATCCGGGAGTTTCCCGTGTAGCCAAAAGAAGGGATGGATGCCACATGGCCGTCCACGCGGTGAGCAGCTCTTGGGCCTCCGCTGACGGGCGGTCCAGCGCGAGGCTTTCGATGGTATCGCACGGCAGCAGGACGGCCAAGCGAGTAATCTTCATATCGGGAGCTTGCGCATCGGCGGGAGTACTCGGATCCGGCATTTTATACTTACTTAGTTAGTGATGTTTTATAACCGTGGCGCGATCTTTCCCTCTACTATGTTCATTCGGCAGGCCGATGTCCAACCCGACCGACCGGAATAATTCATTTTAGGCCCAGGTCAAGCCTGCGGGAAAGCCGCGTACGGTATTGACAAAGCCTTTCTCATAGATGGATGGTTTCGGATGTTTCAGCAGCCGAGGTTCATCCACGCGCTCCTCGAAACACGCCGCAGCAGCAAGGCACATCGGTCTCATGTGACAAGACTGGCACGTGGACCACAGTGTAACGCGAGCGGTAAAAAAGGAACTACCAGGCCGTAGGATGGACTTTAGTCCGTCCAGAAAATGGTCGCTTCCGCGGAATTGGAAGACGACGGGCTGAAGCCCATCCTACTGGTAAATCTCCTTCTGCCGTTCGTCTAACGCGTGGGTGAACCCGACTGCCAAAACAGTCGGAACCACCCACCCTACATTTCTGGGGCAATCCCAGGGGTAAAAAAGAGGGGCGGTGGGGCGGCGCGTGAACAAAAGCTTGGAGGGATATGGTTGACAGTTCAGGTTGCGAGGCGATACACTGGAAGATAGGAACAGGCAGTCCGAAGCGGCTTTCGTATCTTTGTGGGCCAGCTCGGGCTTTGGACTGTCAGGAACAGAGACACGCCGGCAACTTTCCTGTGTCGGTTTGCTTTTCCGTGGAGGCCCTGCGCCATGGGTAGAACGGGTGCCGTTTGGGGAATCGATATTGGCCAATGCTCGCTGAAGGCACTTCGGTGCCGACCGCACGAGGACGATCCAAATCGGATCGTTGCCGATGCGTTCGATTTCATTGAGTATCCAAAAATACTCAGTCAGCCCGACGCCGAGCCGGACGAGCTGATTGCCGACGCGCTGAGCCAGTTCCTTGCGAGGAACTCGGTTGAGGGCGATCGGGTTGCGATTTCGGTGGGCGGGCAGGCCGGGTTGGTGCGATTCATTAAGTTGCCACCGGTCGAGGCTAAGAAGATTCCGGACATCGTTCGGTTTGAAGCTCGGCAGCAGATTCCGTTCGATCTGAACGACGTGATCTGGGACTACCAGCGGCTCGGCGGCGGCGCCGAGGAAGAAGGCTTCGCGCTAGAGACGGAAATCGGTCTGTTCGCCATGAAACGCGACACCGTGCTCGCCACGCTCGAGCCGTATCAGAAGGCAAGGCTGGAAGTCGACTATGTTCAGCTTACCCCGTTGGCGTTGTACAATTTCGCCCTATTCGACCAGCTTCCGGAACTGCCGCCGCCTGATGAGTACGATCCCGAAGACCCGCCGGAATCACTCGTTATCATCTCGTTGGGCACCGACGCGACCGATCTGGTTGTGACCAACGGTTACCGCGTATGGCAGCGTAGCGTGCCGATTGGCGGAAACCACTTCACCAAAGCGCTCACGAAAGAGTTGAAGCTCACGTTTGCCAAGGCGGAACACCTGAAGCGGAACGCCACAGCCGCCGAGGATCCGAAGGCCGTGTTCCAGGCCATGCGGCCCGTGTTCAGCGACTTGCTGACGGAGCTTCAGCGGTCGATCGGCTACTTCAGCAGCATCAACCGGAATGCGAAAATAGGCCGCGTCGTGGCGTTGGGCAACGCCATTAAGCTGCCCGGGCTCCGGCGATACCTTTCTCAGAGCCTCGGTTTCGAGGTGGAACGCGTCGAGCAATTCGCGAACCTGAGCGGTTCACAGGTGCTTTCGGCACCAGCGTTTAAGGAGAATGCCGTCAGTTTTGCCGTGTGCTACGGTCTTGCTCTGCAGGGAATGAACAAGGCCAAGCTGAACGTCAACTTGCTGCCCGCCGAGATCGTGCGTGAGCGGCTTATCCGGCGCAAGAAGCCGTGGGCGGTTGCGGCGGCGGCGGTTCTTTTACTTGGCTGCGCGATCAGTTTCGCCAGCCACACGCTGGCGTTGGGAACCGTGGACACCGAACTTTGGAAAAACGCCGAAGGGAAGGCCACGACCACCGCTGACCGGGCGTCGGGGTTGCTGTCTCAAGCAGACGAAGTCGTGAAGGGATTCGACGGCACGCAGCAGATCGGCGACCACCTGATCGGCAACGTCGAGGGGCGGATCCTATGGCCGGAATTGCTCAGGGCGGTCAATGAGTGCCTCCCGCCTTACGAACGCGAGGACCGGCAAGCGGACGCCACGCCTGCTCAAGAGAATCTTTCTCCCGCCGATGAAATTGCCCAGCGCGAGGAGCTGCACATCACCAGCGTTGAGGTGCAACGAGTTCGCGATCTGGCCCAGTGGTTCGCCCTGGTGTATCCGTGGTATCAACCCGATGAAGGTGAGAAAATCGGCGATGCAGCGACCAACGACGGAACCGCTGACGGCGCGGCTGCGGCAGATGTCAAATTGGGCACCGGTACGGGCACGGGGATGGACGCCGCAGCCAGTCCGGGTGGCACGGGGATGGACGCCGCAGTCAGTCCGGGCGGCATGGGAATG
>CAZASB010000001.1:8364-25921 GCA_964487655.1 uncultured Planctomycetaceae bacterium
TGCCTGACGGTTTGATGCCTGACGGTTTGATGATCGAAGAGAGAAACGAATCATGGATAAAGTCAAGGTCGCGCTGGAATTGCTTCGGAAGTATCACTTCTGGGCGCTGTGCTGTATTGCCGTTGTTGGCGCCTTGCTCTGCTGGACCTGGGCCACGGCCGATCTGGCAAGTCAGTTCGAGACGCGAAAGGGTAAGTTGGATAGCCAGTTCGAGTCTCTTCGGCAAATCATGGCGAACCCGAATGTGCGTAACGAGGGAAGTGTTGAAGCCACGACGTTGGAGCACGTGAAGCAGAAGGGGCACGTCCTTAATGGCTGGAAGACCCTCTATCAGCAGCAAAAGGACAACAACCCGTTGCCGACCGTTTTGGGTGAAGACTTTCGGCTACACTTCGAATCGCTGCAACCGGGGCAGGAGATGCGCGATCGATTTCGAGAGCGATACCTGAACTTCATCGGGCGACACTATCCGGCCTTGCTGAGGCTAGTTGATATCCATCGGCCGGGCGATGTGCCTTTGGACAGGTATACCGAGGAATTGCGAGGCACCGGCACGCGATCCGGTGGCCAGCGCGGACGTGCGGGGATGGCGCCTGATGGCATGATGGATGAGATGAGCCCGGGACGCCGGCCTACCACCACGCGCGCGGCGCGGCCGGGCGAAACGGCTACGGAGCCTGAACCGTGGGTTGGGCTGGTCGAGTGGCCGCAGCCGGAAGTGTTCGATATTACGGCCGGTTGGGAGCAGACCCCGACGACGCAGCAGGTGCTTCTGGCGCAGGAGGATCTCTGGGTTTATGAGGCTTTACTGAAGATCATCAGCAACGTGAACGAGGGAGCCGAATCGTACGACAAGGCATGGATCAAACGCATCGACGCGCTTGCCATCGGCCATCCGGCCGCTGCCGCCTGGGTTTCCCAGCAGGAACCCATCTTCGCGGAACCCCGCGTGGCTGCCGAAGCCGCCGGTGGCGATCCCATGACCGAGGGAGCGCCAATGGAAAGCGGCATGATGGACGAGGGAAGCGCAGCGCCCGGTATGGGCATGGCGCCCGGCATGGGTATGGGCAGTGGCGGTATGAGCGGCATGGGAATGGGTATGGGCGACGAAATGGGCGGCGGAAGAAGTCGCCAGGGTAGCGTCAACTTGCTCGACGGCCGATACGTCGACGAAAGTGGAATGCCTCTCTCGGCAATGCAGTTCGAGGCCCAACCCCCATACGCCGAGTTCAAGATGATGATGGTTCACATGAACCTTTTCATGCACCAGCGGAAGATCCCCAAGTTGCTGGTCGAGTGCGCCAATTCGGCCATGCCTATTGAAGTGGTTCGCGTTCGGATCAATCCGGGCCAGGGAGGAACCAGCGCACTGGGCGAGATGGGTGGCTCGCGGCGAGGAATGGGCGCCGGAACTCCCGTGCGACGAACGCGACCGCAGGTGATCCGCGAGGGCGGCATGGGCGGCGAGGGCCTCAGGGGCGGAGCCCAGACCACGCAAAGTGAAGAGCACGACTACGCTAACATCGAAGTATTCGGAATCATCTATATCTACAATCCGCCGAACCTTGCCAAACTGGGAACTGGAGCCGCAGGCATCGAAAAGAGCGACGGACCCGTACCGACCGAAACGGCCGAGCCGCCGGCAGTAACGGCGCCGGCCCCGCCCGAACCGGGCACCGCGCCGGCGGTCCAGCCGCCTGCCGCGCAGCCACGGCCTGCCCCAGCCACCGCGCCGACGGAACCCGCCCCGCCGGAGCCGGCAGTTCCGGCGACAGCGCCTGATTCGGAACCACGGGAACCCAACGCTTAGCACGCCACGTCGCGAGGATAATGCCATGAAATTCAAAGTCTCTTTCGACAAGAACGCCATGAAGGGCTTTTTGCTGGATCACGGCGAGAAGTTTGTCTTCGGTGGCGTCATACTATGCGTCTTGGCGCTCGTATTGGGGGCGATTAGCGTGGATCGCGAGGATCGCAAGCCGGATGACCTGGCGACAATAGCGGACCGAGTCAATGACCACATAGGCAGCCTTCCAAAGGATCCAGACCGTCTGGCGGCTTCCTTGATGATTGAGGATGTGCGACCTCCGAGAGAGGACAACTATCGCCACCCGAATTCCTGGAACCCCCGGTTGGTCAACCCGATGGACCTTCGGGATGAACCTCCGGTGCTGCTCGTGCGCGAGTTGCGAGCATCGGCCGGATATGGCGCATTCCGAATGAAATTACCGCGCGAAACGGCTGTCGCGAGTGGCCGCCGCGCGGCGGGGATGCAGGCAACCGATGGCACCCGTGGACAACGTTGGGTGGTCGTTACGGGGCTGGTTCCGGATCGAGAGCAGGTGAAGGCGTATGAAGATTTCTTCGAGGGCCGGATCAAGCCGAATCCCGAACCCGACCTGCCCGACTATATCTACTACCGCGTCGAACGCGCGGAAGTGGACCCTTATGCCCAGCCCTCCGATCCCGAAGAGTTGAAGTGGACGCCCTTGAATCTTCGTGCCGCCCTGACCAAGGCTGAAGAATCTTGGACCGGCACGGCACCCGAGGTCGTCGATGAACGCTTTTTGCATCCGCGGGTGGTGTTCCCCCTGGGGCCGAAAGTGATGGAGGAGCAAACGCAGGGCATGGCGTGGAGGGGTGGCGAGATGGATATGCCGATGGGCGGAATGGGCATGGTAGGAGGAATGGTTGGCGAAGAGGGGCCGCGCGGGCCCTGGGGCGAGGAAGTTGCCCATCTGCCCGAGATTCCACTGAAGCAGACGCGGGTCGGCGGTGAGATGGAGAATGAGATGCTGCTGCCCGGAGAGACGACGCGTGAGCAACGCCCCGACGACCCCGGCGCCGACCTCCCACTGCCTGGTGGAGGGATGGACATGCCTGGCGGCGGAATGGGGATGCCTGGCGCCAGGACGCGAGGACGGCGAACCGGCGGCGAATATCCCATGGAAGGCGGGACGGGCCGATTCCGCGCCGGCGCCGGCATGGATGGACTCGCCGGGGAAGGCATGATGGGAATGCAGGAACAGATACCCGACTTCTTGCTCTTCCGCTTCTTCGACTACACCGTCGAGGCCGGCAAGTCTTACCGCTACCGCGTTCGCTTGATGCTCACAAACCCGAACTACGGCATCGATCCGAAGTTCCTTGCCGATCCTGCATTGGCCGAGAAGCAGTGGATCGAAAAAGATCGTTGGTCCGAACCCACGCCGACGATTACTGTCCCGCGCGACGCACATGTGCTTGCCGGCGCCGTCCATACTCTCATTCGCGATACCGACGAACCTTCGGGGATGGTCGCCATTGTCAAGTGGATGGAAGAGACCGGCCAGGAAGTGAATAAGGACTTTCGGGTCGTGCGGGGCCAACAGCTCGACTATCCCGGTACGGTGATTCGCGAGCGGAAGCGAAGTCCTCGCGATCTTGAGGCCGAGGGAGGCGGATTGCTAGGCGGACGCAACACTGTTGCCACGGAGCCCGAGGAGCCCGAGAAGATCGACTTCGTTACGGATATGCTTGTCCTTGATCTGACCGGCGGAAATCGGCTGCCCGGTCGCGATCGGTCCATGACCGAACCGGGGAGGATCCTCGTGATGGACCATGACGGCACGCTGTTCACGCTTTCCGAAGCGAAGGACAAAAAGGAATACGAGCGACGCACCAGCGAACCGGAATCTGCGGAAATGGAAGGCATGATGCCCGGCGTGATGCCCGAGGAAGGCATGATGGAAGACATGATGCTGCTCGAAGGCGGTGGTCCTTCGCGGCGAAGTCGTCGGCCCCCGCGCGGCGGCACGCCCATGGAGAATCCATAATGGAGCGCAAAATACACGACACGATCGCGAAGGTCGGCTACCAAATCGGTACGATTTGGTGGCCTGATGGCTGGGAACCGACCGGGCCGCTCGACGTGCCCAACTGCGTGCTGCCCACGAAGACGCCGGCGTCAGGACCGGCGCTTCCCTATGGTCAAGCCGAGAGTATGGTGCAGGCGCTCAACCGGCAGTGTATCGACTCGGCGGAAACCACTTGGTACGTGCTCGTTGCCGCGGAAGGCGGGCCGGCGGGAGAGGCTTCCTCCGAGGGCGGGCAGCCGCGAGTCGCCACGCTGGAGAGTCGCATTGTTCGGCCCCCGCGCGGCACGGCAGGCGATTGTTCCTGCTGCCCGGCGCACAATCTGCGCTGTGCAAGAGGGGAGTAAACCAGTAACGCTCCCTCGGACATTCCCCTTCCCCACCGCGCTCGCCTGGCCGGACGAATAACTGGCCGGCTACCTGCCTATCTCAAATCCGAGATTTCAAGTCCCAAATCTCAAATGTGAGATACCAGATTAGTTGGGCAGACAGCCTCGTCACACACCCGCCATCTCCGCCCGCCATCTCCGCCGGGCTCGCTCTGGCCGATTCCATGACTGGCCGGTTACCGCAAGAGTCAACAAAGCGATCATGCCGTCGTGCAACATGGCGGAGATCCTTGATTCACCGATTTGTTGTGGCAGGCGTTTTTTCCATGGGAAAGCACGTCTTGCACTACTCACTTCGCCAATTCAAGGAAGCCAAGCGACGAGGGGATGTGGAAGTCGGGCTCGGCCGTACCGGGATCGACCCAGCTTATCCAGGCTTCGATTGATGGCGGTCCCTCGGTCTTTCGACCACGATTGTGGATAGTCTCCTCGACGACAACCTGCTTGCCGCTCCGGTCATGGCTGAACTCAGCCCGGTACAGTCCGCAACGGACCTTTTCGCCCGCCAAGATTGACGGGAGCCCCATCGCCTGGAAACTGGCCAGTGGAATGCGGGCCTCGACCTCGTATCCTTCGGCCAGCGAGGCACCCTTCGCTTCGATGCCTTGCAGGTTCCAGGTGGGGTCCAACTTGCGGTAGTAACTTCCTCGGTAGTCGAACACTCGGCCGCGCGAATCGATCTCGATGCAGTAATAGTCGTGGAGCTTGGCGTCGACGGCGAAGTAGAGTTCAACCCGATCTTCGAGTACGGCGTCTTCTTCGTCCTGCAACTGGTCGAGGACCACGATGTCTTCGTCATACGCGAGGAAGTGAAAGTAGAGATATTGTTCGTCGCACACGGCGCGGAATTCGGTGGGCGGGGCAGGCTCGGCCTTCCAGGGGAAAGTGAAGCCCTTCTCCACGTTTGCCTGAGCCCAGGCCGACTCGTTGGCTCGGCCATCGAGCGTGATCGCGGCGTTGGGTACGAAGCGGACTGCGTAAGTCTTCTCGGTTGCCGAAGGCGTCGCTTCGTGGTGGGGGGCTGGCTGAACCGGATCGCCTCCGACCGCAACTCCATGCCAGTAGTTTGCCCCAAGGGCAGCTGCGGCGATGAGGACAAGGGTGGCTCGCATGTGTGTTTCTCCGGAGGGTCGTCTGGGTAGCTCGTTGCCCCACAATGGGCCGCATGTCTTGGTAGCGAAGGGTGGCGTGATATCCTGTCTCAAGTGCTTCCGCCCTACACACACCATTGTGGCTGCCGGCTGCATCTTTCGCAAGACATTGGAAGTCCGCTAGCCGAATGAGGCAAGAAAACGAAAAATTGAAGAGGGAAGAAAAGAAATGAAGAAAGCGGCGTCAAGCCGCCGCACTCCAAAGAAGATCCTATTCCTTCTGCCAACTCAAAACTAGCACCTCTCCCTGTTCTCGCCAGGACGAGAGTGCTATAATGGCGGGTTTTGCCCCCCACCCGATAGCTTCCTCATGCGTCGCGACGACATTCGTAACATTGCCATTATTGCACACGTCGACCATGGCAAGACCACGCTGGTCGACTGCCTCCTGCGGCAGAGCGGCGAGTTTCGCGCTAACCAGCTCATAGGCAATTGTATTCTCGACTCAAACGATTTGGAACGGGAACGCGGGATCACCATCCTTGCGAAGAATATCGCTATCCATTATCGAGGGGTGAAGATTAACCTGATCGATACGCCCGGCCACGCCGATTTCGGCGGCGAGGTAGAGCGTGTAATGCGGCTGGCCGACGGGGCGCTCGTGCTGGTTGACGCAGCCGAGGGGCCCATGCCGCAAACGCGGTTCGTACTGGCCAAGGCGCTGGAATGCGGATTGCAGCCGCTGGTGGTCATCAATAAGATCGACCGGCGCGACGCGCAGCCGCACGTCGCGCTCAACCAAACGTTCGAACTCATGCTCGACCTGGGTGCCGACGACGTGCTGGGCGACTTCCCGCACATCTTTGCCACCAGCCGGGAAGGTTACGCTACGCTCGATCCCGACGAGCGGGGCACGTCCATGCAGCCGCTGCTCGACTTGATGCTCGAGGTGATTCCCGGCCCGACCATCGACGCGTACTCGCCGCTGCAAATGCTCGTGACCACGCTCGACTGGTCCGATTACGTCGGCCGGATCGCCGTGGGGCGGATTTATTCGGGCAGCATTCGCCAGGGGCAGCAAGTGGCGCTCATGCAGGCGGGCGGTAGGGTACGAACGGCCAAGGTGGCCGAGGTGCATCTGTTCGATAAACTCGGCCGCGTGCAGGTAGAAGAAGCGACCGCAGGCGACGTGGCCGCACTGGTCGGGTTAGAAGAAATCGCCATTGGCGATACGGTGAGCGACCCGACGGTTCGCCGGGCGCTGCCGCGGGTGGAGGTGGATGAGCCAACCATCCAGATGGTGTTTGGCATCAACACGTCGCCGCTTGCCGGCCGCGAGGGGAAGTACGTCACCACGCGGCATCTGGCGGATCGGCTCGCTCGCGAGTTGGAAAAGAACATGGCGCTCCGGGTAGAGCCGACGAAGGGGGGCGATTCGTTCGACGTGAGCGGCCGGGGCGTGTTGCACCTGGCCGTGCTCATCGAGACGATGCGCCGCGAAGGGTTCGAGTTGTCCATCGGCAAGCCGCGCGTGATCATGCACAACAACCACGGCGTATTGGAAGAGCCGTTCGAAAGCCTGGTGGTCGAGGTCCCGCCCGATAAGCTGGGGGCCGTCATGGAGCTGGTGGGCGCCCGCCGCGGGCAACTGGTGGAAATGAACAATCACGACGAGTATACGTACGCCGTTTTCTCCATACCTGCCCGGGGACTCATTGGGTTGCGTACTCGGCTGCTGAACGCCACGCAGGGGACGGCCATTGTTCATCATCGGTACGAACGCTATCGGCTGATGGAAGGCGACATTCCGGGGCGAGGCAACGGCGTGCTGGTTTCCATGGCGTCGGGTCGGGCGGTGGCGTTTGGGCTGGACGGGCTGCAAGATCGGGCCGAGATGTTCGTCGGTCCTGGCGACGTGGTATATGAGGGGATGATCGTTGGCGAGAACAGTCGCAAGACCGATATGCCGGTCAACCCGACAAAGGAGAAGAAGCTCACCAACATTCGCGCCGCCGGCAGCGATCGCAACATCCTCCTGAAGCCGCCTCGCATCCTATCGCTGGAGGTTGCCCTGGAGTACATCGAGGAAGACGAGCTGATTGAAGTCACCCCCACGCAGCTCCGCCTGCGCAAGATTATTCTGCGTGAAACCGACCGACGAAAACTGGCAAGACGAAAGGCCAGTTGCTAGTTGGGAGGTGCTGGTTGCTAGGTGACAGGATGGATTTCAGATTTGAGATTTCAGATGTGAGATTTGAGATTTGAGGTCTGCGATTTGAGGTCTCTCGCCTTGGCGTGAGCTTTCTGGGGAGTGCGGGCGGCTTGACGCCGCGTTCTTGTTCCGCTTCATTTTGCCCGCCCATTTGGCGCGGCGGGAGCGTGGTTGGTGCTTTCAGGTTGGCACACGCCGCCGGAACTGCGCTTCGCTTGTTCCGGCCTGCGCATACCAGCTCCCAGCTTCCCGCTTCTCACTGATTGACACCGGGTGGGGGCGGGGGGAGAATGGCGGGGAACTGGGCGCAGCCGGCTGGGGCGGCTGCGAGGTGAATAGCCAAACAGGAGTACCGCCATGAGTCGTGAAGAGAAGCCGGTCGTTCGGTCAAGTTCCCGCCGCGAGTTTCTACGAGAGACGTCCGGCATTCTGAGTGGCGCGGCGTTGGCCGGCGCGCTGTCGGTCCGGGCATATGCCGCCGAGAATAATACGATTCCAATTGCCTTGGTCGGTTGCGGCGGGCGGGGGACCGGGGCGGCGGCCAACGCGCTCTCCACCCAGGGGCAAGGGCCCGTCAAGCTGGTCGCGCTGGCCGACGTATTCGATTACCGCGCGGCCGGCAGCCTCAAGCGATTGCAGGAGCAGTTTCCCGAGCAGGTGGACGTGCCGCCGGAACGGCTCTTCGTTGGTTTCGACGGGTACAAGAAGGCCATCGACGCGGTAGGCGAAGGAGGGCTGGTCCTGCTGGCCACGCCGCCTGCGTTCCGGCCGCCGCACCTCGAATACGCAGTGGAGAAGGGGCGGCACGTGTTCATGGAGAAATCGTTTGCCGTGGATGGGCCGGGCGCGCGCCGCGTGCTGGCGGCCGGCAAGAAGGCCACCGAGAAAAATCTGAAGATTGCCGGCGGGCTGATGAGCCGACATTCGCGGGCACTCGAAGCGGCCGTCGGGCAGATTCATGAAGGTAAGATCGGCACGATCGTGACCGCGTGGGCCTATCGCATGCATGGACCGGTCGGATTCCGGCCGCGGCAAGAAGGCATGAGCGAGCTGGCGCATCAGGTTGCCAACTACAGCAACTTTACCTGGCTCAACGGCAGCTTCCTGCTGGACTGGCTGATTCACAACCTGGATGTCTGCTGCTGGGTCAAGGACGCATGGCCCGTCTCGTGTCAGGGGCAGGGCGGCCGGCAGGGGCGCAACGAGCCTGACCAGTTGTTTGATCACTACGCGGCCGAGTATACCTTCCCGGACGGTACGCGGCTGATGGCCCAGGGCCGGCACATGAACGCCTGCTGGGGATTCTTCGGCAGTAAGATTCACGGCACGACCGGGGCCGGCGTGCTGGGCGAAGGGATCAACGATCCGCGGCTCTACAGCGATTACCAGATGACCGCGCAGGTGTGGAAGCACGAAGGCGAGTCGCCCAGCCCGTACCAGGAGGAGCACGACCGCCTGTTCGCGGCCATCCGCAAGGATCAGCCGTACAACGAGGCGGAGCGGTGCGCCTACGCGGCGCTGGTGGGCATTCTCGGCCGCATGGCCATCGAGTCGGGCAAGGAGGTGACCTGGGAGCAGGCGTTGAACTCCGAGTTGGTCCTCGCCCCCGGCGTGGACGGCATGACCTGGGACAGCGAACCGCCCGTACGGCCCGACGAGAACGGCAACTATCCCGTTGCCATGCCCGGCTTCACCACGGCATTTTAGCCGAAGGTGTTCAATACAAGGTAGGCCGGAACAAGTTGTGGATTAGCGATTCTTCGAGTTCGGCCGAAGGTGCGTGTGATGCCCCCGGCTTGCCCGGGGGCATCTGTAAAGCGCTGACAGACGGCGGGCTGTAGCGAAAAACGTGAGGTTCCCCCGGGCAAGCCGGGGGCATCTGGAAAGCGATGAGAGGCAGCAAGGCGCCAAGACCTCCCGTGAGATTCAGTGCCAGCATTTGGCAGGATTGTGATCAAGGCCGGGTTGCTTGTTCCGGCCTACTCGCTACTACTTGCTACGCGACGTCCAACGCGGGCGTTGCATGCTTGCGGGAGACAAGGCGGCGCAAGGCCATGACAACGGCGGCCGCCAGGGCGATGACGGCGAAGACGGGGAAGACGCCAACGACCAACGCAAGCAAGCCGAGGACGCCCAACACGGCAGGACGCGCGAGCCAACGGAACCCGCCGCGGCAGACGGCGCGAAGCAGTAGCCAGCCGAGGCCGAGCGCGGCCAACACGGCAGCCACCTGACCAAGGCCCCAGAGCAGCCGCCGCGAAACGTGCCGGCCGCGAAGCTCAATGCGGCCGCCCGTGGTGGTGAAGACGTACTGCCGGCCGCGCTGGGGCAACGTGAAGTCGAGGCTTGCCAAGCCCGTACCGGGCAAGGGCGCGGTAGGCGGAGCGGTGAGGCCAGCCTGACCGCTCACATCGAACCCGCCGAACTGGGGAACTGCCACTTCTAACCTCTGCCGCTCGCTTCTAAACTTCTCCTGCTCGGCTCTTAACGCGTCTGGGGTCTGTATTCCAACGGCACCACTGCGCTGCACCCGAGCCTCGCCCGACTTCTGATCGGCATCGTCCATTTGCGGCTGCGGTTGGACTTGCATCATCATTTGCGACTGGGCCTGCTGTCGCTCTTCCAGCCGCTGCTGGTAACGCCGAACGGACGACTGCGATGTTTCCTCCGCCTTCTTGGTTTGCTTTCGGCCACGCCCTTCGCCTACCATGCCGCCCATCACGTCGGCCTTCAGCTTCGGCGCCTCGGGCTGCCGTTTGGCTGGCGCCGCAGCGCCCTTGCCACGGAACAGTTCGGTCTGGCCAGAGGGTCTGGCTTCCCCGGCTCGCTGCTTGTTGCCCACGGTCGCCTTCCCGTCTTGCAAGTCATCGGCGGGAGCATTAGCCAACTGGTTCTTGTTCAGCCATTCGGCATTCAGTTCCATGACTTTGCCCGCGGCATCTTTGTCGGAACGAGGCTGCGCAGCCTCTGCGTTCCAGTTATAACCATAGTTCTGCACGACATTGCGCGATCGGCCGAGTCGCTGCTGCTCGACCAGATCGTTCATCCTCGCTCGGTTGTCGAATTCCACGGTTTGTTCCACACCCTGATCGAACTCATCGACTTCCTTCTGGGCTTCTTCGATCATCCGGCGGCCGGCTTCCAACTCGCCTTGGGGGTCGGCGTAACGATAGGAGCTGGGCGTTTCGTTTTGAAGGACGTCCAACTGCTTCAGGTTCTGGGCGGATCGAGCTTTTTCATAGGTACTGCCGTGGCGGAGCGTGCCGAGGAGTTGCTCCACTTGCTCACGTTGGAATTCGGCCCAGCCCGCGGCAAGCGCTTGCCGGTCGGCGGGGCGTCCGAGCGTACCCTCGAAGTCGAACCAGTCGCTCCCTTCGGGCAACAGGAGCCTCACCTGGCTGCGATCGACCGCCATATTGTGAACCGTGAGCAGTGGGAACTCAATCTGCCCGAGTACTCCCAGCGGCGCGAGAGCGCCGCCGTAGCCGAGCACCACGTCGTAGGCCACGTCGCCTGCCGCCGTCTTGACCAGGGGAATATACACATGGCCCGAATCGGTCGCAATGCCCTTCTTGCCGCTGCTCTCGGCGGCCGGAGGGGCTAATGCTCCCTGCACGATCGGCTTGACCGGTTCGCCGGCAACGCGCGCCGTCCACAAGGTTGCGCCGGCAGGCAGTTGTACTTCGAGGAACTGCTCGGTGGCGTTATCGACCTTCATGGTTAGTTGGGCGCGGTACGCTCCGTGCAGATCGAGCACGAGTGTGGTTTCGGCCAGTCGCACCTGGGCACCGGCGGTCGCCACGGTCTTGCGCTGCTGTGTACGGAAGGCCAGTTGGGGCTCGGCCGCGCCGGGACTGACCGTCCACGCCTGCGTGATCCCGTCGCCGAGTCGGCTTTTAAGCGTCTGCCAGTCGCGTTGCTGGCGGCCAAGCGTTTCGAGTCCATTGGCTTGTTCGACCACAACCTCGTCGCGGCCCGCGCTCTCCATCGCGACGAACTGGCGTTCCGTTCGCCCGGTTTCAACGCGAGGAATGGCAATCTCGTGCAGATCGGCCGTCAGGAGACGGTCGTTTTCGAGCAGGACGCGCAACTCGCCCATCATTTCGTCCTGGAACTCCAGCAACATGCGGACCGGCGCCTGCGGACCTTCGCCGGCAGGCGTAATGGTCTTCTGTCGCAACAGAGGCGCGCGGACGCGGCAGTCGGCCATCCAGTGAGGCAGGAGCATGGCCACTTGCCGAATGCCGGCCTCGCGGATGTCGAACTCAACGAGGATGGTCTCCTCGACGGCGTGCGTGGTGACCCTAACGTTACTGATCGTGCGGCATGCGACAACCGATTTGCGCGGCGACAGAACCAACGACGCGGAATAATCAGCGCCGCGGGAACTGAGCGCAAGCTGCGTGACTTCGCGATGCTCGGCATTGAGCCAGCCGTAAAGCTGCTTCGGCAAGATGCGTTCGCAGCCGGTCAGTTCCTGGGCATCGACCCGCAGGCCGGGATCGGTTTGAACGGCGAACTCGCCGCTCTGCCGCTCGATGCCAGCCAGCGAGATCCGTGGCAGTGGCAGGGTTTTGATCGTGCCGGTCTCGCCCAGCTTGCCGGCAACTAGGATTGCTATCTCGCCCAACTGGCCAGCGGCAAGGTAGACATTCAATGCGCGGCGGCCGTCGTGGGTTGTCTCCGACCAGTGGAACTCGCCCGGGGCGATCACTTGGTCGATGCGCAGCCCGTCAGGCAGTTCAATGTCGACACGGAACAGGGGCCGATCTTGGACGTTGAGCACGACGCGGGTTTCCAACATTCGTTCAAGCTCCGCAATGCGCAGCACGGTTTGCAGCCGGGCAGTCACGTCCGGGCGGATGGTGGTGGCGGCGAAGCTCAGGTTGAACGGCGCGGTCGCGAAGCGGTACGCTTGGTAGGGCCGGATGCCCAGCGGACTTTCGGCCGTGTCGGCCCCGCCTGCAAGCTGCTCGGCCTCGGGGTCCAGATCGGTGCGGCTGACGCCTTCGCGAGTCGTAACGCGCAGCTCCAGAAGCGGGCTGCGGCGCACGGTCAACTGGCCGTCTTCCAGCACGGCGCCAGGCACGCGAACAACCGGAAACGCGAACTCGGCAAGGGCGTTGTCGCCCACGGTATGGTCGCCCACTGGCCCTTCTCGCCACAGGTCGAGCACGACCTCTTCGTTATCCTTGGCGGCGTGCAGCAGGGCGATTTCGAGTGACTGTCGCCCCCCGGTCCGCGAAAGCTCCCACCCACGCACGTTCTGACCCGAAACGTGCTTGACCAGGTAATCGGCCGGCACGTTAATAGTGAACTGCTCGCGTTGCGCGCGGGGGAAATCGAGCCTCGCTCGCCATACCACGCGCAGACCATCCTCCTGCACGTCCATCACGGCCGTGCCATGGGCGGTGAGGCTGCGGTCCACTTCGGCCTCGGCCACCTTGGGCCGCCATCGCAGGCCGATCGTGCCGCCCGGGCCCAAGGCCGTGGTCAATAGCTGGTTGTCCTGCTCTGTGTCGAACTCGGCCTGATCCACAACACCCGACAGACGGAGTTGTGTTTCCGCCTCTGGAACGGTGATTTCGACCTTGGCGGCCGGCGCGGCAGGCAGCACGCCATCAGCCACTCGCCATCCACCCTCGCGGCGTAGCCGCAACCGGGTGATCACTTTCAGCGTGTGGCTGCCCTTGCCCGATACGTGCAGCACCAGCAGGCCGCCGTCCGGCACATCAGGCGGGACGATTTGCTGTGATTGCTGCCGTGGAGTCGGTGGGGCAGCCTGCTGCGGCATACTCTGGGCCGGGTCCGGAGCCCCGAACGGATCGTTCGCCCGTGCATTGGGAGGCGACTGAATCGGCTGCCCCTGTCGCACGGCGGCCTGCTGAGCGACGGGCTGCGGCATTGGCCGTGGCAAGGAGAGCCTCGCCGGCTTATCATCGAGCACGGCCCGGGCCAGGACGCCGCCGCGGAGGGCCAGGGGCACCTCCACGAAGCCGTCCGTAAAGACGTCGATGGTCAGTTCCCCTTCGACCAGCAGGAATTCGTCGCCGCCCAGCACGGTTCGATACGCCGCGCCGGCCATGGCATAGTCGGCCGGCGGCTTGGGCGTTTCCAACGCCTGGTCGGGATATGCGCGGTTCCACAATTCGACGTAACGTTGATAGGGCACCAGAACCTTGGTTGCGTCGCGGATGCCGGTTGCCAGGTCGGAATCGTAGGGCGTCAAGAGCGCGTCGTCGGGAATGGCGACGGGCTTGTCGGGCTCGACAATTTGCACCACGTACCGGTCACCATTCGATGTCGGAGCCCGAGGCGCCTGCGCTTGCGCCGGGCCGACGAACACCATGCCGACAACCAGAGCAAGCACTGTCGTCGTCGCTTTCGCGGCCGGCGTGATCTGGCTCCAACAGCCGCACAGGGCCGAAGCCAGCCAACGGCAAAGCGCAACGAGCAGGTAGTAGGGGACCAGCGCACTGGCGGCGAAGAACGCGGCGTTGCACAGGTAGGCCAGTTCCACGCCGTCGGACAATACGGGAACGATTGACGCTACCAGCATCACGCCCACCACGTACGCCGCGCGGCAGCGCATCTTGCGGCACGTGAGCAGTAGGCCCACAACCGCGATGAAGACCCCGATTGCCCAAGCAAGGGCGGTGAACCGTGCCCGGTTCGATAGCGTGACCGCCAAAACTGGCTCGACACCCAGGCTTCGGAACGCAATTGCATTGTCGCCCGTCATTCGCTGGAAGTCGATTTGAAGGCTACGCACGCCAAGCAACTCGTCGTGCCGTTGCGTCAGTTCTTTCCACGTCTGCCTGTCTGGATATGCGATCAGCGGCTCATTCGGAATTGGTACGGCGCCGGCCTCGATCGAGTCCACTATCTTCCCCGTTTGGGCCGGCCTGGATTTTGGCAGCGCGGGCGCCATGGGCGGTAGTGCCTCGCGCTCAGTCGCTGCTGAAGCTTGGTCTATCATCATCGACGACGTATCGGCATCCACCTCCAACGCGGGCTCTTCAGCCGGTCCCTCAACTGCAACTGAAACGTCGCTTCGACCCAGACTCATCTCAAGTTCTGCCCCTTGCGGCACAACCATGTCGGAGATTCCGTGACGCCTCGCCGAGAGCGGCCGAGCATCCTTGGAAGCATGGAGTGACAGCCCGCCGCAAAACGGCTGAACGCCGCCACCAAGCCAGTACAGCGCGCCGGCCACGTAGACGGCGGCTGGTCGGGGCCGTTCGATCTGGTCGGTATGCACCGAGCCCTGACTTCGCACCACGCGGTAGCCGGTCGGCGGATAGACGTTCCACTTCAGATCCGCCAGAGGCACCTCTTCCGGAGTGGCCTCGTCATCGGCTCGCAAGCGAAGCGACGGGGCCGAAAGCCGCATGTTCCCAACGAGCGATACGGCCGCGACGGAGCTGGCGTACACGATTTCCAGTTCATGGACCGTATTGCCAGTCGAGGGCAAGTTCAGCAGCAACCGATCGCCGGCGCGTTGCGGCTTCAAAGGCGTTTCGTCCAACCGAGCCGCCCAAAGCTCCGAGCCGGCCGGCAACTCCACTTCCAATACCTGCGCCTTCGTCCGCAGATTGAACCGGGCGAGCGTCTGGCTGGCACCGTCGGCGCCCAGCCGCGTGTTCAACTCAGCAAACTCGACGATACTGGCCGGCAGCCGATAGCCGAGATGCCGAACCGCGTCAATTTTCACCTCGACCGGCTCGCCCACAAAGGCAAATGCGCCGAGCAATCGGCGACCCGGTAAGTAGTCGGCCTCGGCCAATTCGCCCACGTCAACCCGGCGGGCGTCAGTCGTTACTTGTACGTCGAGTTCCGAATCGCCCTCGACGGCTACGAAGCCCGACTGATATACGGTCCCCATGGCTCTTGCGATAGGCAAGCTAAAATCCCTGGCATCCCGTTCGTCGAGCGGCTGTTCAAAATCGCACGCCAATCGCAATAGCCCACGACCGCGCTGGGCCAGTTCGACAGTCCAAAGTCGCTGGTTGCCATCGACTTCCGCGGTAAACTGTTTGAGCTGCAATCCGTCAAGCCCGACGATGGAAACCGACTCGGGCGTCCCCTCGGCCGGCAGGGCAAACGAGAGCCGGTTGGTACTCGCCTCGTCCACTTGGTAGACGATTTCGCATCGTGCCTTGAGCGAGCCGGAAGTGACCTGGAAGAAGGAGAATGTGCGCGCGGCTAGCCGGGGCTGCGCGCGTTCGACCGTCAGGCGGGCGGCATACTCGGTCCCTTCGGCCCGATAGGCCAACGCCGTTGCCGCGCCGGCCAGGTTCCAGTCGGCCTTTTCCGTTTCGTCAAGCGGCGTGAGTCCCTCGATCGTTTCAGGTCGAACACGCAGGTCGTAGGCCACCGTCACGGCCAAGGCGCTCGCGCTTCGAGTAGCGCCGAGCACGTCGAAGCGTGGGAAGTCAACTTCGCGCGAGGACCATTCGTCGAGCCAGCCGGCTGGCGCGTGGGTTGCCTCGAATGCCACGGCGAAGGCTTCATCCGGTTTCATGCCTCGCGATACGGTCACGTGAATCCGACCCGATTCGTTCTCGCTGCCATACCGTTCGAAAGGGAGCGGTTCGCCTTCCGGCCCCGTCACGGCCGTTACATGCCATCCAGCCGGAACCGAGAAACTGAACGCAAACCGCGCGGCAACCGACGGCTGAATGGCAAATCCGCCGCGAACGGCTTGCCGCTGTTCGTTGATGTTCAGCAGCGTGCTGGCCGTCACGGCAAGCTCGGCCGACGGTCGGGCGAACTTGGCCGTGAGCCCATAGGCGCCTTGTGGAGCGTAGTAGGCTGCAATGGGTCGCAAGGGCTCGTCGCCGACCGGCCGCGCGAGCAGTGTTGGCGGAAGGGCCTGCTCGAAAACGGACGTGTCAATCGCGATGAGCTTCTCGGCCGCCAGCGACCGTGTCTCCAGCCGGTCCTCGGCCACGATGCCCAAAACGGCAACTTGCCCCGCTACGTCCAGCGGTACAAGTTGCGGGAAGGACCATTCCTCCGCCACGCCCGCGGCCTTCACGGCCGCAAGGTTCAGTACGACCGTTTCGGTGGTCGGCTCGCGCAGGGTGACTTCAAGCACGTCGCTTTTGTCGGCTTGGCGCTCGACGTTCCAGCGGGCAAGCTGCGGCGAATGCACGTCGGTAACCTCGAAGCCGACGGGCACGGCGAACAGGAAGCGGTCTACCGGCCGGTGCAGCACGTCGAGCGAAACGGTCGCGTGCAACCGCTCGTACGCCTCGGTGATCTCGTCGATGAGCACGCTGGTCGCCAACACGACCCGGTCCTGTCGCAGAAGACGACTGTTGAGCGAGAACTCCAAGGTTGCATCACCGGCAGGCAGTAGAATCTCGAATCGCGTCAGTTCAGCTTCTTTGTCGATTTGCCGGCTGACAATGGCGGCTCCGCCTTTCAGTTCCACGTCGCCAGGCGCAGTCAGACGCATGCTCGCGGAGGGCGCTTGCGGCAGGCGGAAGCGGAGGCTCTGGCGCGCCGCGGTCTGCTCCACGGGAGCGACCATATCCAGTTTGAGCACGTGCCGCCCCACGCCCTCGATGAACAGGCGTACCACTCCATCCGCGCCCTGGCCGAGCAAGGCCGGCTTTTCGTCAAGCTCCGCGCTTCGCAATCCGACCGAAGCCAAGTCCAACGGCACCGCGTGCAGGCCCTTAGCCAGCACTTCAAGGTGCAACGTACCGGTCAACTGGGCCCGCCCCGGCTGGAGCACGCCTTCATACTCCGCGGCCGTTAGGGCAACCGCGGCCGGCGGAGCAAGCTCTTCTTCCCGGCGCGACTTGGCCAGCAGGGCCTCGTATTGCTCGCGATCGAGCATAACACGGCGCGGACCGGATTCCAACAATACGCGAAGGTCGTTGAACGGAACGAATAGCGTACGGATTTTATCGGGCTCCGAATCCGTGTTACCGGGCGGTTCGGCCGCGAGGACGGCCGAGCCGACGGCAATCGCGAAGAACGCGCCGGCTAGGGCCATCG
>CAZASB010000001.1:26021-38656 GCA_964487655.1 uncultured Planctomycetaceae bacterium
GCGAGGACGGCCGAGCCGACGGCAATCGCGAAGAACGCGCCGGCTAGGGCCATCGTAACGGCTTCCAGCCGCGGTGACGTGGCGTACTTAGTCATGGGCCGGTCCTCCCTTCTTCCCGTCATGGTCGGATGGCTTGTCATCTTCCGACGGCTTATCACCTTCGGACGGTCTATCACCTTCCGATGGCTTATCACCCGGCGGCTGTTCCGATTCTTGCCGGTCTAGCTCAAGTCCCTTTTCGAGCGGATCTTCCTCCTTGGCGGCCGGCGGGAGTTCCGCCGATGGCTCGGCCAGATCGAAGCCCTTTTCTCGGGGGTCGGCCACGACCTCGGCCGGCTGGGCGACCTCTTGCGTTTGCGTTTCCTCTTCAACCGGCCTCGCGATCCCCGACCTCGCGACTCCGGACACGCAGCACTTTGCGCCCCAGACGGTCGTCAGCTTGCGCCCCGCGCGTACGGCGAATACGACCATCCACAGCACAAGCACCAAGAAGACGGCCAAGGCGAAGGCTTTATCGACCACGTGGCCGGCAAAGATGGGGCAGAACACGGCCAACAGTATCAGCACGCCAACAAGCAGGCCAACAGCGACGATCCGGCTGGAGAATCGCAGCGGCAGCAAGACGACGCCACACAGGAGCACCAGGGCGAATACGCCGGCGTGCAGCCACGTCTCGTCGGCCGCGTAAACCCGCAGATCGCCTTCAGGCGGCCCGACCGGCCGGAGGGTCGAGAATAGATAGGGCACGCCGTCGATCGGGAAGGACTCGTTCGGATCGCCTTCCATCGTAACGCCCTCGACCACCCAGCGAATCAGTTCGGCCATTCGGTGCGGACTCGTGGCGGCCCTCAAGCTACCGTCGCCGCCCGACTCCGGAGTCCACGGACCGGTCGCGCCCAGCATGGCCCATTCGCGAGGAAGGTAGACGCAAAGGCACGTCTTCTGCGCGGCCGGCTCCCGCGGGAACGTGGGCAACACAATCCGAGCGCCCGAACCGGTAATCGAGTCGGTCATGCTGTATCGCAGTTCGAGAATGAACTCGGTATCGGCTTCGATATCGGCCAGCGGCAAGAAATACGTGCCTTCGGCTCCCTGCTCCAGCGGCATCGGCCGGCCGTTGATCTTGAGCGGCTGGGCGTCGAAGGTGGCCGACTCGGGCAGCTTTACCTCAAGCCGTTGCAGCGCGCTTCGCATGCGGTAGATCGCTTGCACGCCGAGTTCGTTGCTCCGTGCTACCACGACTCGCACCACGGACCGTTCGATGCTCGTGCGTTTGAGTTCTTCAAGCTGGTACCGGGTTGCCGCCACCGTGAGTTGCCAGTCGTTATGGAACTCCAGCGCGCGGGCGGCGCCGGGCACCAGAACGATCAGATCCTCCCGCGGATCGATGCCGCGCAGGCCGACGGGCTCGCCTTTGGGGGCCACGTCGATGGTCTCGACCTTCGCCAGCACGATCTGCCCCCATGCCCGATGTACTTCCCGAGGTACAAGACGCGGAATGTCGATCTCGGCCGGCTTGCCCACTTCGAGCTTTCCGAGTTCGTCTTCCCAGACGAGTTCAATCTTTCCCTCGCCCAGCAGTTCGGCCTCGCCAGTGATTTGCCATGCGACGTAGCTGTCGGCAAGATCCTTGGGCGCCGGCTCCATGGCCTTCTCGCGAAACCCGGGCGTTTCAATACGCAGGTCGGCGGCCACGGCGGCCGGCACGTCGAGCCGCAACGACTTCACACTGCTATAACGCACGTCGTAGAGCAACGTGGCGCGGTACTTCACCACGCCTTCTTCCACCCGGGCCAGTAGCAACTGTCGTATAGTCACTTGCGGTCGCCGCCGCTCGACGGCCAGATTGAGCGAGGCCGGCTCATCGGTGAAGGCGAAGGCCAGCACGGCGGCGTCAGTAACGCCGCTACCCTCGCGGGCCGAGGGAATTGCCTGCAACGCTTCGGCTAGCGCGATTTCGCGAAGGGCCACTCGTTCCGAGGGCAGTATGCGGAGGCTTTCCGGCGCGCAGAGGATCAGCCGGCCCGCGCTGCGCTCGACTCCCATGGGATTTGGTCGGGGAATGGGCAGTGGGATATTAGCCGTCTTGCCAGTGGGCGTGAGCAGGTCCGGCTCGCTCAGGTCGCGTTCCAGGCGAATGGCTAGTCCGATCGGTCCTTGGGCCTTCTTCGACAGGTTAACAATGAGTTTGGGCGAATCGCCCGGCTCGACCAGGTGGCTATCGACCATGGCCGGGGTGAACTGGTTGAACTCTCGGCCGGCCACGCGAGTTATGCGGAAACCGGCGGGCATGTCGACGTCGAAGCGGAACACGCCGGCTCGTTCGATCGTGTACGCGATGGTTGCTTCGATGACAAGCCGTTCCGGTTGAAGCGTGGCCTCGACGAGTGTATCGACCGAGATACGCGGTTCAAGCTTCTCGGCCGTGAGCTTCAAGTCGAACGGCACGGCGGCATAACGGTAGGCGAATGTCCACGCGCCTCCGCGGATCGATTCTGGCAGGTCGGCCGGATCGACCTGAACGAGTCCGCTTGTTGCCGTGGCCTCAGCCCGGAAGCCTTCGGCCACGGCCACCCCAACTACTCCCTGCTGCCGCCCCACGTTCAGGGCTCGCACGGCCGGAACAATAACCTCGGTCTGCTGTTTTTCCCCGGTGAACTTTTCCAATTCGATGGTGACTTGCTGCGACTCTTTGGCCGGTTCAAACAGATCGACTAGCACGCGCTGCACGTTGCCGTCGTCGGCCTTCTCGATGGACCACTGTCGGATGTTGGCGTCGAACACGTTGACCACCTTCTGGTCGGCCGGCGCCTCGATTTCAAGCCGGCTGAGTTCCGCCCGATGAATCGAATAGTCCAATTGAACCCGATTGCGCGTGGTTCCCTCGGTAATCCACGCCTGCTGTTGGGCCTCGACGCTGGCCAGCGCTTCCAGGCCCTTGGCGCCTTCGGCCTTGGGAGTCCAGTCGATGCGCACCACCGGCGCTGCGCCGACGAACGCTAGGACAACCGTCTGGCCAGCCTCGGACTCATCGTCGGCCGTCTTGACCGGCGCTTCCGTGGCGGCGATGAGCGGGTGGATGTCGACCTTCACGCCCGGCTCTGAAATGCGGACCTCCCAACGGCTGACCGGCGCTTGCGGCGACTGGAACGAAACGCTATTGCGTCCCGGCGACTTGCCGATGGCCCTGGCATACTCCAGTTGAAGCTCGACTTGCGCCGACTCCTTACTCTTGTGCTCCAGCAATAACCGATACCCTTCCGTCGGTCCGCCAAGGATGCGAGCCGGCTTGCCGTCGATGGTCGCGCCGATGATGGCGGCGTCGGCCAGTCGCAAGGGCACTTCGGTCCACCCTTCCGCTAGAATGTCGATGATCAGCCGAGCCTTGACTCGCACCACGTCCTTTTCAACCGTGGCAATGTTGTCGATTTCGGCAACGATCGCAGCTATCGGCGGTTTGGGCACAACGGCCGCGTCGTCTTTCTCGCGAGCTGCTCGCCACAGTTCCTGGAACTGTTCGTAAGGAAGAAATACGCCCCGTCCGTGTTCCTCGAACACCTTGCGGAGTTTCTCGTAGGGGATGTAGATGCTCTGCTCGCGAAGCACATCGACGTCGGGAGCGACTTCCATTGGCGGCGTGGTGGCTGGCTGGGCATCTTGGCACTGGGCTACCCTCGGCGTAGCGCACCATGCGGCAAGAACTGCGAGAATAGCCACGGAACGGTTGCGAGTAGATCGGCTCATGGCGGAGATTCCTTGGTTTTTCAGCGAACGCGCCGGCCATCCACCCATCTGGGCTGACCCCCCAATCGGGCGACAGTGGCCTTCGATCAAGAACAGAACGCGCTATATTCATATAGCTTACAGGCATCGGTTGGAAGGGGTTGGCACATAGTAGCCCGACTCTCCGAGTCCGAGAAACCGAATCGAGACTTCTACTGCTGGTACCCCGGGGTTGCGCGTTGGCCGATGTCATGGAATATCCCAGTGCGAGAACGATTCAGAGTTTATACGAAAAGGGGGGCAAGTACGTTTGGGAGTGTTAGTAAACCATGAAAGACGTACCCTAATTAGGAGACCCCCAGCAGGTTCGTCAGTCCCTGGGGCTTAGTCTGGACGACATCGAGGCGAGGACCGGCATCAACCGGGCGACTTTGATAAAGCTGGAGACCGGGCAGCGCGCCAATTTCTCGCTCAATATGGTCTGCAAGTACGCCCAAGCCGTCGGCAAACGCGTGCTGGTGACTATCGCCGACGCGACATCGTAGACGAAGAGCATAGGTCTTCTTATGCGAAAAGCGTAACCGTTCACGGGGCGGCGCAGGCAGTTTTCTCCGCTTCACGCGAAGGGGACAGTCCCATTTTCGCGGCGGAAACGGAGGATCATTGGGCAAAAACGCCCTTTGTGCCGCGAAAATTGGGACAGTCCCCCGGTGAACGGTTACCGAAAAGCCTTGTCTTTCGCAGTTCTCCTGGGAACGACAACAAGACCCTTGCCCGCCCTCGTGCCGTAGGCGATAATGGGTGCCACTGCACTTTCTGGACTCTTCCGTTTCCCCACCTGAAAGGACTTTCCATGGCCGTTTTCCGTCTACTCGGTACGATCCCGTGCCTTCTTGTGTCGATCCTCGCGTTGGATGCCTTCGCCGCGCAGCCGCCGGTGAAGCGAGTTGTTCGCGACAATGCTCTTGCAGGCGAGAATCTCATCCAGACGACCGAGCTTTGGGCGTACGAAAAGGGCTTCACGCGCGGCGACAACGCTTACCTGTGCGACAACGGTGACGATGCTGACGCACAACGGGGCGTTGCCGCCACGGTTGTCCTGAACCAGTCGGAACCGACGCCCGTCTTGGCCGTTTGCCAGAGCAAGGCGGAGGGCGTGTCAGGTAGTCGTGGCAGTGACTACTCGCTGTACCTGGACATCCGATTCACCGATGGAGACTCCCTTTACGGGCAAGCGGCATCATTTCCCGTCGGCACGAGCGACTGGCGGTCGCAACGCGTGCTGGTCGTCCCGGAGAAGCCGATTGGCAGCATCGCGTACTACATGCTGTTCCGTAATCACGGCGGCAAGGCCTGGTTCCGTAATCCGCAACTGGTCGAACTCAAGTCGGCTGGGCCCATCGTTCGCTTCGATCACTTGGCCGTCGAACAGTCTGGCGAGTCGGCCGAAGGGTTCCTTGTTCGCGACGTGGCGGTCGACTCCGACTTCACCCCACTAGGCGATAATATGGCCCTCGGCCTGAAACTCGACGTAAAAACATCCGAGAAGGACAACACGACGTTCTTCGACGTGGAACTAGCCGATACAACCGGTCGTGACCGAGCGGTTACGTTGGTCTACTCCTTTCCGGTATCCCAAGCCGGTCTCCATTGGTTCAACGACCCGTGCCAAAGCGAGGCCATTTCGCCGCGGCGCGAGTACTCCGAGACCATCCACCGCCCCTCGGTCGGCGCCAACGGCCGGCTTTCGCAGTACCCCTTCGGTGCCGTCGGCAATGAAACGGCCGGCACGGCGTTGGGTATCGACATGCGTCGGCCGGCGTTCTTCCGCATCGGTTACAACGCAGGCTCGCGGGAATTGTACATTGCGTACGACATTGGCCTGACGCCGGAAAAGCCTTCAGCCCGAGTGCGGTTCTGTCGGTTCACATTCGATCCGCAGTGGGGCTTCCGCGCGGCGCTGGCGAAATACAAGGAGCTGTTTCCGGAGAGCTTCCGCGTCCGAATGGAACGGCAGGGGCTGTGGATGCCTTTTGCCAAGATCAGCGAGGTCGAAGGATTCGAGGACTTCGGCTTCGCCTTCAAGGAAGGCAATGACGAAACGGCCTTCGACGACGAGCACGGCATCCATACGTTCCGCTACGTGGAGCCAACGACCTGGTGGATGCACATGGATTCGAACATGCCGCGGACCATCGACGCTGCCGTAGCCGAAGCACGGCGACTGGCCGAGGCAGGCAACCGCTGGGCCCAGGCGTTCCTCGCCAGCGTGTTCCACGACGAGACAGGACGTCCGACGGCCCGGCTACTCGATACGCCCTGGTGCAACGGAGCCGTATGGAGCATCAACACGATGCCCGGCATTCGAGGCGAAGTGACCGGCTTCAATTTGCACTGGAACGAAACGTATCGCAAGTCGCACTACGGTCCTGAACGCAAGGCCGAATTGGACGGCGAGTATTTCGACTCGTGCGGCGGCTACGTAACAGCGGAACTCGACTTTCGCCGCGACCATTTCGCGGCGGCGAAAACGCCGTTGACATTCTCGTCGGACGAGCGCCGCCCTGCCATCTATAAGGGTTGCATCATGTTCGAACAGATTGAAGCAGTCGCCGACGACGTTCATGCCTTGGGCAAACTGACCATGGGCAATGGCGTTCCCGGCCCATTCTGCTGGCTGGTCGGGTTGATCGACGTGATGGGGACGGAGACCAACTGGCATCGCGAAGGCCGCTGGCAGCCAATGCCGACCGAGCAGATGATCTATCGCCGCGCGTTGGCCGGCGGCAAACCATACTGCTTTTTGATGAATACGGTGTTCGAAGACCTGAACGAGGATCTGGTCGAGCGGTACATGAAGCGTTCGCTGGCGTACGGTATGTTCCCCGGCTTCTTCAGTCACAACGCATCGGAGGGACACTTTTTCAAGCGGCCGGAGCTTTATAACCGGTATCGCCCCCTGTTCAAGCGCTACGTACCGCTGTGTCGCCGCGTGGCCGAGGCCGGTTGGGAGCCCGTCACCCTCGTGCGTTCCGACAATCTCAAAGTCCACGTCGAGCGGTTCGGCGACCGATACCTGACCGTGCTGAACGATAGTGACGAACAGCAGAAGGCGACCATCCAACTCGACGGGTTGACTGTCAACCGTAGCGTCGAACTTCTGACCGATCGGGAGGTGGTCTGGACTTCCGGCGGCGCAACCATCACCCTGGCCGCTGAAGACGTGGCCATAATCGACTTGCGGTATCACCACTTAGGGCCTGCAAATGAATAACTATTTGGTTTGGGCGGACTACAGTTGCGCATCGTCAGGCTGCATCGACGTATAGACAATATATCTGCTTCGCTTTCACACAGGAGAATCTTGCTATGGAGTTGAAATCGTATAATCCGTTTCAAGTGGCCCAGGCCCAGTTCGATAAGGTTGCGCAGATACTGGACCTGGAAGACGGTGTAAAAGAGTTGCTGCGCGAACCCATGCGAGAATACCATTTCACCATCCCCGTTCGCATGGATGACGGGACGGTAAAGGTGTTCAAGGGCTTCAGGGTCCAGCACAACGACGCGCGCGGACCGGCGAAGGGCGGAATCCGTTTTCATCCACTGGAGACCATCGATACGATGCGGGCAATGTCGATGTGGATGACGTGGAAGTGCTCTGTAGTCGATATTCCCCTAGGCGGCGCCAAGGGCGGCGTAGTGTGCGATCCCCATCATCTGAGCGCGCGTGAACAGGAACAAATTTGCAGGGGATGGGTGCGGCAGATCGCGAGGAATGTGGGGCCTCTGCTGGACATTCCGGCTCCAGACGTGATGACCAACTCGCAGCACATGCTGTGGATGCTCGATGAATACGAGACTATCCACAATGGAAGGTTCCCCGGCTTCATTACTGGCAAGCCCGTGGGCATGGGCGGATCGCTCGGGCGGACTGAGGCCACCGGCTACGGATTGATTTTCGTGCTCAGGGAGGCGCTCAAGGAGCGTGAAATCGATATCTCTCGCACCAGCGCCTGCGTCCAGGGATTCGGCAACGTGGCGCAGTACGCCATTAAACTGTACGACCACCTCGGCGGCAAGGTGACAGCCATCGCATGTTGGAACCAGGCCGACAAGACATCGTACACGTTCAGAAAAAAAGGCGGGATCGACCACAAAGAGCTTCTCGGCATAACCGATACATTTGGCGGAATAGACAAAAATAAGGCACGCGACTGTAACTACGAAGTGCTGCCGGGAGACGCCTGGATCGAGCAGGAGGTGGACATCCTCATACCCGCCGCGCTGGAGAACCAGATCAACAGGGACAACGTCGGAAACATCCACGAGAAGGTCAGATTCATTACCGAGGGCGCGAACGGTCCCACCACGCCGGAAGCGGACGAGGTCATCAAAAAACGCGGCATTTCCGTGATTCCCGATTTCCTGGCAAACGCCGGCGGCGTCACCTGCAGTTATTTCGAACAAGTCCAGTGTAACATGAACTATTTTTGGGAGAAGCAGGAGGTCTTCGACAAGCTGGATGCGAAGATGACCTCGGCCTTCTCGGCGGTCAGCGAGCTTGCCAAGAGGAAAAAACTCTACATGCGGGACGCGGCATACGTTATCGCCATCGACAGGGTAGCGCAGGCGGTGAAAGCGAGAAGCTGGGTGTAAGCCGAAACGCGTCGGCGGAGGAGCGTGACTCCATGGACTCAAAGAACCATTCGGTCGATCAGGTACTGGTGATTCTTCGCGAGCGGGCAAAGGAACTCAACTGCCTTTACCAGGTCGAGGAAGTTCTTGTCGGCGCCGCGCTTCCGCTTTCCGAGATATTCAATGCGATAATACAGACGATTCCATCGGGCTGGCAGTATCCCGATATCTGCCAGGCACGCATCGAATACGGGGACGTCTCCTACCAAGACGAGTCATACGTTTCGACAATCTGGAAAGATACCGCCGAGATAAAAGAAGAGGATGAGGTGGTCGGAGTCCTGGAGGTGTCGTATGTTAGGGAGGTTCCCAGCGTTGACGACGGGTATTTCCTGCAGAAGGAACGCAAGCTCATCAAGACTATCGCGGATCGCATCGGACAGACCATCTTTCACCGCAAGCTCAAGGGGCTTCTGCACGAATGGGAAACGGCCAGGCGGGAACTGGCCGAGAAGAACAACCGAGAATGGATGGTTATCACCGAACTCGTCAGGCGGACCGACGAGAAGCTGTATCTTTATATCTCGCGGAAGATGATCTACTATCTTTTCTGGAACGGAGTGGGAGAGGCCAAGCAGTTACTCAAACAATTCGGGGTCGAGTTCGTCAAGAGCGACACGGAGCCCGAGTTCGACGCCAACAGCCCCAGCTTCAAGCAGTCACCGGAGAACATTCTCAAGATAAGCGACCAGGTCTTCGCCATAGCCGCGAGGAACCTGAGCGACAACGAGATCCTGCAGTGCCTTCAGAAATGGATCCACGAAAACAAGACGAGTTTCCTCATAAAGACCATCGATTCCGGCAACACCACGCTCAGCGCGATCATCGACGCCATCCTGCGTTATCGCGCGATTGTCGGAGACAGCATGGTGCTGGCGCCGTCCACCGAAAAATGGCTGAGGGTGTCGCTGATACGCCGGTTCTTCTCCGAGAACATCGAGTTCATCAACATCGCCAAACAGCACCTCGAGGTGAGCGACTTTTTTGACCTCGTCACCAGAATCATCTACCACTCCGGAAGCAACGGGAAGCTGGGTGGAAAGAGCACAGGGCTGTTCCTGGCGCGGCACATACTGCTCAAACAGCCGGACGAGGACGGACTGTTCGCCGGGATAAAGATTCCCAAAACTTGGTACATGACCGCCGATTCGATATCGGACTTCCTCCAGTACAACGACCTCGGGGACATCAACGAACAGAAATACAAGGATCCGGAGCAGGTCCGCATCGAATACCCCAACATCATACAGCTCTTCAAAAACTCGCACTTCTCCTCGGAGATTGTGCAGGGGCTTTCCATGGCGCTGGACGACTTTGGCGAACAGCCTATCATTGTGCGTAGTTCCAGCCTGCTCGAGGATAGGATAGGTACGGCCTTCTCTGGCAAATACAAAAGTCTCTTTCTGGCCAACCAAGGCCCCAAGCAGAAGCGGCTGAACGCCCTGCTAGACGCAATCGCCGAGGTCTATGCGTCGGTCTTCGGACCGGACCCGATCATCTATCGCGCGGAACAAGGTCTGCTCGACTTGCACGAGGAGATGGGAATCATGATCCAGGAGGTGGTGGGAACGCGGGTGGGACCGTACTTTTTCCCGGCGTTCGCGGGCATTGCCTTCAGCAACAACGAGTTCCGCTGGTCTCCCCGGCTCAAACGCGAGGACGGCCTCATACGGATGGTGCCGGGGATGGGAACGCGCGCAGTGGACCGCGTAAGCAACGATTACCCGGTGTTGGTATCGCCCGGCCAGCCCGCGCTGAGGGTCAACGTGAGCCCGGATGAAATACGGCATTACTCGCCTTCGTGGATCGACGCGATAAATCTTGAAACCAACAGCTTCGAGACGATACCCGTGATCGACCTGCTCCGTAAATACGGCAGCGAGGTTCCGGCCGTTCACCAGATCGTTTCGATCTACCGAAACGGGCACATTTCGCGGCCGTCTGGGTTCGACATCGATTTCGAAGCGGACGTTCTGCTGGTGACCTTCGAGGGGATCATCACCAGGACGACGTTCATCCGGCAGGTGCGCGCCATCCTGGCCGCGCTTCAAAAGAGCTTCGGCATGCCCATCGACATCGAATTCGCCTCCGATGGAAAAGATTTTTACCTTCTGCAGTGCCGCCCGCAGAACACGGGCGAGGACGCCGCGCCGAGCCCCATCCCCCGCGATGTCCCGGAAGACCGGATTCTGTTCACGGCACGGCGATATATTTCCAGTGGTCGCGTGCCCGACATCACGCATGTGGTCTGGGTGAATCCCCTGAAATACGGCGAACTAGAGAGCCTGAGCATGCTCACCGATGTCGGCCGCGCCATCGGACGATTGAACACGATCTTGCCGAAACGACAGTTCGTCCTCATGGGACCGGGGCGGTGGGGCAGCCGTGGCGATATCAAGCTGGGAGTGCAGGTAACGTACTCCGACATCAACAATACAGCGGTACTAATCGAGATATCGACGAAGAGAGGCACGTACTCGCCCGAGCTTTCCTTCGGCACGCACTTCTTCCAGGACCTGGTGGAAACCGGCATACGCTACATTCCGCTATATCCTAACGACAGAGACATCGTATACAACGAGTTTTTCCTTTCGAGTTCCCGCAACATGCTGTCCGATATGTTGCCGGAATACGAGCATATCGCCGATACCTTGCGTGTTATCGATATTCCGAGTCGGACCGACGGGAAGATCCTGAAAATTCTTCTAAACGCCGAGCTGGCGGAGTCGATCGGATACTTCGACGATCCCGAGACGCCGATCGAAAACGAAGCCATGCGCCCGCGATATCACGAATCACACGGCGACGAGTACTGGCGTTGGCGGCTGCACATGGCGGAACAGATTGCGGCACGGATGGAGGCTGCGCGGTTCGGTATCAAGGCGGTGTACCTTATTGGTTCCACCGCGAACGCAACCGCCGGTCCTGGTAGCGATATCGATCTACTCATCCACATCGACGGAACGCCGGAACAGCGAGAGGCACTGTCGGTATGGCTGGAGGGATGGAGCCTCAGCCTGTCCGAGATAAACTACCTGCGCACGGGTTATCGGTCGGGCGGTCTGCTGGACGTGCATTTAGTGACCGACCAGGACATCGAGAACAGAACCTCGTTCGCGGTAAAGATCAACGCGATGACTGATCCGGCTCGACCGCTTCTCAGTCAATCACCCAACTCTTGAGAACTGCTGATTCAAGCCAAGTCAAGGGCCGAGATCTTTGTGCCGCGAAAATTGGGACAGTCCCCCTGTGAACGGTTACGCCACCTCAATGGTTATCCTCCGAGTCATGAAGCCATCGCGACGCAACCCCTCAAGTCATAGGGGCGTTGTGGTACGACTCTCCGAGTCGCGATTTCACGATTCGGAGAGTCGTACTACAATGCTTTGGCGCGCCGGTTGCAGTCTCTTGGGCTCGCGAACGTTCCCCCCGGTCTTGCGGCCGGTGAAGTGATGCCAGCCGTGCAAAAGTGTATCAACTGGCGTCCGACAACTGTAAACAGTTTGCACAGGAGTCTTTCAAACCATGCGATTTCACACGAAAGCATTTACCTCGTTGTTCCTGACCTTTGCATTCGTGGCCGTGGCCATCTCGGGCATTGTCCTGTACTTGGCGCCTCGCTGCCGGGTTGCCGAGGATATGGGCTGGACCTTCCTGCTTCTGGACAAGGAGCAGTGGGAGTCGATTCATATCAATGTGGCCGTTTTCTTCACGCTTGCCGTCGTTCTACACTTGGTCCTCAACTGGACCCTGCTGTGGTGCTACCTGAAGGCCAAGGGAGCGGTCGCCGTGAACAGGAAGTTGGAATTGCTTGCCGCCGTTCTGCTCGCCGTAATCGTGCTTGCCGGCTGTATTCTTCGTGTGCCGCCGTTCCAATCGATGCTGGAACTGCACGACCATGTCAAGGATTCCTGGGGACGTCCGTTCGAGGCAGGCCATGGTTCGGATAGCAGAGCCCCGACCATCCAGGGGCTCTCCGAGCAGATGGGGATTACCACGGAACAGATCCGCCAAGCCTTGGAGGCGGAAGGCATCCGCCTGCCCAACCCGGACGCAACGCTGCACCAGATTGCCGAGGCGAACAACCTGCGGCCAGCCGATATTCGTGCAGCCATCAAACATCGATTCCCGGACGCGACGGACGTGGTCCAAGATGGCCCGGGCCAAGGCGGCGGTCGCGGGATGGGCAGTGGTCAAGGCCGCGGCATGGGCGGCGG
>CAZASB010000001.1:38756-43008 GCA_964487655.1 uncultured Planctomycetaceae bacterium
GGCATGGGCGGCGGCCAAGGGCGCGGCATGGGGCAGCGGCCAGATGCGGACACCCAGCCCCACGATTAGGCGATCCTTCAATCCTGCGGTGAAGACTCCCCCTCGCCGGGCTCCGCCGGCATCCCATCGTGGCGATGGTCATACACATGGTCATCCACCTCGTGAACATGCTCACGGAAGTGTCCCGAGTCTGCCAGGTGTTGATGCGGCCGCTTTCCGTGTAGCGTGGGCACGACAACCATGACGCCAGCAACCTCGCCGATGGTTGCGTCGATATGGAACGTATCGTGAATCACCGCAGGCGTGATGATCTCCTTTCCGCCCGACGCGAGCACGCGCCCTTGTTTCAAGAGGATGAACTGATCGGCGAATCGCAGAGCGTTGTTGATATTATGCGTGACCACAAGCGTCGTCATGCCAAGATCGTGGGTGACGGCGTGCAGCAAGCTCATGACTTCGATCTGGTTGACCGGATCGAGATGGTTGATCGGCTCGTCCAGCAGCAGGACTTTCGGCTCCTGTGCCAGCGCGCGGGCTAGGACGACTTTTTGTAGTTCACCTCCGCTGAGTTCTGTCGCGGGGCGCATGGCTAGACGCTCCAACCGCACCAGACGCAACAGCGACTCTATCTTCTCTATGTCGGCTGTATTCGTCCGTCCGCCGTCACGGGCTTTCCTGCCCAGCAGGACCGCCTCGAACACCGTGCAGTGGGCCATCTCTTGCCGCTGAGGCATATAGCCGAAGTAGCGGGCGATCTCCCGGCCGCTCATGCCGACTACCGCCTTGCCGTCAACCATGACTGTGCCCATGCGGGGACGGAGCAGCCGATTCAGTGTTTTCAGCAACGTCGTCTTTCCAGATCCGTTCTCGCCCAGAATGGCCGCAAGACAGCCTTGCGGCAACTCCAGGCTGACCCCGCGCAGCACCTCCTCGCCGTCGTAGGAAAAATGAATATTCTGAATCTGGAGCGTCATGACCGGATACTCCTGTGCTTCAGGAGCAGGTACAGGAAGGCGGGGCCCCCGGCAAACGAGGTGAGGATGCCGACCGGCAGGACAACGGGTGACATGACCGTGCGGGCCAACAGATCGGCCACCAGCAAGAGCAGTCCGCCGGCCAAGGCTGCATAGGGAAACAGGAACCGGTGATCCTCGCCAATCACCATTCTCACCATGTGCGGGGCAATTAGGCCGACGAAACCGATGATGCCCATCATCGCCGTCGTCACCGACGCGACCAGGGCGGCAAGCACAAGTGCCGTCAGCCGAAGCGAACCGACGTGGACGCCGAGGCTCCAGGCCGTATCGTCGCCCCAGGTCATCGCATTGAAGTGCCACGCGCGCCAAAGAAAATACGCGGCCGTTGGCAGTAGGACCACGGCAATCAGTCCCAGTTCGGGCCACTGCGCTTTCTTTAGATCGCCGAACGTCCAAAACACGGCCGACGCGACCTGACTGTCCGAGGCGAAGTATTGCAGAAGCATGGTTGCCGACCCGAAAAACGCGCTCAGCGCGACCCCGGCCAGGATCAGCGCGGCGGGTGAAAGGTCGCGCAATGAGGAGAGAAGCACAAGTACCGCAACGGTAACCAACGAACCCACGAAAGCGCATATAACCAGCACATGCGGCGAAGACGCGACCACTCGCTGCGTGTCACTTACCACGGCCGTTCCCGCACCCAGGACGATAATCGCGAAAGTCGCCCCGAAAACGGCCCCCTGCGAAATACCGAGGGTGAACGGCGATGCCAGCGGGTTCCTCAACACGTTCTGCATGGCCGCGCCGGAAAGTCCGAGACACGCGCCCGCCAACAGCGCCGCCAATACCTGCGGAATGCGAATGTTCCACAACACGTGCAAGGTTGCCTCATCGACGCCGGATGTCATTGCTCGAGCCATTTCGCCCAGACCGATCGGATAGGCGCCGGTCCGCAAGGAAATGGCGGCCACCACGACAATCAGGCACAGTAGCACGCAGCCGAGAACGACCTTGCGCCGCACATGCCGGGCATACTGCGCTTTCAAACCGGCCTCGTGCATGTCACCACTCCACCGGCCCGGTCGCGGGAAACCGCAGAGTCCGATAGGCCGGTATCTCCCGGTCGGGTCGCGAGCCGAGGAACGTGGCCATGATCTCGCCAGCCTTTTCCTCGATATCGACGTCGTCGAACTGCTTCGGATAGACGCACTTGCCAATGAAGTACGCGTTGAGCAAGGCCAGTTCGATATTGGTGTTGTAGTAGTTGTACGGCAACACCGAGAACACCTGCCTCGCCTCAACCGCCTCCAGAAGCCAGTAGAAGTCTCGATTTTTTGCGAAGTCGTCATCGAGAATCGATCGGCTGCCCGTATCGACGAAGACAAAATTGGGGTTCCAGACTAGAATTTGCTCCTTGTCAATAAAGAAATGCCCATCCTTCTCCAGTCTGTCGGCCAGATTTTGCACCTGAGCCAATCGGGCCGGGGGATAACCGGCCTGCGTGCTGGTCAGGCCGTGGGCCCCCTTGTATGAGATTCCGCCGAAATAGGCAGTCGCCCGATCGCTCTGCTCCATCGCCGCGGTCCGCTCTTTAAGATTCTTCTCTGCCGTCGCAAGGTAATCGTTGATCGTGGCGGCTCGCTCTTCCCGGCCGAGGACTTCGCCGAGGAGCACGAGGGACCGCCGGGCCTCATCGCGCCAGACGCCCAACTCGCCGTACGACAGATAGATTGCCGGCACGCCTGTTCTCGCCTGGATATTGTCGAGTTGGGCAGGTTCCATGCTCACGGCCACGATCAAGTCAGGCCGGCACATCAGGAGCTGCTCGAAGTCGGGAAGAATACCGGGCCCACCGGCGCCCACGACAGGTAGATCGAAGAACGCTTCGTGAAACGTACTCGCATACGGCCGCTCGTATACGTCGCGCGACATGCGACGCTCCATATCCTCGATCCCTACAATCCGGTCTGCCGCCCTCAGATAGGTTACCAACCGCAGCGCGCCGGGGCCAAGCGCGACAAGCCGCTCTACCTTATCTGGAACGGCCACTCTTCGGCCCACCAGATCGGTCACCGTTCGACCGCCCGAGTGGTCGTTTCTCTGCGGAGGCTGGCAGGATAAAAACAAAAGGAGGACCGGTCCCAACAATCCGGTAAGTATCGCAAAACGTCGGATACGTCTATGCACGCCAATCACATCCTTACAGGCCGAACACCTTCTGCATCTGCTCGCGCACCAGCGTGAGCCGCGCGACGTCGCCGCCACCAACCTCGGCAGTGGTCCATCCGGCGAAGCCGATCTCATCCAGGGCCTTGCGCACCTGATCCCAAGGCAGGTCGCCCTCGCCAATGTCCGTGAACTTGTTCTGTACCCGACTGAAGCCCTTCACGTCGAGTTTCACGCAGCGATAACCGAATTCGCGGATCCAATCGCCCGGTTGCCCGTACTTCCAGTGGTTCCCGATATCGTAGTACATGCCGACCCACGGACTATTGAAGCTGTCGACGAACTTGACGAACTTCTCGGCCGATTGCTCTGGTGGGGCATCGTGGTCATAGAACATCTGGTTCCACACATTCTCGAAAAGGATCGGCTGGCCCAAGGCGGCGGCCAAAGGCAGCAGGGCTTTGATCTCCTCGCGGCACCGCTGCTCAATCACGTCCGGCTCGCCGTCGTTACCACGTCCCACGACAATCAGCACGCCACTGCCGCCGGCCGCATGAGAGACCCGAATACAGTGTTCGATATTGGCACGGCCCTTCGCCCGCTGTTCGGCGTCCGAGCTGGTCAACCGGTTGCCCCAATGTGCATGGTTGATGGCGTTGTGGACGAACACGCCCGACTGGCGTACGGCATCGCGCGCTTCTTCCGGCGTGTGGTTGCCGGCCTGGTCGAAGTCGACGCCGTCGAACCCGGCTTCGCCGGCCATGCTCAACCGCTCCACGAGCGAGAGCGTTTTATCGCCGATCTTCGAGGCGATCATTCCCAACTTGCACGACAGCAGAATTCGCTTCCCTTCGGGCGGACGCACGATGGTGTCGGCCTGGGCCTTTTCCGGCTCGGCTGCTGGGATTCGACCGCTGGCGGTCGCCACCACGGCAGTTCCGGCTGCAAGAAAACCGCGACGGGTAAGCGTACCGGATCGATCAACAGTCTCATGGATGCGCGCCATGACTCTCTACTCCTGAACTATTGGGGTGGGGGTAGCTTTCCAAACATTCAAGTATACACGCCCGGAGGGGGCAGAGCCAATAAGGTAGAGAGCCAATAAGGTA
>CAZASB010000001.1:43108-60044 GCA_964487655.1 uncultured Planctomycetaceae bacterium
AGAGCCAATAAGGTAGAGAGCCAATAAGGTATACCTCTCGATGGTTTCCGTCGGAGGCAAAAATGAGGGGGGGCCGGAAGGAAGAGGGTAGCCATGAGGTAGCAAGGAACGTGAAACTCCCATGAGCAAGCCGCGGGCATCTTTTTCTTGACAATTCGCGTTCAGGCGGTGCGCACCAAGTCCAGTGCGGCGTCGAGGTGGGCCAGCAATTCGAGCAGCAACTCGGTCGGATCAACCGATCGGCCAAGCAACTCGCGAAGCGCGGTGATCCTGTCGCGCAACTCGGCCGGTGCGTCCGCCACCGCATTGTTCGTGTTCAGGCCGATGCCAATGACAAGCAGGCCGCAGGCAAGTCCTTCAATCAGAATACCGGCAAGCTTGCGATCGCTTACGTACACGTCGTTTGGCGGCCAGACTTCCGCCTGTAATTCGCCGGACAATCGCGTATTCACTGTTTCGGCCACGGCGCGCGCGGCAGCAAGTGACAGCCCGACAGCATCGCGGCGAGGGTCGATGTGCCGAATTGCAGGATCCACCAACAGCGACATGGCAAGGCAGCCGTGCCCGCTCCACCAATGGTTCGCGCCGCGTCCTCGCCCGGCGGTCTGGCTGTCGGCCACGATCAACAGCGGCAGTTTGCCTGGTGCGGCCGCGGCTTCTTTCGCGCGTTCATTGGTCGAGCCGATCAAAGCGTAGTGCTCGGCGCCGGCAAGGAAGCTCTCGGCCACAACACGGTCAAGGTCAAGCGGGTGCGCAGTCATGGGGATGTCTCTATTGGCTGCGCCAGAACTGGGGTATAAAGAGAACGAGAATCACATAGAGTTCAAGCCGGCCGAGCATCATGAGCCAAATAAACAAAAGTTTCGTGTACCACTGGAAGCTGGAGTAGTTCTGCGTCGCGCCGATCACGCCAAGTCCCGGCCCGATATTGTTCAATGTTGCCGCGACACAGCTTGCCGAGTCAATGAGCTTGTGCTCCACGCTTCCCCTTCCCGCAGTCCAGGTTTCGTCTGGCTCGAGGGCAACGGTAAACAGCCAACTCGCGACGAAGATGACGAGAATCAACCCGAAGTAAACGAGAATCTGCCTGCGTAAATCCTGTTCGGCAACAGGTTCGCCACCCAGTCGCAACGGCCGAACTACTGAAGGATGGAATACCTGTTCCACTTCGAGGTGGAGTATCTTGGCGAAAAGAACCACGCGAATCACCTTCACCCCGCCTCCCGTACTGCCCGCGCTGGCGCCGACAAACATCAGCAGGAGCAGTGCGCTGCGAGCAAAGCTGTTCCAGCGGTCGAAATCGTCGGTGCAGAAGCCGGTGGTGGTCATGATGGAAACCACCTGAAAGACGCCATATCGGGCGGCGCGAGCAACCTGCGTCGAATGTGAAGAGGGCGTGAGCGGTAACGCGGCATCCTCCTGTTCCGCGGCCCGCTTCATACCAATCGGACCGGCGAAATCACCCGAATACCAGCCGAATCCGATCACCAACAGCGACGCGACCAGCATGATCATCATATAGGCGCGCCACTCGACGTCGGGCCATAACCGGCGAAACTTGCCGAGTGCGACGAAGTAGAGAAGCATGAAGTTCGTGCCGGCCAGGACCATGAATACGACGATGGTCATTTCGACGAGCGGTGCGTTCAGACCTGCAACGCTCCGGAAATGCCCCACGCTGGCGTTGTAGGTGCTAAATCCACCAGTGGCCATGGCACCGAAGGCGTGGCACAGGGCATCGAACAGCGAAAGCCCCTGCAATACGAGTAGAAGCGTCAAGATGCCGTTTAATGCCGCGTAGATGAAGAACAACACCCATGCTGTATGCTGCATGCGAGCTTGCTGGCTGGATTGGCTTGGGCCAGGCATCTCCGCCTGCATCAGAGCCTTTCCTGCCGATCCCTGCCCAAGGATGGCCACGAACAAAACGATAATGCCCAACCCGCCCAGAAAATGCGTGCTGGATCGCCAGAAGAGGATGCACCGCGGCACCAGCGCCGGTTCTTCCAATTCCGTCAGTACAGTGGCGCCGGTCGTGCTGAATCCAGACTGCGCCTCGAACATGGCGTCGATGGGCGACATGGGGCAGTCCACCGCGTACTCGGTTCCACTAAGCAGATACGGCATTGCTCCGAGCAGGGTAGCAAGAACCCAACTGAGCCCGACCACGGCCATCGCCTCTTTGCGAAAGAGGTGTTTCTGCGGGCCTCGTCCGGCGTAGCTCAACAGGCCGGCCACAACGAAGCAAATGGCCATGGCGCCCAGCAAGGCGAAGAAACCGCGGGACTCGTACGTCCAGTCGCCTCCAAAGGCTGGCAGTGCCCATGGCAGGCTGAACACCATGGTGACGCCGATGAGCGCGGCAACGAGTCCCAGCATTTTGCACAGCAGGCGGAAATCCATGGCGCCACGCTTTCTATCCGTTGTTGCTGAACATGCGAGCAGTCTCGTCGATCGCATCCGTCTCGACCAGCGCCACAACCGTGTCGCCCGGCGCAAAACGATAGCTGGCGCCCGGCACGACGACGTAGCTTTCGCGAATAACGGCCCCGATCAGGCACTGGCGCGGCAATTCGAGCGACGCCAGCGTCTGCTGCGTGGCTGGCGACTGCCCGGCCACTTCAATTTCGAGAATTTCGATCCGGTCGTCCACCGACAACGGCATGCGGGAAATCACAGCCCCCATATTGAGGAACGACATGATTTGTCGAGCGATGACCTTGCGCGGACTGACCGTGTGGTCGATGCCCAGCTTAGCGACGACGTTGGCATAGTCAGGCCGATCAACGACGCATAGAATAGCGACGGCGCCCAACTCGCTCGCCTCGACGCACGCCATGATACTGTCCTCGTCGTCGCCCGTGCAGGCGACGAAGACGTCGGCATTGCCCACTCGCTCCTCTTCCAGGCATGCGCGCCGTTGCACGTCGGCATGAACGACCGTCGTGTGTTTCAACACGCTGGCAAGGAACTCGCACCGTCCACGATTACGCTCCATTAAAACAACGTTGAACCGACCGACTTCGAGCACGCGGGCGAGGTGGAAACCCGTCTCGCCACCCCCGGCAATCACCACATTGCGTTTCGGCGGCAGTTCTCGCTGGAATATCACTCGGACCTTGTCGATGTCGTCACGCGAACCGATCAAGCTGATCCGATCGTCGGCAAGGACGTGATCGGTCGCGCCGGCAATGTACATTCGCCCACCCCGGTTGATCGAGCCGATGCGCACCTCTGAGGGAAGCTTGAGGTCTTTCAACTCGATTCCGATCGCCGCGCTCTTCACCGACACGGCCAACTCTTGCATCTCCAATTCGCCTCGCGCGAAATTTTCGATGGCAATGGCGCCCGGATGCCGGATTTCGCGAGCCAGCTCCATGGCCGACAGGTGCTCCAGACTGAGCAGGCGGTCGATGCCGAAATGCCGCTGGTAGTCGAAGGTACTGACATCGCGGAATACCGGGGCGCGAACGCGAGCCACCGTGCGCCGAGCGCCCATGCCCTTGGCAATGGCCGCGCCGACGAGATTGACCTCGTCGTTGCCGGTAACGGCCAGACACAGGTCGGCGCCGATCACGTCGGACTGAAACAGCGTCGTTGCGTGCGAGGCCGAACCGGTCACCACGCGCGCGTCGAGGTCGTCGTTTACACGACGGCATGTGGCTACCTCGTTGTCGACCAAGGTAACGCTGTGTCCGCCGCCGCATAGCTGGTTGGCAATGGACGTGCCGACCGTGCCCGCTCCCAGCACCACGATCCTCATGCATTTCCTTTCCGTCTAAAGCCGAGAGGGGACGTTAATGAACCGTTCAATAAAGACGCCAGGAAACCAAGAACAATAGAGCGAAAATCGCCACCATGAACCCGACTATCCATAGTGCAAGCCGACCGGCGTGAATCAGGATCGGCGCCATCTCCTCGTGTCGCGTCGCGGCATACACCAGGCTGACCGCAATAATCAGCGGCAGCGCATACCACATATCATTCACCTGCGCAAACAGCGGAATCGGGTTCATAAGCGCCACACTACACGGGTTCGAAACACAACACTAATTACGCCGTACTCAACTCCCTCATTCTTTTTCCACGGCCTCATCGTCCTCATCCTCGTCTTCCCCTTTCCTTATCGTTGGAACGGGGCCGCCCCACGCATCGTACACTGCCAAGATATTGAGCAAACCGGCCACGGCAGTGAACACGGTTCCCAGTTCGAAGTAGCGAGGCAACTGGCTGTTGAGTTCGTGCGCGGTGGGCTGGTCGCGGTTAGGGTTCTCCGGTCCGAGCGAGTCGCTCGGATGCCTGGGCGGAGCCTGAAATCCGGAAAGCCATACTCTGCGGTTGTTTGCCATGCGATTGGCTTGCACCAAGGCAGGCATGGCAATCAGGCCGGCACCCGCTTGGCACAGGTAGAACAGCCGCTTGTCACCTGGGCGCCAGGAGTAGTACACCACGCGGCCGTACCAGCCCTTCTCCGGCACGCTCCCCAGGGCGAGTCCATACACGAAGGTTGCCACGATGCACAGGAAGAATAGTGCGGCCTTGGCCAGTCGCCGCTGGTACAGATGACCCAAACCGGGTACCAGCCAAGCCAGCATGGCTGCGACTACGGGGTCTCGAAGGTCGATAGTCTTGTCCAACCCTTGCTCCGTCGCTCGCTCGTTCACAACTGCTCTTTCTGCTTTCGGCAGGGAAACGGCCGGCTTCACGCATGCACCGGCAAGGGCACGATCCACTGCTCACAAAAGGCTACGATCCGGTCGATTGGCACGTCCGGACGCCAGTCGCATTGGGCAATCAATCCGCCACTGCCGAAATCGAAAGCCCGGCGCACGCGAAGCACCGCTTCGCGCACCTCCTCCACCGTACCTCGCGCCAACGTCTGCGGCTGGTCCGAGCCAGTCCAAAAAGCGATCCTGCCACGAAACCGGCGCGCAATCTTGGCCATGTCCATGCTCTCAAACGAGCACTCGACGGCATCGACGCCCAGGCGCACGATCTCGTTAAGGATTTCCGTCACGTCGCCCGCAGTTCGGAAGAATACCATCTTATCATGTTGGTGCAAGGTCTTGCAGTAGTCGCGGTACAGCGGCCGAAACAGCTCGTGCCAAACAGCTTTCGGCACGAGCAGCCCGTTCATGGTACCCCAATCATCGCCAAGCACAACGCCATCGACCTGTGATCTGGCCCATAACTCGACCTCCGCCTGACAGTAGGCATGGACCATGTCGAGTAAGGCCCTGATGCTCTTGACACCGCCTTCCAGGTCTTTTCGTACGGTATCGGGACCGCGCAGAGCCTGGAGCCGATGGGAAGGGCTAACCTCGACCGGAGCCAATACGAAGCGATGCGTTTGCTCGCACAGCCGGTTGGCCTTTCCAAGCTTAGCGCCTCTTAGGCATTCGAGCGGCAGACTGAACTTACCTAGGTTACGCAAGTCACTAAGCGGTCGGTTAAGCGAGACTTCCGCCTCTCCATCGGCCGATACTTGCCACACACCCCCCCAAGCGTCGGTATACTGCTCGCCGGGAGCCCACTTACCTGCCGAACACTCGCCCGGCGCATAAGGCAATTCCGGCCTAACAATGTCGGCTGGGAATCGAACTTCGATCTCGGCAACGTCGTCCGAGCGATTCGTCGCAACCTGTGGACTAATACAAATGTCCCGCGGGATACGATCGATTGGCTCGTGACTGAGCGCACGAATGACCAATTCGCGCGATGTCATAGTAGGGAACTCTCCTGTCGGGTTGCCTTCGCGGCACATCAACCGCAAACGGAGCAGATTAGTCAATCGACCCGAGGGCGTCAACTATCGGGGGACATTTTTTGAAGGTCTGGTTCGCCCGTTTGTAACATATACTTCATAAGGTCAGCCGCAATACCTTGCGTCGCGCCTATCGCGCCACCTCGCTGAGGGGGTGCGATAAAAGCTATTGATGGCATGTCCTCTCGTATAACCATACTAAGGGCTCCCCTCCACCCTGTCGATCCCAAACCATTCCGTCCCGACTGAGGTAACACCGCCGTGCCACTATTTGTAAAGAGCCGTGATCGGGAGGTCCAGAGCTTCCTGCTGAAAGTGGTCAACAACAACTGTCAGGAACTCCGGGCCCTGATGGACGGACCACGAACTGAAAGCCGCGTGCCGTTGGTAGGGGTCGTCCTGGTTGTTCCGCTGATCAAGAACGAACCTGTAATGGGTCAAGCTTTCACGGCTATTACCAAGGAACTGTCGACGGTTGGAATGTCGCTGATTCTCTCGGAACCTCGCGGGCTCGACAAGGTGATTGTCGGTGTGCGATGGGAGGGCGACATGACCTATCTTCGCGCGAAAGCAAAGCACCTCAATCCGATTGGCGGCGGATTCTTCCAGCTCGGTCTCCAAGTAACCGCAATGGCGCACCCGGGCGACTACCCACAGCTTGAGACGGTTGGCATCTGACCGGCTAGGCATCAAGCCTCTAGGCTGCCCCCTTCCAACCAAAGGAGGCCGTTGTCTTACCAGCCCGTGCGGCGGATGCGTTGGGCCAAGCGGGAAGCCGTCGATTCCGGCGGGTTCGGACCACCGGTATCCATTGCCACCAGCGAGTCGAGCATACCTTGGGTGTCGCCCACCATGTTCGTCAGTCGCATCATCCAGAGCGAGCGGAATATACCGGTCGAATCGAATAGTTCGGCCGGGAAACACGCGAGAATACTCGAAGCGATCTGCCTGTTCAAGTCGGCGTTGGGGCTATCGTCGGCCAGCCCCTGCTGGAATGCCACGCGGACCGAGGAGAGCACCAGGGGCCACGCATGACGCCCCCCGGCGAGGTTGCTTCGGTAGCGAAGGTCCTCCGCGAAGTCGCGAGCGCGCTCGGGCTCGATGGCCAAGTCGGCTACATCTTCTAGGCCCGTCAGGTAGCCCACCAGCAAGTCGGTCCACCGTTCGCAACGGCGGCGGATACCGTTGAGTCGCATGGCCCACGCCATGTCGATCGTCGAGGCACGCACGAGCAAGGTGAGCACGCGGTGCCGGGCCTCCAGATGGCCGATTAGCACGCTTCGGGCGATCGGCTCGACCTCCTGCGTGCCGCGGCGACGGTCGTAAGCGCTCAGGACGGCTGCCCAAACACGGGTAAGCACCTCGCCGGTAAGAATCTCTTCAAGCAATGATTCGGGAAACGTCCGCTTGGCTGGTCGCGGTCCATGGCTTGACGCCGGCCGCACCACCTGCTGGACATCAATCGCTTTCAGAGCCCTACACCACCGGTCGAGTCGGCACTTCGAGGCAACCCAATACTGCTCGATGCCGCATTCCGAGACTCGGTCTCGGCCACGGACCAGAATCGGACCGTGAGCCGAGATGATTGCGGCCAATTCCACCAATTCGCGAGATTGCATAAAAGACTCGTTGTGTGTCGAGCGATGGCGGCCCGCGCGCCAGGAGAGCCCGAGGGGACCGGGGCTCTCCCAACGCTGAAGCCGTAGAATGATTGAAAGCAGGAAGAGCACACTCTGTACCATGCCGCGCTGCGTCACGCTGCCCGGGCAAGAGGCAACACGCAAGCCATTGCCGCATAAGAGTTTAGAAAAACCGACGAGCGTGCTGACACGCTTGAAATGCCGCAAGGCCGCGTTGCCCCAACACAACATGTCGTGTTGGGGCAACATGCTCCGGACTCAATCGAACGCCCCATGCGCGAACCAGCGGCCTACCGCACCAGGCCCGCTCCGGCTGGGCATCCGGCAGTGGGCGTGCCGACACGACTACTTCGCGTCCCAACCGGCTGCCAAGCTGTTCGATAAGCCGCTCCTATGCCTCTCCGGCCGGTCGGTCATCGTGAGCTGCCAAGTCGTCAGCGTCAGCGAACAAAGCCATTTGGTGATGTGCAAGCGGTCCCGTCTCCAAGGCCGCGACTTCAATACCCGTCACTGCTCCGGCAAGCTGCTCCAGCTTCAGTTGCAGGAGCCCCAACACGCGATTTGCGTCGACGGTGGGCCGAAACAGGCCGACGGAGAATCGAATGAGCATCCCAGTCGAGAACCGTTCCGTGGCCTCTTGCGCACCGTTCGAGAAAGCGTTGGTGCCGGGCTGGAAAACGGCCCGGTTTCGGCATTGGTCGGTGCGGCATTGATCGGCGTCCGGCGTGCAATCAAACCGACACTCGATGCGTATCGCTCCATGGCTGAGTGGTCCGGATCGATATGGAGGAGCAAACGCATAGAGCCCCTTCTTGATTCGCACAATGCCACCACTGGCCAAGAACCTGCGAATCTTGTCCCGTGGCTTCCGAAAGCGTGACAGACAGCCCACCAATTGCTGGTAGTCGAACACGTCACGGTCAATCAGTCTACGGATATCGGCAATATCCGTCATGTGGAACTCACAAAGCCGCATAGAATGTTCACGTTTATTGGACATTCCATGGCATTAAAGCATGGACTGTCAAGAAGCTGTTCTCTCGAATAATCCAACCTTGCGATTATTCTGGTACTTGCCGCACACGTACTGGCCTCAGCGGAAGCGATCGGTTAGAATGTGGGAGTAGGGCGGGCGCTATCCGCCTTTTTAATTCGTTACATGCTTCGCGTTCCCGGCCGCGTGCCATGCGGCCTGCTCCATGAAAAGTGACAGGACTCGTCGGCGAATCGCCTCGGAGGCGGCCCGTCTGATGTACCATGGGGGAGAGTCTGTCTTCTTCCGTGCTCGAATGAAGGCAGCTCGGCGCGTTCTGGGCGACTCGCCAAGGCTGTCCGAATTGCCGACCGACCGCGAAGTAGGCGAGTGCATCCGCTCGTTGACCGAAACGCACGAGGACAGGCTCGTGGAAGATACCTCGGACGATCCGACTGCATTTTCGGCGCAGCGCTCCGATGTCCACCCGGATCGGTTCCACGTCTACCGGTGGCTCCTGCTGCCGCTCGAAAAGATTATGGGCAATGCCGATTGGCATCCCGAGGGCGATCTATTGTATCACAGCCTCCAGGTGTTCGAATTGGCTAGAAACGAGCGCCCTTACGATGAAGAGTTCCTTTTGGCGGCCCTTCTGCACGACGTGGGCAAGGCAATCGATCGGCGGGAACATACGGCTGCCGCACTGGATGCCCTGGCCGACTTCATTACGCCTCGGACTGCCTGGTTGATCGAACACCACGGCGAGGCGCAGGCGCATCTGGACGGCACACTGGGCGTTCGGTGCCGGCGGCGGTTGGCGGCTTCCGAGAATTACGAGGAACTTTTGCTGCTGGCCGAATGCGATCGGGCTGGCCGCGCTCGGGGGGCCCCTGTTCCCGACGTTCCGGAGGCGTTAGACTACCTGCGTGAGTTGGCTGCGGAATGCGGCCAGTAGTGAATTGTCCGTCAACGGAATTGTTCACGGGGGATTCCCTCGTTTTCCTACCCTAACTCAAGAGGAGAGGCGTTATGTACGAAGAACGAGTTGCGGAAAAGCTTGCAGTCGACGGCGGCCCCAAGGCTGTAACCAACGCCCTGGTTGGATGGCCTCGCTTCGATGAAGATACCATCAAGGCGGTCGAGCAGGTCCTTCGCAGCGGCAAGGTGAACTATTGGACCGGCCCGCGTGGTATGGAGTTTGAGAAGAAGTTTGCCGAGTGGCAAGGGAGCAAGTACGCCATCAGCGTCGCTACCGGCACCGCCGCTCTGCATGTGGCGCTTTCCGCCCTGGGTATTGGGCCGGGCGACGAGGTGATCGTGCCCAGCTATACGTTCATTGCGAGCAGCTTTTCGGTCGTGCAAGCAGGCGCCGTGCCGCGTTTCGCTGACGTGAACTTGGAAGACCACTGTATTAGCGTTGCTTCGGCCGAAAAGCTCATCACGCCGCGAACCAAGGCTATCATGCCGGTTCACCTGTATGGCAATGTGTGCGACATGGACCCAATCCTCGCATTGGCCAAAAAACACAACTTGTACGTTATCGAAGACAACGCCGAAGCGTACGGCGGCGAGTACAAGGGCAAGAAGACCGGTGCGCTCAGCGACATGGGCGCTTGTAGCTTCTGTCAAAACAAGACCTTCACCACCGGCGGCGAGGGCGGCATGGTCACCACGGACAACGAAGACCTCGCCTGGGAAGCTCGCAGCTTCCGCGATCACGGGTACGATGTGCGCCAGCGCATGAATCTTCTGGCCCTGGAGCAGAAGCTTCCGTACATCCACAACCGCGTGGGCTTCAATTACCGCATGACGGAAATGCAGTCGGCCATCGGCCTGTCGGAAATGAACCGGCTTGATACGTGGAACATGCCCGCCCGGCGGCGCAATGCCCATATTCTGATGGACGCCCTCGGTGAGCTTCCGCAGGTGAAGTACATGCCCATTGATACGGAAGAACGGCGCAACGGCTGGTTTGTGTGCGCGTTCTCGCTGGACATCGAGAAGATGGGCTGCGACATTGCGACGTTCGTCAAGGCAGCCGGGGCGGAAGGCGCTCCCTGCTGGAAGGTATTCTGGCCGCAATGTCACGTCGAAAGGGCATTTACCGAGCGTCATGCATTTGGCGACTCCGGCTTTCCATTCACTTCGAAGGAGTATGCCGATCCGGCGTCGGTCGACTACAGTAAGGTCGAGGTTCCCAACGCCATTTGGCACGAGGGGCATACGTTTACCTGTTTTGCCTTCCCCACCTTCACCGAGGACGACATGCAGCAGATCGCCGCGGCGCTGGTGAAGGTCATCAAGGCATATTCCTAGGCGCAACCACGCATATTTCCAGGCACGACCCCGCATTAGGAGAGACAATCATGGCGGAACGAAAAGTGGGTTTTGGCGTTATTGGCGCCGGCGGCATTGCACGCCGCAGAACGATTCCCGGCATGTTGAAGGCGAAGAACTGCCGGCTGGTGGCCGTGATGGACCCAGTGGGCGTCAACGATATTGCCGCCCAATTCAAGGTACCCGGCGCCTACACGACGGAGAAAGAACTCCTGGCGGACCCGGCGGTTGAGGCCGTCTACATTGCCGCTCCCTTGGCGTTGCACGCCAAGCAGATCAAGATGGCGGCCGCGGCTGGCAAGCACATTCTGTGTGAGAAGCCGCTTACGCTCAACTTGAAGCAAGCCGAGGCGGCCGTTGCGGCCTGCAAGGAGGCTGGCGTGTACCTCCAGGAAGGCTACATGATGAAGTTCCACGGCGCTCACCAGCGCATGAAGGAACTCATCGACGAAGGACGCATTGGCAAGATCGTATCCATGCGGGCACAGCTTTCCTGCTGGTATCCGAAAACGGAGGGCGCGTGGCGACAGGATCCGCGTCAGGGTGGCAACGGTGGGGCTCTGGTGGACATGGCCACCCATCTGATCGATTTGATGGCGATGTTCGCCGGTCCGGTCCGCCGCGTCGCGGCCTTGGTGGGCAATCTCGTGCAGGATTACAAGCCGGCCGACGCCACGACGACCCTCTTGGAGTTCCGCTCCGGCGCGCATGGCACCGTCGACTGCTTCTTCTGCATTCCCGACGAGGCCAGCCGCACGCGGCTCGAGGTGTACGGCTCGCAGGGGGCCCTACTCAGCGAGGGGACCATTGGGCAGAGCATCGGTGGAAAGCTCGAAGGCATTTTCACTGCGGGCGACAAGACTTATGACGCCACGCAGACCAAGGACGTCATCCGCAAGTTCGAGCGGGTACCGTTCCCGAAGATCAACCCTTATACGGCCGAGTGTGAGTACTTCGCCCAGTGTATTCTCGACCGCCGCGCCCCCAAGATCAACAACGGCAAGAATGCCTTGACCATCCAGCGTATCGTGGAGTTGGCGCTGCAGTCGAACAAGAAGAAAGAAATTCTACCCGTGTAGGTCAATCGGATCGCGTTGCTCGAATGGACGCGGTGTATCGTCTATCTTGCGCCACCGGCGGGCTCTCCTGCCGGTGGCGTTTTTCATTAGCCAATGGCGACAAGGGCAGCCGCGCGGATAGCGATTGGACTCACGTCGTGGCGTGTCTTTGTCGCCTTCACGTAGGATCGGACTCGTCGGGTTCGGGGATGTACAGGAGTCGGCCGCAGGTTTTGCAGAAGATGGGGTATCCGAGCATGATTTGGTTGCAGACGTTCAGCGGCACGCTGGTGTAGCATCCCAGGCAGTTTTGGCCTTCGACGGCGGCCAGCGCGTCTTCACCCCGCTGTCGCACGACTCGGTTGTACAATTCCTTGCTTTCGGCCGGGAGGGCCAGTTCGGCTTCTTTCAACTCGGTCTCGAGGCGGGCAATATCGCCCTCGACCAGCGGCATTTCTCGCTCGACTTCGATGTGCGTTTTCACGGCCTTCTCGCGGGCCTTCTGAAGCGCGTCGGTAGCTTCGACGATTCCCGGATGCATTGCGTCAATTCTTTCGAGTGCTTCGAGAATCTCGTCGGCCAGCACGCTATTGGCCATTTCCACCGCGTCAATCTGGTCCTTCAGGGCCTGGTATTCCTTGTTGCTCGAAGCCATATTGAGCTTTCGTTGCAGCTCCACGACCCGGCCCTCGGCCACCTTCAGGTCGAGCTGCTTTTTGTCAGCGGCCACGCGCATCGTTTTTTCCTCGCTTTGCACCGCGGCCAAAATCTGCTCTTGGTGCGCCACGTGCGCGTCGGCATTACGGATCTGCCGAGGTCCGCGGGCGCGCCGCTCGCGCAGGTCGGCCAATTGCCGGTGAATTCGGTGCAGGGTGCGCAGCGCGCCTGCTTGCACGCTCTGCGGTTGGGATGATCGCCTCATGGATGGAATCCTGGGGTATTGGTCAACGATTGTGTGTATGTATCTTTGAAGGGGACCGCTTCCTGGCGAACGGGAACGAAAAAAGCCGCTGATCCTCGGACCAGCGGCTTCGTTCAGCTCGCTTGGCATGGGGGCGTTCAGCCCGCCATGCGCTCCACGAATCCTGCCAACTGCTGACTTCGGACTGGGTGCTGAAGCTTTTTGACGGCCTTGGCCTCAATTTGGCGGACGCGCTCTCGCGTAACCTTGAAGATGCGGCCCACTTCTTCGAGGGTATAGGTGTACCCGTCACTGAGGCCGTAGCGCAGCCGAATGATCTCACGCTCGCGGTAGGTGAGCGTTTTGAGCAGAGATTCGATCTTGTCGCGCAGTAGGCCATTTCCAGCCGCCCGTTCGGGGCGGGGCAAATCATTGTCTTCGATGAACTCGCCGAAACTACTATCTTCGCTTTCTCCGACCGGTCGGTCAAGGCTCACCGGATGGCGGCCCATGGTCAATACCCGGTGGGTCTCGTCCATCGAGAGGTCGGCCGCGTAGGCGGTTTCCTCGAGAGTGGGTTCGCGTCCCATCTCTTGTTGCAGCCGTTTAGCCGTACTCCGGAGCTTGCCCAGCACGTCGATCATGTGGACCGGAATGCGGATGGTGCGGGCCTGGTCGGCAATGGCTCGGGTAATGGCCTGCCGAATCCACCATGTTGCGTAGGTGGAAAATTTGTAGCCGCGACGATACTCATACTTATCGACTGCTCGCATGAGCCCCGTGTTCCCCTCCTGGATTAAGTCGAGGAAGCTCAGGCCGCGGTTTCGGTATTTTTTGGCAATCGAGACGACCAGTCGGAGGTTGCCGCCGGAGAGTTCGCGTTTGGCCTCTTCGTAATCCTGGTATTGTTGGTGGATGGTCTCGCATCGCCGCTTGAGGCTTTCAGGCGATTCCTGCGTTGCTACCATGAGGCTGCGAAGCTCGCGTCGCAAGTTGATCCGCTTGTTGAGCGTGGCCGGGTTGACCACCATGTGTCGTAGCCGCTGTCGGAGGTCGATCATGCGGGCGCCGGCCTCCTCGATTTGCCGCATGACGGCCTGGATCCGCCGGGTACGCAGGCTCAACTCTTCGGCCAGGACGAGCATCTTGCGACGTCGGCGGAGGAATCTCTTGCGCAGATCGATGCGTTGTTCCGGCGTGGTACGCCGGCTGATGAGCCGGGCGAAATCGTACCGGTTTCCTTCAGCCAAGTGCTCCAACACCGGCATGTTCATGGGCATGCGCGATTGGATGAGCGGCTTGGTCAGCCGCTCAGTGAGTGAGACCTTGATGGTGCGGTCGAACGGCAACGCGCCCTTATGCACCTTTGCCAGAACGCCGATGGTCATGCGCATGGCCATGGCACAGCCGAGCACAGTCCGGCGGAACCGCTTGCGAGTTACTTCGATTTTCTTGGCCAGTGCGATTTCCTGCTCGCGGGAAAGCAATGGGATTTCGGCCATTTGGCCAAGGTAAAGGCGGATCGGGTCACTCGACCACTTGACCACGTCCGGAGGTGGCGGTAGCGGAACCGTCTCGGCGTCGCCCCCCGTTTCGCCATCCTGGGCAGTCAGGTTGCCTGCGGGGCCTTCACCGGCCGAGCGATCGAACCGCACATCATAGAACGCGCCTTCCGGCGGCTCCGTTACCAAATCGATGCCCTGCTCATCCAGGGCAATAAGCAGATTGTCGAGCTTGTAGGCATCGACTTCCTCGTCTGGCAGGTAGGCGTTCACTTCGTCATAGGTGAGATAGCCTTGGGCCCTGCCCCGAAAAACCAACTCTTGAAGGTCCTTATCGAAAAGGTCCATCGCGATGCTCCTTTCGCGCCGAAAACGGCGCAACTGGGTCCGTCTAAGGATGCTATCGCCCAAGCAGAACCCCTCACCCATCCGTGGGGTCGGTATGATCCTGCCGGCTGCGCGCTTGCTCGATGAGTGTTCGCAGAAGTGCTTCCTGCTGCTGCTCGTCGAGTCTTCCATTGCGGAGCGCGGCAAGGGCCGCGGGACTCCGCTGCTGAACTTCGTATCGCTTTCTTGTGCGAATAATCTCTTTGAGCAAGAGTTCCGGGTCGCTTTCGTGGGTACCCTTGGCTCGGCCTCGCTCATCCAATTCGACCAGCAGGCTCTTGACGTCTTCCTGATCAAACTCCAGCATGAGCCGGTCGAAGTCGGGCGTCATTCCGTCACCCATCAACCGGCACGAGGTTTCGTAAATACGGCGGCATGGCCCCGTGATTAGATGTTCGGGAACGATCGCGCCTGCGGCAAGGCCGACCAATGCCGGGTGGGCCACGAGCAGCTCGAGCAGTTCCCGTTCCCAGGGTGGAATCGGGATCGGCTGGGCGGCTTGGCCACGTGCCGACGACGACGAGGCTCGGGCCGCCGGTTTCCGCCCTCGCGCTCGCCGTAGTTCCGTCATTCGCCGGCGCACGTCTTCCTCGGAAATCCGAAATGCGGCGGCCAGGCGTTGGAGAACCTTCTGTTCGCGGAAACGGGCCTCGGAGGTCGTGTCGTCTTTCAGTCGAGGCGCCCGGGCCACAATCCCCACCAAACGTTCGAGCGCCTCGCCCGAGGCGTGGACGTCGCGGGCCAAATCAATGCCGCGCGTGTGGGCCAGGAACGCATGATCCAGCGCGTCAATCGCCTCGTGCTCCAGCAGTTCGGCGAAGGCGGCGGTGCCCTTTTGTAGCAGGAAGTCGCACGGATCGGTGCCGCCGGGAAGGGTCAGGATGCGGAGATCGGCCTGCTCCGCCACGAACAATTCGAGTACCTCGTTCGCCCGTCGCTGCCCCGCTTCGTCTCCGTCGAGCACCAGGACGATCCGGTCGGCGAACCGTTTCAGGATTCGGACATGGTTCTCGCCCAGCGCGGTGCCGAGGACCGCGACTGCGTCCTTGAATCCCTGCTGGTGGGCGACGATACAGTCGGTGTAGCCCTCCATCACCAGCGCCGTCTTGCTGCGTCGGAGAGCGTCGCGAGCGATGTCGAGCGAATACAGGAGATTGCTCTTGGAAAAGAGCGGCGTCTCGGGCGAATTGACGTACTTCGCCGCGTTCTCCGATCCGGCCCCCGGCATCACACGGCCGCCAAACGCGACGGGCCGACCTTGGGCGTCCCGAATCGAGAACAGCACCCGCCCCCGGAACCGGTCGTACAGTCGGCCGCTCTCCGATCGGGCAATCAGCCCGACGGTTTCGAGGGCCTTCATATCGAACGGCGACTTCGACACCTGGGCTTGCAGCCAGCTCCATTCCGGCGGCGCAAAGCCAAGATGGAACCGCTCGACGCTTTCCGGGGTAATCTGACGCGACTGGAGGTACTCGCGAGCTGGCGCGGCCGCCGACGAGCGGAGCAGGCAGTCGTGATATACCCCCTCAGCCCATGCCATCGCGGCGAAAAGCGTCCGCTTGTCGGCCGGCTCGCCGCCACTGGAAGTGCGCCGTGGCTCCCTGGCATGAAGTGGTATGCCGGCTCGCTCGGCCAGCATCTCGAGCGCTTCGCGGAACTCAATCCCCTCGATTTGCATGAGGAAGCTGAACACGTCGCCGCCGATGTCGCAAACCCAGCACTTCCACGACTGCCGCTCCGGATTCACCTGGAGACTGGGCCGGCTATCGTCGTGCCACGGGCACAAGGCAACGTAGTTCCGCCCCTGCCGCCGCAACTGAAGGTACTGCCCGACCAGGTCGACAATGTCGGTTGCCTGACGTACCTGTTCCTTCACATCGAGAGACGCGGACACCGTGAACTCCCCACAAAGCAATGGGGCTGGATAGCGATCATGCTTTAAGATACAGACAGGTAATTCCATTTACCACTCTGTCCAAGCCGAGGGAGGCTACTTGCGACGCTTCACCGTTTGTTAGGCATTCCCTTGCCCTACCCGCGTCGAACGCACTCAGCGAATCGATGATTGTAGTCCACTTGCGAAAACAGGTCAATAACAGGAAAACCGATTTTCTAGAGATGGCGGCTCGCGGCAAAAATAGAGGAAATGGGCGAGATGGAGGGCGAGTTCCGACGGCATGCATCGCGCGCCGCTCTCTTTGACTCGCTCGCCGAGCGACGTAGGGTTTCGATGGGAACCGCCGTTGCCCTCGAAGGCGACCGTTCACAACGACTGTTCTGTTACTGTGGGCATATCAGGCCATGAAACACCCCCTTGTTCTTTCACTATGGGCATATCAGGCCATGAAACACCCCCTAAGTTTAGGCGTGGTCT
>CAZASB010000002.1:0-47139 GCA_964487655.1 uncultured Planctomycetaceae bacterium
CCCTTCGCATTTAGCGGCGAAAACTGCCTGCGCCGCCCCGTGAACGGTTACGGTTCCGGCTACCAACGCACGTCGACCGTCGCCGTCATACCGTGGAAGAGAACGCTGTTGATACGTTGGCCTCCCAAGGCCGAAAAACCTGACGCCACGCCGTCGATCCACGTCAGTTGGTACCCTAGGCCAAGCACGAAATGCTGCGTCAGTTCAAACTTGCCCGTCAATCCCAACTCGCCCAGAAAGGAGGTGCGCGTGGTGTTCCACCCGTTTGAGGGAAAAGAAGCCATGGTTCCCGCCACGTCACGCCCAACCGATATATGGTTGGTGAACATGCACGCCTTGACCATTCCATCGAGGTAAAGCCGGCTGGACGGCTGCCATACCGTGCCATCGATTCCCACCTGTGCCCCGTACAGTTGGTTTTTTGCCCACGCAGCGGCCAATGCGAAATCCGTTCCGCTGGTCCGACCGTCCCAAAGGGTCGTGGAACGCTCCTCGAGCCCGGTCCAACGGAAGCCGACAAGCCAGTGCAACTTGCCGAGGAAGGGGTATAGCGTATTCACCTCCACGTTGTCGAGGCGGGAGGTGTACCGGGCATTGGCCCGGTCAAAAAATGTGTCCCCGGTGCCGAATACCCCAGTGCTGATTCCGCCGGCTTCCTCGATCGAGGAGCCAGCAGACCAGTCGTAGACGCCGAAGTAGATGATTTCGGCCTCGACCAGGTTGAGTATCCGCGTCGACAGGGAGATGTACGGCCCCCACTCCAATCCGAACCCCAGATCGGACGCGTTCAGGGTTTCTCCCGGAGCGCCTGTCTCTGCCAGCGCCACGGATGAGCTACCCGATCGTGACATTGCGATAACCCCGGCCTCGATCGACCATCGCGGCTCGAACACGGCCTCCGCCTTCTTAGGCATGCCCAGCCCCAGGTCCTTGATTGAAAGACTCTGCGGCTTGGCGGCCAACACCGGCATTGCGCATTCCGACCATGCGAGGAGCAGTGGAACGGCGAGGAGAAGGAATCGGTTCATCGGCACGGCCAACGGAGGCTCCACGAGTGGGAACGGCTTCGGCTCGCCCGCTCACGACGCGAGCCGGGATATCCCCCCACAACGCGCGGCAGAGCATACATTCCCTACAATCGTTAATCGGCGAAAATCCGAAAAAGCTTCACTAAGAGTCTGTCCGCCTTCCCATGCCTGGTCAGGGCGTCGTTCCCGGTGTTCCCGCCGTGCTGACGTCCAGTGCCGGCAGCCCAAGTCTGGCTGCCGCACTGGCCGGTCCGAACTGCACGCGGCCGCGCTCACAGCCGGTCAGCTCCGGGTCGACATGCAGCCAGCCGGAACTGGCCGGAATGGGCTGGGCCTGGGCGTGTCGGTAGTCGTCCAGCGTAATGCCTTCCACCTTACCAGACCGGCTGAACACCACGTTTTCGTTCGCCCGGGCGATCGCCTCCGGTCGCGTAATTCGGATCGCGCCTTCGGCAACAATCACGTTCTGCTCCAGCGTGAATTCGGACGAACGGGGGAAGGTGAGCGTGGCGTCTCCCTCGCAGATGAACACGTTGCCGCGAATAATGTTCTTTGTCGCCATGTGGTTGTGCGAGGGCCGGGCGACCCGAACGCTGAGGTTGCCCTCCACAAGACAGTTTTCGGCCTGCTCGTCCAAGTAGTAAGCCGAGGCGCCATACCCGCCCGAATCGACGATGTCGTGGACGTGGTTCCCACGGAGCACGATCCGCTTGCAGAACGTGATGTAGATGCCTGCCCCGTCATGGAGCACCTGCATGGCCCGGTAGATGCGGTTATGCTCGATGCGGTGGTCGTCACCACCGCAAGCGATGGCCGTGTACGGGGTGTCGTGGATCGTGTTGTGTTCGATGCGGCACACCTTGCCGTCGCGCCCGCCGCCCCAGATGGCGATGCCGCTGGGATAGACTTGGCCGACGTGGTGAACATGGTTGTTGCGTACGAGGCACTCTCCGCCGAACTTCAGGCCGCTGGCACCGGTGTGATGAACCCGGCAGTCCTCAATCTCGCAACCAGTGAGATTCCACGCTTTCACCCCCTGCCCGGCCACGTTCCGGACCTCCAGGCCGGCAAGTCGGCAGTTCTCTGCGTTAAACAACTCGACGGCTCCGGGAAACGCCCCAGCGCCGAATCCGCCAGAGATCAACGGCGTATTGGTCACCGAAAGCACGAGGCCGCCAATCGTTACGTCGCGAACCGGGCGGTCGGCCTGTCCGCGGATACGCAGGATCGAGTCGATCCGCGGCGCAATCACTCGGGCCGTCGTCATGTCCTCATCGGGCATGGGCCAGTAGACGACCTTTCCGGCCGTGCGGTCGAGATACCACTGCCCCGGCTCGGTCATCCCCTCTCGGACGTTCCAGACGACGAACTTCTTCACGCCGAATGCTCCGGGCGGGTGGCCGGCCGGATTGGAAAAAGTCAGTACTTGGTTCCCTTGGTCGTTCTTCGCAATGCCAACGACCGACTCGTCCCACATGTGGTAGATCGTCAGCTCGGCATTCTGGACGTCCAACCCGGCCCCAAGATTCTCGGGGCGGTACGAGAGCGTGCTCAACTCCTCGTTAGTCGGTTTACGCTTCCAGCCGCCGCCGGTGGTGCTCATCCACGGGACGTTGAACTCAGTCAGGTGCGAGAAGGTCCCTTCCCGTGGCAGCCGGGCCCGCGCAGCGAGCCGGTCGCCGACCAGGAGCATTCGAAAATCCCGGGAACGGTCCGCGATTTCCGGCACGTCGGCGGCCCAGAACCGGTCGCCGTCGCGGCGCCATCCGCCAATGGGGCGTCCGCCGTACAGTACCACCTGCTCGCGTTCGGCCGCCTCGATGACAAGGTTGGAATCGGCGGGTCCCAGGTCGATCGATTGTTCCAGATAATATTGGCCGGCCTTCAGTACAATTCGCCGCAGGTGCTCACTTCCGCCCTGGCGCGAACGCTCGACGGCCGTTGCCACCGTCGCAAGCGGGCCATCGGAGCCGTCCACGGCAGGCGTGGCCTGCCGTCCGGACCAGTCATCGCTTCCGCCAAGCGCGACGAACAGCGTGGACTCAGCCGCAACCGACCGACCCAACCCGGCGGCAGCCAGAAGCAAAGCCAGGGCGACGCGACGAATGGTCGCGGCGCGAAAACGCGCGGAGGTACAAGCAGGGTGTAAGGGCATGGTTCAATTTCCTTGCGGGGAATCGCTCGCTTCTTGACGAAGGCCGGACCATCGACTACCGATCGGGCCCCAGGGTATTGTCGTTCAGGTGGTTCTCCTCGCCGCCCTTAATAACCAACGCGGTCCAGGGGCCGGCGTCTTCAACGTCGTTTCGAATCATGCAACCGGTGATTCGGCTTCTCGCAAGATCCTCGACAACCATGCCTGCATTGCGACAATCCAGCACGGTACACTGCGCCACGTTCAGGCGCGAGCCGCCTCGGATCATCATGCCGGCCGGATGGGTGTGTACGCCGTTGACGTGCAATCCGGTGATGGTGCCGTCGTGGCAGTTCTCTAGCAGGATGCCGCCCTTGGCCTCGAGTGCGACACCGTAGTCGTAGTGCGGATTCCGATCGAAATTGTTCGCCGAAAGCACGAGGTTGGAGCAGTTGACAGCCCGCAGGTCATAGCTGAAACCCATCCAGAACGTGTTGCCGACGAGGGTGACGCCCCGCGCGTCGCGGATGTCAACGTTCATTTGCACGTCGCTGAGGACGTTGCTGGCGATGGTCACATGGCCCCAGCGGCACTCGCGGTCGTCGTTGCCGATGATGCGAATGTTGGCCGATTCGTCGCCAAGATGGTTGTGCTGGATGGTGCATCCGGTAATGGAGACTTCCGCCACGCCGTACTTGCCGCCCCGCGAGTCGATCAGGATATTGGCCGTTGAGGGCCCCTCGTCGCCCATGTTGCTTTCGACATCGCATCCTGCAACGTGCAAATTTCGCACGTCTCCGCCACGCGCCACAATGCCGCCGCCCGCGTTGTAGCTGACGTGGCAGCCGTTGACGTTGGTTTGGTGCAGACTGACGTTGTCGAGGTACAGGCCAATGCCGCGATTTTCGTAGAAGTGGCAGTTGGCCACGATGACGTTCCGGTTGCTTCCGACCAGATGGACCGCGTGAAGGGCACGCCGGATGGTCAGCCGCGTCAGCGTAAGCTGCATAGTTCCCGATGCCTCGATTCCGACGGCCTCCTCGTGTTCCCCCACGATTTCCAGGCCGTCGGCCATGGGCGTTCGCTCTCGCTGCCACACGCCCGGTTGAACGGTTTTGGGCGAGGCCGTGCCGCCGTGCGAGCCGAGAAAACGAAACGCCGGCCCTGGGCCGGCCATGACGACTCTGGCCACACCGGTTCCGGCCAGACCGATCGGGCCGTTTTGGGCGAGATTGATTTCAATCGGTCGCGAGATGCGGTACGTTCCTCGCGGGAACAGGACATCGCCCGCGCCGGAATCGACCGCCCGTTGGAGGGCCTCCGTATCGTCGGCAACGCCATCGCCGACCGCACCGAAATCGTAAACGGTACGAAGCGAAGGGGCATTGGCCTCTGGCCGGACCGAACCGGTTGCCGCCCCCCCTTCGTCGGCCGACCGTGCCCGAGAAGCCAGCATTACGGCGCCAATGGCAATAAAACCGAGCGGAATCGACCATCGTCCCATCGTTGTACTCCTTCGCAAAGACGTGCATAGTTGCCAGACTCAGACGCGATCCACCTAAGTCCTTACAGCGTAAGCGGCAGTGCCATTCGACTCAGGCACCAGTTTCCTCGACCGCGATTCCGCGGTCAAGTCACAGCCGCCTCATCGTGCCTCACCCGGTTGCGGCAAACCGTCATTTCGGGTACAAGAGGGGGTTTGATTCACATTCACTGGCTATCCCGTTTCTGGGTGCAGGCCGACATTGTTGGAGTCCCGCCTTTAGGCGGTTAGTAACCGTTCACGGAGCGGCGCAGGCAGTTTTCGCCGCTAAATGCGAAGGGGACAGTCCCCCTGTGAACGGTTACGGCGGTTATTCCTTTCCGGCCAAAGCCGGGACTCCAACAGAGCACCGTTCGCACCTGAAAACGGAGTGCCCAATCACTTGAAAGACGCCGCACCCTTCTGCAGCGAGTGGAACATGCAGGCTGAACTGTTACTGGATGCGAAGGCAAATCTTGGCGAGGGGCCAATCTGGCACGCTCCGTCGCAACGGCTGTATTGGGTCGATATCAATCGCAATGAGGTCCATGTCTTCAACCCGGTTGATGGCACTGACCGCGTCATCGATGTCGGCCAAAAGGTTGGCGCCGTTGTGGTGCGCCGGAGTGGAGGATTGCTCTTAGCCCTCCATCATGGGCTGGCATTCCTCGATATGGCTAGCGAACAGGTGACCATCCTGTGCGATCCGGAAGCCGATTTAGCCGATAACCGGTTCAACGACGGCAAGTGCGACCCGGCGGGCCGCTTTTGGGTGGGTACCATGAGCCTTGCTCGCCAACCGGGCACCGCCAATCTCTGGCGGCTCGATCCCGACCTGACGGTTCATCACATGCTGGCGAACGTGACCACATCGAACGGCATTGTGTGGAGCCTTGACCATCGCACCATGTATTATATCGACACACCCACGCGCCAGGTCGCCGCGTTCGATTACGAGGCGGAGACGGGCCACATCGCCAATCGCCGCGTGGTCGTCAACTTTCCCGATGGCGCCGGAAGCGCTGACGGCATGACCATCGATGCACGCGGCATGTTGTGGATTGCCCACTTCCGCGGCGGCCGAGTGAGTTGCTGGAACCCGGCAACCGGAGCCACCCTCCAGGCCATCGAAGTCCCAGCCCAGAAGGTTACCGCCTGCGCCTTTGGTGGTCCCAACCTGGACGATCTCTACATTACCACCGCCCGAATCGATCTGACCGAGGAGGAACAGCGTGCCCAGCCGTACTCCGGCGGGCTATTCGTCGCTCGCCCCGGCGTGCCTGGCGTCGAGTCATTCGAATTCGCCGGGTAACCCATGATCGTTCTCGACGTCCAGCGAATCGTCAAGCACTACGGCCCGGAGCCCGTGCTTGATGGCGTGACATTCCAGGTCCATCCGGGCGAACGGATTGCGCTGGTCGGCCCCAACGGCTGCGGGAAGTCAACCTTGCTGCAAATCATCGCCGGCAAGGAAGAGCCGGATGCCGGCACGGTGGCGCTACATCCCACCATTCATGCCGGTTCATTTGAGCAGCAGGTGCATCTGGCAGGCGTGCAGTGCGTGTACGACGAGGCGAAATCGGCGCTGGCCGACCTTCTGACACTTCAGCATGAAGCCCAGTCGGTGGCCGAGGCCCTGGCGGAAACCGACGCGGACGACATGCGCCGTCTGGCCGCCCGTTACGATCACTTGCAGCAGGAACTCGACCGGCGCGACGCCTACAACTTGGACCACAAAATCGAGCGAGTCCTGGGCGGGTTGGGCTTTGGCGAGACGGCCTTTCAGCAGTCTGTCGAGAGTCTCAGCGGCGGTGAGCAGAATCGGCTGATGCTGGCAAAACTCCTGCTAGCGGAGCCGAACCTCATGCTGCTTGACGAACCGTCCAACCATCTCGACATCGAAGCCACGCAATGGCTGGAGAGCTTCCTACTGGAGAGTTCCGCGGCCGTCATCGTGGTGAGCCACGACCGGTCGCTCTTGGATCGCGTGGCCACGCGTGCGCTCGAACTGGTGCATGGCACGGTCGACTCCTATGTCGGCAACTTTTCGGCCTACTGGCGGCAGAAGCAAGAGCGGCTGCTCGTGGAACGTCGCACCTACGAGAAACAGCAGACCGAAATAGCCAAGACCGAAGATTTCATTCGGCGCAACGCCTACGGCCAAAAACACACCCAGGCCGAGGACCGCCGCAAGAAGCTCGAACGAATTGAGTCCGTGCCGCTGCCGCGCGAAATCGCAGCGCCCCCCATGGCATTCCCCGCCACAACCCGGTCCGGCGACCTGGTCGTTCGCGCGGAACGATTGGGCAAGTCATTCGATCGGCCACTGTTTCGAAACGTTACGTTCGACATTATCCGTGGCGAACGCTGGGGCTTGCTCGGGCCTAATGGATGCGGCAAGACCACGCTCTTGAAGTGCCTGGTCGGCTTGCTCGAAATTGATGAAGGACACGCTTCCTTGGGACACGGCGTGAAGCTCGGTTACTTTGACCAGCACCTCCACGAACTGCACGACGACATGCAAGCCGTCGATGCCGTGCGACCGCCCAAAGGCTCGATTGACATCCAAAGGCGCCGGAACCTGCTCGGCCGGTTCGGCCTCGGCGGCGACACTCAACTTCAGCCGGTTGAAAATCTCAGCGGTGGCGAACGCTGTCGCGTGGCCCTCGCCCGCCTGTGTCTGGCCGAGGCCAATTTGCTGGTACTTGACGAGCCAACGAATCACCTCGACCTTTGGGCCCGCGATGCCCTGGAGCAGGCGTTGCTGAAGTTTGACGGCACGGTGCTTTTCGTCAGCCACGACCGATATTTTCTAAACCGGGTCGCGGATCATCTGCTCGTGATCGAACCGGACCGAGTCCGGGTGGTTGTGGGTAATTACGACGTCTATCAACGCATGATAACGGAACAGTCGGCGCCGGCGCTGGTCGCGACGCCCGGCAAGACGTCTGCTCCGGCCAAGGCGCCACCCCCGGAATCGGCCGCGTCGAATACGAAACGCCGCCGTCGATTTCCCTATCGGAAAGTGGCCGATCTGGAAGCCGAGATTTTCCAGTCTGAAACCGAAGTGGAATGTCTCCACGCGGAGTTGGCTGACGGCGCGACCCACCGCGATGGCGAACTGGTTCGGGAACTTATGAACCGAATCGACCAGCGGAAGGCAGCTCTTGCCGTCCTGTACGAGCACTGGGAAGAGGCCGTCGAGCTAAACTGGTGACCACCGAGGCATCGACGGGAGCGCAATGCTCTTTCGGGGGGCCGACTAATGGCTTCTCGTGCTACTCTATCGTCACGATACGCGCCAATAACACCCATTGCGATGGAAACTGCGCACGTTGCTGGTGGGGATGCATGCTCCTTGCTTTGGCAGCCGACGCGGAAGCGCCCAATAACGTAGAGTTTTCCAAGACCATACCCGGCGCGGGAACCGAGTGTGCCATCGCCGGGAAAGGGGTGGTAAGAGGTCACTCTTGTGACTACGCCCGTTGGAGACCCAATGAGTGCCGTCTGGTTCATCTTCCTAATCGGCTCCCTGAACGCCTGCCTCGGGTTTGCGATCGCGTTGCATCTCGGCAGGCGTTATCGGGCCAGTATCCCATCAGACGGGGACTTTGACGACAGTATTTCTTGGGCAGAGAACCCGGCGGTCGACGCTTCGATGGAACTCGCCGAGAGAGCCGATCGAGGGGAGGCGGTCATGCCAAGCGTGCCAACCGGGTTGGGGGCCGCCTCTGAGCAGACGAGCCCCACCGCATCGAATGCCGCCGCTCTGCTTGACGGCGTTCCACACATAGTCGATGAGCCCGTGGATGTCGACACCGGCGGAAAACACGCCGAGGCGGTGCCCGAGACGGAAAGGGATATGTTGCACCCATCGTCAGGTGGAATCTCCGAGTCGCCCATGGACGATGCGGTTATCTCGCGTCAACCCAAGGAACTAGGCGGCGGGAGTCTGCAAGACACAACGGTCTTGCCGGAAGCAGCGGTGGGCGCTCCCGAAGGAAGCCCTAACGCGAGATCGAGTTCTTCGGTATCGGAAAGCGATGTGTCCTCGCTAGCTCGCGACGAGGAAGCAGGTGCAGCGGCTGACCCACTGGAAGTCGTGACTCTGGCATGTCCTGACGCTAACGCAGCCGATACATTGCCTCGGCGCCCGGCGAGTCCTTCCACCGGCGACAAGACGATCGAGGCCCTTCTTTCCGAGGTCGAGCAGTATCAAGAGCAACTTGGCCAGACCGACTTGGAACTGCGGGCGCGGGCCGAGGATCCCGATAGCGACTCGCTCCGCGCGTGTCTGGAGTCGCTACTCGAGGCCAGCCGGGAGTATGCGGAACAGCGCGAGCAGGCCCAGGCGGGTCTCGATGATATCTGGGGCAAAACACCGGAGTTCGGGGCCGTTCACGGCAAGTTGGAAGAGGCCTTCAGACAGCAGGATGCGCAAATCGAGTCAACCGAGCGGGCCGTCGCCGCGTTCCCCTACGTCGACGACCTCAAGCAAGGATGTCGTGTTATGATTGGCGAAACCACCAAGCTGATCGACGCCAACCTGCGAGTGCGAGACACGCTCCAGGAAGTCGGTATCGAACTGGCTCGCGAGGAAAATCGCCTTACCGATCTGGAACCTGTAAGACTGCGCGACGCACTCACCGGTGCCGAGAGTCGCGAGTCGCTCGAGGGAGCATTGCTCCAATGGATGCAAGATGGCGACGAACGACTCGACACGCTTTCGGTAGCGGCCATCGATATCGACGAGTTTGGCCGGGTGAACGAGGAGTTTGGCCATACCGTGGGCAATCAGTTGCTTCATGCCTTCGGCAAGCTGATCATTGCCGAGACTGGGAACCGGGCACGGCTTGCTCGGTTCAGCGGTGAGTGCTTTGTCCTGTTGTTCCACGACTCCGACCTTCGCACCACGACGAACGCCGTCGAGCGGCTTCGGCAGATCGTTGAGCTTGCCTGCTTCGAGTACAAACGATCCGAAATTCGGATCACGGTCAGTTGCGGTGTTGCGGAGACAGTCGATGACGACACGCCCAACAGCGTCATGGCCCGCGCGGAGGCCACGCTCATGGAGGCGAAGCGTTACGGTCGGAATCGCACATTTATTCACGAGGGTAAGTATCCTACCCCGGTTGTGCCGCCGAAATTTCCCATCGAACAACGCCGGATGACGCTCTAGCCTGCCGTCGAAAGTCACTTATCTAACCGCCCAGGTCGCTCACATTACTCGACAGGAAAAAAACGGTAGGCGTATGTACCTGATCGGATGCAGCTATACCGATCGGATTCATTATTAGGCCCCAGAAAGACGACGGGAAGCGGCTTGAGCATGGCGTCACCTGGACTCGTTGGCGCGGATGTCGATGGGACCGTGGTTGGGCTGGCGCGGGCCGGGAGTGCTTCGCCCCTCGGCCACGAGTCGTTCCAGTAGATCGATCAGCTCCCGGACTTTTTCGGGATGCTTCTGGAGCAGATTCTCCTGCTCGCCCAGGTCGTCGTCCAGATCATAAAGCTGCATTGGCGGCAGCTCGGCAGCTTGCTTCGTGCCCGGCCGAGGCACGCTCCAACCGCCCGAGTCGGGGCACGTCAAGAGCTTCCATCGACCCTGGCGGATAGCAAAGCTCCCGTTGACCGAATGCGATACGAGCTGATCACGACCGCTGCTGGCGCCGGTACGAAGCGTCGCCAGGAAACTGATGCTGTCCTCGCCGGCGTTGGCCGGTAAGGAAAGGCCGAGAATCTCGGCTACAGCCGCCATGACGTCGCTCTGGCAGACGAGCTGGTTGCTCTTGGCTCCGGCGGGAATCTGCCCGGGCCATCGCACAATGAGCGGAATACGATGTCCACCCTCGAACAGGTCAGCCTTGTGGCCTCGCAGTGGGCCGCTGGGATGATGCTCGTACTCGGCCAACTCGTCGAACTTCGCCTGCGGAGAACAGCCGTTGTCGCTGGTGAATAGAACCAGCGTCTTCCCAGCAAGCTGGTGCTGGTCAAGAGCCTTGAGTATCTCGCCCACGGCCCAGTCGGTTTCCATGACGAAGTCGGCATACGGGTTGATGCCGCTCTTACCCTGCCACTGGGGTGTAGGCAAGATGGGCGTATGCGGCGAAGTAAACGGTACATACAGGAAGAAAGGTCGTCCGCCGCGTGCGTCCGCTGCGCACCGATCGATATATTCGATCGACTTGCGGGCGAGAATGGGCAGTACGTCGGCGGCGTCGAAGTCGGGCGCGGTGGGGCCCTTTCGAGTTCGCCGGCTCGGCGTGTGGTCGTGCATCATCGGAAAGTCGCGATCCTGGGTTGGCAGCGATGCAACCTGGTCGTTTTCGATAAAGGTGTACGGCACCATGTCGAGTGACGCACTGATGCCGTAGTAGTAGTCGAATCCAACGCTATTCGGCCCGTTCGTAATCGGCTGCGCGAAGTCGACGTTGAACACCTGCTCGCGCGGCTCGATGCTCAACTCCGAGACTTTCACTCCTGGCTTGACGCCCCAATCCATGCCCAGGTGCCATTTACCGATGCATGCCGTATGGTACCCTTCCGCCTTAAGCATCGACACCAGCGTCATTCGGCCGGGCTCGATGAGTCGCGGGCTGAGGCCGCCCAGCACGCCGCGTTGCAGCTTTGTGCGCCAGTTGTATCGTCCCGTAAGCAGCCCGTAGCGCGTTGGCGTGCAGACCGACGAGGTGGAATGCGCGTCGGTGAAACGCATGCCTTCAGCGGCTAGGCAGTCGACATTCGGCGTCGGAATCTTCCCGCCATAGCAACTAACGTCGGCATAACCGAGATCGTCGGCAAGTATTAGTACGATGTTTGGTACACTGCCAAGTGTCTCTTTTCCATCGCATTTCGTCGCTGTTATTGACAGACTTGGGGTGACGAGAGCAAGTATAAGTGTAGCTATTCTATGTAGCAATGAGCCCAGTGAATAAGAAGAGGCATCGCTTCCCCTACGGAGCATGGGTTGCATCGGTACACCTGCGGCAAGACGGGCGGTTTTCGGGACGTCGGACTCGCGAGCCTGACGCGCACATCAGTATCGACGACCGGCGACTGCGGGTCAACATGCGCGGGGGCTGGTACCTGAAGCGGGAGGACCACAATGGGACGCAAGCGTAAAGAACGGCAGCAGGCGCATGGGTCGGCCTGACACGCCGTCTCAAAACCGGGACGGAAGGTGCGCAGAGCCGATCCGTCGAATAACTGAGGCGAGCCACTACTCGTCCGACGCGCGAAAGAAAGAGACAAGGCTTAGAGACAAGCGACCTGTCTCAACGTCGCTCGGCAATGCGTGGTCTTTGGGCCTCACGGAAGCGGGCCACATCGACTCGATAAGCCGCAAGCCGGGAAGACTTACCAGCCAAACAGCCACCCCCAGAACCCGCCACCATCGCCGCCGTTGCCGCCGCCGTTGCCGCCGCCGTTGCCACCACCGTTGCCACCACCGTTGCTACCACCGTTGCTACCACCGTTGCCGCCACCGTTGCCACCACCGTTGCCGCCACCGTTGCCACCACCGTTGCTACCACCGTTGCCGCCACCGTTGCCACCACCACCACCTCCGGAGCCACCTCCGTTGCCACTATTTGAGTCTCCATCGGAGTCTTCACTGGAACTATCGTCGGCATCGCTGGTCGCGTCGTCGCCCATGTCGGTGCCCGTACCCGTACCACCGGAACTGCCGTCGGCATTGTCGGTTTGGCCGGTGCCGCTTCCACCCGAAGCGTTCGAGTCAGTCTGACTGGCACCCGAGGCACCGCCGCCAGACGAGTCAGACGAACTGCCGTTCGCCGGAGTTTGCGGCGTAATTCCCGCGCCGCCGAGCCGAGTGTGATTGGTAAGCTGCCGCGGATCGCCCACCGCGACGGCGGTGGAAGCGAGTTCTTCGGACGCGTTACGCCCGAGCTGGATGACCGTGACAATGATGGCCAGCGCAACCACGCCAAGAACAAAGGCCATTTCGGTCGTTCCGATCCCACGGCGACGAATTGGATGACATAGACCCATATTTCTCATGTTATTTCTCCACAATACGTGACCCACACAATACTTTTCTTCAAGCCTAGCTTGCCCTGGCGGGGCGTCACTTCGCTGACACGTCGCTTCCAGCTTTTCCCGGTTCTCGTATGGACACTTATCCGGTCCGTAGGGTATGATAACTGCCGTAACCCTTCCGTCATTCTTGCTTCCGGGTGTTCTTCCGATGGCTACCACAACCTTTTTAGAGGGAAGTGCCACCCGCACGTGGGGTGGACATCCGGCCGTTCATTGTTGCGACGAATTGATTGCCCGATACAAGCAAATCCTCGATCAGCAACGATTGAGTTGGACGGAACACCATCAGTTGCTTCGCGTACTGGGTTCCGGCGGTCAGGGCGTCGTGTACTTGAGTGAACGGCGCGGCACGGACAGTTTCACGCTGCCGGTGGCCGTAAAGGTCTTCTCGCCGGAGCGGTATGAGGACGAACGATCGTACGACGAAGCAATGGGTCGCATGGCCCAGGTGGCCGCTCACGTGGCCCAAATCCAGCAGGACAACCTACTCGATGTCCACAACTGGATCGACCGAGAGCGCATTCGCTTGATGGAGATGGAGTGGGTTGACGGGTTCGACCTGAAGCAACTACTCACCACGAAGATGCTCGAGTGGATTCACTACCACGTGAGCAACAAGCGGTGGCGGTACATCAACCAGGTGATTGTAACGGCGGGGCCGATCCAGCCTCGCGTGAAGCCAGGCGTTGCGATTGCGATTGTGCGCGACTGCCTTGCCGCGCTGGCCGCGTTGCACCGGCATGGGATCGTTCACGGCGACCTGAAGCCGTCGAACATCATGCTCAAGCGGACGGGAAACGCGAAGATCGTCGACTTGGGGTCGGCGTTCGAGATGGAGGATGTGCCGGGCCGGCGGAGTTGCACGCCTACCTATGCCGCCCCCGAGGTCCTCGATGGCGAGGCTTGCACGCCGCGCAGCGACTTGGCCAGCCTGGGGTATGTGCTCATTGAAATGCTGTCGGGTTCATCGCCTTTCGCCGGCTTGAAGAGCTACCAGGAACTTCTGGAGGCGAAGCGATTTTTGGCCCAGCGGCTTGCCCGCATCCTGCCGGAAGAAGTCGTGTGCAATGAGCTTCTGATGAGCTTTTGTCGAGGATTGGTGGCTCCGGATCCGTCGCGCCGCTTCCCCAGCGCTGAAGCGGCCGAGCTGGTGAAGGAGGGCGCGGCCAGTTTCCACCGACAGTTGATCAAGGGCGACCTGGCCAGCGAATACGACAACGAAATTCGCCTCTGGCTCGAGGAACTCGAGTGCTTGGGCGAGGACGGCGCGGGATCACCGCCGGAACAAGAGCAGTCATAGTTCGATCCGCTGCCCAAGTTCGTGGCTGCGGCGCGCCTGCTGCACGATCCACAGCGCCCGATACGCGTCTTCCAGGTCACACGCGCGGCGCAGCAAACTGGTGACGGCGCGGTGGAAGTGGTTCAGAAGCTGCTCGCCAACGGGCCGTTCGCCGCCGAGCGATTCCTGATGCCGGCCGGCATCGTCAAACCAGACGAGCGAAGCCGGTAGGTCGACAAACGCGGTGCCGTTCTGACAGGCTATTTGCAGGTCGGCGAGCGGGCGGTATCCGATGGCTTCCTTCCAGTCAGCCGGGATATATCGGCCACAGCTAATCTGGGCCACCGGCCCGGTGCCCGGCTTCGCCCGCTCCGAGAAATCGAGGGTCATCATCTGGTAGTCCTCGCACGGCATGTCGTCGTCGCCGAGGTGCATCAACCCGGTTACCCAAGTCGGTTCGCAGTCGACCACGTACCGGCACCAGTCGACCAGTTCGATCAGGTCGCGAATGGCCAAATGCTGGAGCGAGCAGCCGGTCAGATGGCATTTGGCCGACGGCACGGCGATTCGGCGGTGGCAGAACAGCAAGCGAGAACTGCCAAGCCGGGTCGCTATCAGTTCCTTCAGGCGGATGGTGGCTGGTGCTTGCCGGCAGGGAAACTCGGCCACGAAGGCGATTCCCGTCTGCTCGACGCGTTGCTTCACCAGGCGGGCCTCGTCCGGCTCGAGGTCCAGGCCGGCGGCGCAATAGATTGCTTTCCCCGCCTCACAAGCGGCCAGAATCGGCAGCGTGCCGTACCACTGGGGCGCCAGGATCAGAATCGCATCGATATCTTCGCGACGAACCAACGCCCGATACCCGTCGACCGCACTGGCGCCAAACTCGCTGGCCGCCTGCTGTGCACGATGGCACACCTGATCGCACACGGCCCGAACGTCGAACCGGTCGGATAGTATGCGGAGTGCCGGCGCGTGCAGTTGCTGCCAGGCATCGCCCAGGCCGATCAGACCAACTCGGAGCTTCATAAACGGCCCATTCGAGGAGTGTCCACGAGAACGCAAGAATCGGAATCGGGGTAAGAACCCCGATGACAGTCTACTTTATCGTCGTTGAAGCTGCTGCGACAGCCCCCCAAGCGTATAGTCTGTCGTTTGAATCCCGGAGTCGCCCTTCGGCCAGCGGAAACGTGGCCCTGCTTCCGCGCCGCTTTGGGACGATCAAGAAAAATCGCTACGATCCCCCTTGCCCGCAAGATTTCTTTGAGTAAACTACAAAGTTGCCATGAGTGGCGATTGGGCGTTCGTCCACAGGTTACGCCCCGCCGCTAATGCGGCCCCGTACGCCCTACCGTTTGGCCCCACCGGACGTCCCGCCAAGCTGCCCACCTGCCTTTTGGAGAATTGACCATGATGAGCCTGATGTTGGCTGCCGCCATGCTTCTGCCGATCGCCACGTCAGAGAAAAAGACAGAAGCCGAAACGTACGCGGCAGCCTACAAGGCTATTGTGGAGACAGGGAAGCCGATGGTCGTCATGGTTGGTACCGAGTGGTGTCCGCCGTGCCAAGCCATGAAGCGGCACATCCTGCCCGAGCTTCGCAAGCGGCGGTGCTTCGGGAAGATCGTCTTTGCCCGGGTCAATGCCGACGATGAAGCGGGCTTGGCCAAGCGACTTACCGGTGGTGGCCCGGTCCCACAACTGATCATGTTCCGCAAGACGAAGAACGGTTGGGCCCGCCGCAAACTGATCGGCAAGCAGAGTGCCGAAACAGTCGAGCGATTCGTCGAGCAGGGTCTCGCGCTGGACGCGGCCGGCAAGTAGCCCGATGCGGAGCGTTTAGCGATTGTGCCCATCGCCGAACCGGCCAACTGACAGGCTCGATTCAGAGCCATGGGTGTACTTCAGAGCCGCAGATACGATTCAGAGTCGGATGAGCGAAATAATTCGGGCTACAACAGCCCACCGACGCCACGCAGCTACTCCCCGTTCGAGTGTGCGGTTGCAACCAGCATGTTCCCTTCGCGGAACGCCGTGGCCATGGCCATGGGGATATCGGCTTCGGCGAGTACGACCTTGGCCCGATTGCGAGCCACTTCAGCCTTCATTTCCTGCTCGCGAGCACTGGCCAGGGCGCGACGTTCCTCGGCTTTCGCCCGGGCAACACGCATGTCGGCGTTGGCTTGGTCGGTCTGAAGGCGGGCACCAATATTCTCGCCGACGTCAATGTCGGCAATGTCGATCGAAACAATCTCAAAGGCGGTCTGAGCATCGAGTCCACGCGCCAAGACGGCCTTCGATATCTTGTCCGGCTTCTCCATGACGGCCAAGTGGGTGTCGGTCGAGCCGATGGACGTGATGATGCCCTCGCCTACCCGAGCGATGATCGTTTCTTCCGTGGCGCCGCCAATGAGCTGTTCGAGGTTGGTCCGCACGGTTACCCGAGCGCGCACTTTCAGTTCCACCCCGTTTCTGGCGATGGCGCTGAGGGTGCTTCTCTGGGAGCGTTGAGGATCGGGGCAGTCGATGACCTTGGGGTAAACGCTGGTTTGCACCGCTTCGAGGACGTCGCGCCCGGCCAAGTCGATTGCCGCGGCGCGGTCGAAGTCGAGGTCGATATCAGCACGATTGGCTGCGATGATCGCTCGAATGACGCTGGGAACATTGCCACCGGCCAGGTAATGGGCCTCCAGCCGCCGCGTGGTAATGCCCGTGTCACGCTCCGACCCGGTGCCCGACTGGATGGCCATGATCTTCGCCTGCACAATCACCTTCGCGTTGACCTTGCGAAGACTCATGCCCACCAGACTCCACAGGCTGATGTTGGCGTTGGACATGTACGCCTGGAACCAGATACCGCCGTACACGAGGACCAGGACCGCGAAGATGAACGCAAAAAAGAGGAAGACCAAGCCGCCGAAGATCATCAGGGGCGTATTGCCCTGCGCCAGCAGAATCGGTAACTGCCCAACCATCGAATCGCCTCCGGTTGTGGGTGTAAGGGTCAAGCCGGCCTAGACGCCGTTTCCGGGAATCCCGACCATCGTGCAAGACTGCGTCTAGCATACCCAATTGGCCAGAGTGCGGCTAGTAGCCCTCCTACCCTTGTGCGGCAAAATTTCTCGCGGCTTCTCCACTACCCGGATACACCTGCCGTATGTTCATACTCTTCCACTTGATGGAAGGCTTGGGCAACCTCTTGACGGGCACCGAGATAGTAACAAACACCTATTAAAGCAATGAGAATTGTAATCATTCGGTAGACCAAACCAACCACGAGCCCCTTGGTTCCGGCGTCGGCAAGCTGGCTGTAGAGAAACTGAATGGTCCCTTCCTGCGGACCCGCAGGAAGGGGGATCACGCTCGCGACCGTACTCAACGGAACGACCACGAAATGCTCCGCCAGCGGCAGAGTGCGGTCGGGCAGGCCCAGGGCGATCAGGTAGATACCCACGGCAAGCAGGCAGTGGACGCCAACGCTCATGATGCCTGACATCAGAAGCACGCCGGGCCGCTTGTGGTACATGCGGCTGGTCTCGATGAGTTTCTCGGCCATGTTGCCGAATCGTGGCGACCGGATGAGCGATTGGACGATGTGTCCGGTGCCTGCACCGACGTGAAACCATACTCCCACGCCCAGCGTTGCGACGGCGGTGACTCCCAAAGCTATGCGGCAAGCCCAGCGAATATCGACGTTTGCGTGGTTCTGGAACCCCAAAACGAGGATGGCCGTCGCGAGCACGACAAACACGACATAGAGGCCAACCACCCGATCGGCAACCACCGAGGCCACCGCACGAGTGCGATGGTCCCTATGCTCCCTCGCCAACATCACCGCCTTGATCAAGTCGCCGCCAACGATTCCCATTGGCGCCAGATTGAACAGGTAGCCCAGAAAACTGATCCGTAGCGCGTTACGGAGTGAAAGCGGCAGTTCGAGCGCATGGACCAGATACCACCAGCGAACCTGGGTAAGCAACACGGCGACCGCGCACACGGCCCATGCCGCCAGCAGGAGCCGCCAGTTCTTCGGATCGCCCCGGAGCCGTCCGACGGCATCCGAATCGCGCAGAGCATCGTGAACCAAATAGGCCAGAATGGCCACCGAAATGACGATCTTCAGAAACAGAATCAGGTGCTTTTTCACAGTTGTGTCCTTTTACGCCATTGCACCAAGACGACTCGCTTGCGTCAAGGCATCCCTGCGGAATAGCTCAACCCCCCATAGACTGAGTTCATGCCGAGTTCGACTTGTCGAATTGGGGCGTTCTCTGGTACGCTATGGAGCGGTTGTTCGGGAGTATCAACGAGGCAAAACAGGAAGGTGTGTGTGGTTGTGGCAAAATCCATGGCGTCCAAGTCGGTACAGCACACGCGAAAAACCGGATCGAAGTTCCGCGCATGGACGCCACGGTTCTGGCACGGCATGAACACCGCCGGCTGGTTTGGTCTGCTGGCAAGGAACCACTGTGCTATCGCGCCCCGCCGTTGGGCCATGGCGAGTATCATCACTGGGTTCGCGCCGTTTAATTTTTTCTTCTCTGTGCTTCAGCAGATGCGGTTCGGGCAGGCAATCGATCAGACCGAGCTGGTTGACGATCCCGTGTTCGTCATCGGGCATTGGCGCAGCGGAACGACCTACCTGCACGAACTGCTAGTTCGCGACGAGCGGTTCACCTACCCGGGAACTTACGATGTGTTCGCTCCGAATCATTTCCTGGCGTCGGGAGCGTTTATTAAGCCGTGGGTGAAGTACCTGCTGCCCGCGACCCGGCCGATGGACAACGTGGCCGCTGGCTGGGAACGGCCGCAAGAGGATGAGTTTGCTCTGTGCAGTCTGGGGCTGCGGTCGCCCTACTTGACCATCGCGTTTCCGAACCGGCCGCAAGATGGCGAGTACCTCGACATGGCCGACGTTTCCCCCGAGGCGTTGGCCCATTGGAAAAAGCGGTTCATCTGGTTCCTGAAGTGCCTGACCATCCGAGCGCGCAAGCGGATCGTTCTTAAGTCGCCGCCGCACACGGCGCGTGTCGGGGTGCTTCTGGACATGTTTCCCCGAGCGAGATTCATCCACATCGTGCGAGATCCATACGTACTCTTCCCCTCGACCATCAATCTCTGGTCGGCCCTGTACCGGGACCACGGTTTGCAGGTACCGCGGTTTAAGGGAATCGAAGAGCAAGTATTCAATACGTTCTGCCGCATGTACGAGGCGTTCGAGCGCGATCGTCCGCGCATTCCCCAAGGGCAGATTGCCGATGTGCGTTACGAGAATCTGGTGGCAAATCCCATGGCCGAGATGGAGCGGCTGTACCGGGAGCTTGACCTGGGCGATTTCGAGGCCGTTCGGCCCGCGCTCGAACCGTTTGTTGGCGAGCAGCGCGAGTTCAAGACCAACCGGTACGAAATTTCGCCCGAGCTGCGGCGAGAGATCACGCTTCGCTGGCGGCTTTACTTCGACCGGTACGGCTACCCATGCGACAACGCGGACTGATTCGCTCCTGACTGACGCTTTGGGCGCGCGAGGCGAGCCTCGTTGTCATATTGGAAGAATCGAATGGATATTCACGTTTGCGTTTTTTCGTACAACCGCGGACCGTAACCGTTCACGGGGCGACGACGCCGTTTTCTCCGCTGTATGCGAAGGGGGCAGTCCCCTTGTGAACGGCTACCGCGGACCACTTCCTGAGAAAGCCCGGCGAAATGCGAGTAACGTTGAGGCACGCAGATCGGATCGACGCGTCTGGGCTTGCATTTCCCGTCCGAAAACGCAATTCTATCCGAAGATTTTTCTGCATTCAGAACTGCGGCGAGAAAGCAGGTTTCGCCAGTCTCGTCGCCTTGGAGCCGCAAAAACGCCGATGTATATTCTGCTGCTGGTATCCTGCGTCTGGGCGTTTTCGTTCGGGCTAATCGGTAATCGCCTAGCCGGCCTCGATCCCGCCGCCGTAGCGGTTGTGCGACTGGGGCTGTCGCTGCTGATCTTTGCTCCGTTTGCATTCCGGTTTCGCATTGTCGCCCGCGATGCCCTTCGCCTGTTGCTGCTGGGGGGACTGCAGTTCGGGCTGATGTACGTGTTCTACATCGCGAGTTTTCGCTTTCTCCCGTCGCACCGGGTGGCCCTGTTCACTATTTTCACTCCGCTGCATGTGGCTTTGCTCGCCTGGCTCGACGGGGACCGGCGTCCGGCCCGGCTGCTGCCCGCCGCCCTACTGGCGGTCGCCGGAACCGGCATCCTGGTCTGGCGCGTGCCGGATGCCGAACGGCAGTGGACGGGATTTTTCCTGGTTCAAGCTTCAAACCTGTGCTTTGCGCTGGGGCAGATCGGCTACCGGCGCCTGGCGCGCAAACTGCCGGGCATGCGCGACGCCCCCGTCATGGCCTGGATGTACGCCGGAGCGGTACTCGCCGCCCTACCTTTTGCCGCCTGGGGCTGGAATCCGGCCAACTTCGCCCCCGATCCCGGTCAATGGCTCGTGCTGGTCTACCTAGGCGTGATGGCTTCGGGAATCGGCTTCTGGCTTTGGAATCTCGGTGCCCGGCGCGCCCGGCTGGGCACGCTGGCGGTCATGAACAACGCCAAGATTCCCCTGGGCGTAGCCTTTTCGCTGATCTTCTTTCAGGAGCCCGCTTCGCTCTGGCGCCTGGCCCTGGCCGGCACCGCCATGCTGCTCGCCGTTTTCCTGTGCGAAACTAAATTTTCAACCCAAAACTGCTCTTGGAGAAAACCGCATGCGTTGTAAGCGCCCCAATATTCTGCTGGCTATCGCCAACGATTGGGTCCGGCGCAGCCGCTTGATCTCGCGCGGCGGAGCGACTCGCCGTGACACGCAGTTCCTTCTTTTAGCCATGGAGAACCCACGATATGAGCCGAACCGCGATCCTCTCCATTGTCGCCGGTTGGCTTGCCCTGATCGCTTTGCCAGTGGCAACCGTTGCAGACCAGGCCCAGCGCCCGAACATCCTGTTTATCATGGCCGACGACCATGCGGCCCAATCGCTTTTCTGCTATGGAAGCTACCGGAACAAGACGCCGAACCTCGACCGGTTGGCCGAGCAGGGGGTGTTATTCACCAACTGCTTTTGCACCAATTCGATTTGCGGTCCCAGCCGCGCGACCATCCTGACGAGCAAGTGCAGTCACCTGAACGGATTCGCTCGTAATTCGCACAAGTTCGACGGCAGCCAACAAACAGTCGCCAAGCTCATGCAAGCGATCGGCTACCAGACGGCCATGATTGGTATGATCAACAAGCACTATGGCGTGCGCACCGATCGGTACAAGCTAATCTACTTCCATGAACTCGATGAGTGGGATCTGTACGATTTGCAGGAGGATCCGCGCGAACTGAACAGTGTTTACGGCGATCCGGCCTACGCCGCAGTGGTACAGGAGTTGAAGCGGGAATTGACTCGGTTACGCAAGCAGTACAAAGATGACGACAAAGTGGCGGTGCGGTAGACGTTTGCGAGAAGGGCATTGCCGATTGGCATCGAAACATGGTATCATCCCGGTAAGGAGAGAATAAGCCATGTCTAACATCTTCCCGGAAGACGTCCAGCAGTTTGTCAAATACGAACTTGCGAGCGGCCATTACCGGTCGACGCAAGAAATGGTTCTTGAAGGCCTCCGGCTCCTCCAGCGAGAACGGACCGAAACGGCTGAAGCCATTTGTGCGGGGCTCCACGATTTTGAAGCCGGCCGGTTCCAAACACTCGATGAGGTATTTGCAGACCTTCGGCAAGAACTCGCTGCCCCAATTCGGAAATGAACATCTATTCAGTGGTCATTTCTGCAACGGCGAAGGAGGACATCCGCGCCGGTTACAGGTGGGCTGCAGAACATGCCCCGGAAACGGCCGCCAAATGGTTGGACCGGTTCCATCAGGCTTTGGGTACACTGGCCACAAACCCACAACGATGCAGTATCGCTCCAGAAACGGAACTGGTGAAACGGGAAATTCGCCAGTTCCTCTGCGGAAGACGTCGTAATATCTGGCGAGCTTTATTCTGCATTGAGGACGGGCAGGTCCGAATACTCCACGTTCGGCGGGCTGCAAGGGATACGGCAAGCCGCGAAGAGCTTACTGATACCCGGGATTGGTAACCGCTGTAACGTTGGATTCGAGACAATACCCGTGTAAAGGCACGAGCGGTGTCGACCTGTACGACAGTCGGCGTTAACCCGTGGTCGCCTCAATACCTGCCTCGGCGGCGGTGCAAATCCGATCGAGTTCATCCAATGTGATTGCCAAGGGCGGCATGAGAATGACGATATTGCCCAGCTGGCGGAGCAGGACGCCGAGATTTCGGGCATGTTGGCAGGCGAGGATGCCGCGCTGCTCGGTTCAGGAATAGGGCGCCATGGTTGCCCTGTCCCGCACCATTTCAACGCCGGCGATCATGCCGCACTGGCGGACGAAACCGACGTGCGGAAGTTGGGCCATGGGTGCTAGGTGCGCCGCTAGGCGGTCCATCTTGGGCGGAAACTGAGCAAGCGTTTTTTCCTCGTCGAAGCCATCGAGCGTAGCGAGCGCCGCGGCGGCGCCCAATGGATTCCCGCCGTAGGTGTGTCCATGGAAAAACGTCTTCCCCTCGGCATAGTCGCCCAAGAAAGCGTTCCAAATCGCGTTGGTGGCAAGCGTGGCCGCCAAAGGCATATACCCGCCGTCAGCCCCTTGGCCAGGCATAGGAAGTTGGGCGATACGTCCTCGTGTTCGCAGGCGAACATCTTGCCGGTCCGGTCCATGCCAACGGCCACCTCGTCGGCAATGAGCAGGACGTCGTACTTGCGCGTCAGTTCGCGCACGCCTCGCAGGTAGTCCGGCGGATGCACGATCATGCCGGCCGCCGCCTGCACGAGTGGTTCGATAATCATCGCGCCGATGGTTCTCTTGAAGAACGTGTTCGAGCTTCGCAAGGTGATGCGCCGCGAGTTCTTCGGACGTCACTCCCCCAGGCGGCCGAGAAGCGTCGGGCGGCGGCAAGCGGAGCACGTCGAACAACAGGGGCTGGAACATGGCGTGGAAGCGCTCGACTCCGCCAACGCTCATGCTGCCCAGCGTGTCGCTGTGGTAGGCATCACCCAGGGTGATGTAGACGGTCTTTTCCGGGCGGGGATTGGCTCGCTGCCGCCAGTATTGGAAGGCCATTTTCAGGGCGACTTCGACGGCCGTGGCTCCGTCATCCGAGAAGAACACGTGCCCGAGACCCTCCGGCGCGAGGTCGACCAGTCGGCGAGCCAGCCTGATGGTGGTCGAGTTTGACGAGCCAAGGTTCGTCACGTGAGCCACGCGGTCGAGTTGCTCGCGAATGGCCGCGTCGATCCGCGGATGGCGATGTCCGTGGATATTGCACCACAGGCTGCTTACGCCGTCGAGGTAACGGTTGCCATCAATATCGACGAGCGTACATCCCTCGCCGCGTTCCAGCAGCAGGGGCTCGTGTTCGACCATCTGGGTGAACGCGTTCCAAACCAGCGTTCGGTCCCATGTTTCAAGTTGTTCGCGTGTCGGTTTCATTCCCAGGCAACGATCACCATCGCTCCAATTTCAATGCCGAGCCGACTCGCGGCGTTGTCGCCCACGACGGCCAGTTCGAGCTGGCCGCTCGATCCGATGAGCGCCGCAAGCGTGCCGGGCGGCTGATCGGCATAGCTGCCGTAGATGCCGAAGGTCTCGTAAATACTACAAATAATGCAGGCGCGTTCGTCTGTCGGACGACCTTCGAGCATGTCGACTGTAATGTTCGTGATCAGGTTGCCGAACGAATCGATCTGCTCGACGACACCTTCGAGCCGCCGCTCGCTCCGATGCACCCTGAACCACTGGATGGCGAGCAGGCCCTCGTGGGGCGGGCCAAGCTGCTCGGGCGGCACGCCGCAGGCGACGTGTCCGGCCACCGGGGCCATGATGTCGCGGCCATGGAACGTGCCCGACACTTCGGAGAGCCAGAACCGTCGGTTGGCCAGACGAATTACGCGATCCGGCAGCTCGCGCTCCGCCATGCGGCTGAGAAGCCCATTATCGGGCGCGATAAACTGCTGCCCGCCAATTTGGGCGTACACGATCGCTCGGTCGGTACCTACGCCCGGATCGACCACGACCACATGGATCGTTCCTTTCGGGAACCGTGGGCAAACCGAGTCGAGCACCATGGCCGCATGGCGGATGTCCTGGGCCGGCACGTCGTGGGTCAGATCGACGAGCGTTGCTTCGGGGCAGATCGATAGGATTACCCCCTTCATGGCCGCAACGTACGGACTGCCGGTTCCGAAGTCAGTGGTTAGCGTAATGATGCTCATAATGGCTCTTCCCACGATTCCGCACAGTGCTACATATCCGAAATCAATGCGAGGCACAACTGCTTCATTCGCCCGGGGTCCACGTTCGGATTACTCTTTTTGGCCTGCCCGATGAGCGAGCCGACGGCCTTTTCCTTGCCCTCTTTCACTTGCTGGACGACTTTAGGGTTGGCTTCGAGCAACTGCCGGCAAAGGGTCTCGAGGACCGAATCGTCGACCTTTTCGATTCCCAGCCGAGCCATGGCCTCGGACACGGAGCCACCTGCATCGATCATCTCGGCCAGGACCTCGCGCCCGCGACTGGTCGTCAGCTCGCCGGCCGTGACCGTTTTGAGCAGTAAGGCCAACTCGCCGGCCGATACGGGGAACGCCGCAATGGATGCTTCCCGCTCGTTCAGCCAGCGGAGCACGTCCTGCTGAATCCAGTTTCCGGCCGCCTTGCCGTCGCCGCACGCGTCGGCCACGGCCACATAGTAGTCGATCAATGGACGGCCCTGGTTGACCAGTACGTCGGCATCGTAGGCCGTAATGCCATACGTGGCCTCCAGCCTCGCCCGCAGCGCCGCCGGCAACTCGCCCAGCCGTGCGCGAATCGATTCGACCTCCTCCTTCGTTATCGCCAGGGGCACCAGGTCCGGATTGGGGAAGTATCGATAATCGCTCGACTCCTCCTTCACCCGCTGCTCGTACGTCACCTGCCGATTCTCGTCCCAGCCGCGGGTAGTCTTGTACCCGCCGGGTGCGCCGAGGCGGACTCGGCGCTCTCGCCATAACTCATACTGCCGCTCGGCCTCGTAGGCCAGAGCCCGCTCCACCGCGCGGAAGCTGTTCATGTTCTTCACTTCGACGATGGGCGTCGCGACCGTTCCTTCGGGCGTTTCGACGTGCAGGTTGATGTTTGCGTCGACCCGGAGAGAGCCCTCCTGCATGTTGCAGTCGCTCACGCCCAGATAGCCCAGCAGCAGTTTCAGCTCGGTCAGGTAGGCGCGGGCTTCGGCGGGGCTGGCCATGTCTGGTTCGCTAACAATTTCCAGAAGTGGCGTCCCAGCGCGGTTCAGATCGATGCGGCTGTCAGCCTTTCCAGTGGCCTCGTCGTGCATGCTCTTGCCGGCGTCTTCCTCCAAGTGAGCCCGCGTAATGCGTACGCGTTTCGGCTCGAATGCGCCCTTCGGATCGCTGATTTCCAGCCAGCCGGCGTGGCTCAGCGGCAGGTCGAATTGGCTGATTTGATAGCCCTTGGGCAGGTCGGGGTAGAAATACTGCTTCCGGTCCCACTTAGTGAATCGGGGGATCGTGCAATTCAACGCCACGGCCGTACGGAGCGAGAGCCGTACCGCCTCGCGATTCATCACCGGTAGCGAGCCGGGCATACCGATGCACACCGGGCACGTTTGCGTGTTGGGCGGCGCACCGAACTGTGTACTGCACCCGCAGAACAGCTTGCTGCGAGTAAGCAACTGCACATGCACTTCCAACCCGATCACGATAGTATGGGGTTCGCTCATGGCTCTCTGGTATGCCAGTCGGTCGCCTGCTGGAACATGGCGGCTGCGCGCAGCAGTCGCTCCTCCTCGAACGGCGGCGTTTGCAAGTGAAGTCCAATTGGCAAGCCCTTGCCGCTGAGTCCGCACGGAACGGATAGACTCGCCAGACCTGCCAGGTTTGCGCTGACCATGTAGAGGCCGAACAGGTACATGGCCAACGGATCGTCGGTCTTCTCGCCTAACTTGTAGGCAGGCGTGGGCGTAACGGGGCCGATCAGGAGGTCGACCTTCTTGAAGGCTTCATCGAAATCTTGCCGAATGAGCCGCTGCACCTTGAGCGCCTTCAGGTAGTAGGCCTCGTAATAACCGGCGCTCAGGGCGTATGTGCCCAGCATGACGCGACGTTTCACTTCGGGTCCGAATCCCTCAGACCGCGTGCGGCGATACATGCGGGTCAGGCTCGTATCGAGCGATTCCAAACCGATCGTATTGCCGGCCTCGCGCAGCCGTTTTCGCTCGGCTTCCAGTTCGGTCAGCATGGCTCGTTCGTCGGTGCGGTAGCCGTAGTGGACACCATCGTAGCAGGCCAAGTTGCTCGAGGCTTCGCACGGGGCGATGATATAATACGTGGCCACCGCATACCGGCTGTGCGGCAAGGATACGTCGTGGATCGTGGCGCCGAGCGACTTGTAAACATCCACTGCCTCGCGCACGGCACGCTCGACCTCGCCGTCGAGTCCCTCACCGAAATGCTCTCGCACCATGCCCAGACGCAGACCGGCAAGCGGCTGGCGTACCGTGCTCGCGTAGGAAGGTACGGGGCGGTCGACCGAGGTCGAATCGTTCGGATCGTACCCGGCCAACACTTCGAGCAGCAGCGAGCAGTCTTCCGCCGTTTGCCCCAGCGGGCCCACTTGATCCAGGCTGCTGGCAAACGCTACAAGGCCGAAGCGACTCACTCGACCGTAGCTGGGCTTCAACCCCGTAACACCGCATAACGCGGCAGGGCAGCGGATGGAACCACCCGTGTCGGTCCCGATCGAAAGCGGGACCATTCGGGCGGCGATGCACGCCGCCGCGCCGCCGCTGGAGCCGCCGGGAATACGCTCGGGGTTCCACGGGTTGGTGGTCTTCTGAAAGGCCGAGTTCTCCGTCGAACCGCCCATGGCGAACTCGTCCATATTCGTACGGCCCAATAGAACCGCGTCGGCCCGTTTCAGCTTGGCGACGACTGTGGCGTCGTACGGCGGTCGGAATCCGGCCAGCATGCGCGACGCGCACGTGGTCAACTGGCCCTTCTGACACAGCAGGTCCTTCACTGCAACCGGCAGTCCGGCCAGCGGTCCCAGTGGTTCCCCCGCCGCGCGTCGGCGGTCGATCCCCTCGGCCTGCTCTAGGGCCGCCTTGGCATCGACTCGCAAGAAGGCGCGAATTTGGCCATCCCGCTGTTCGATCCGCGCAAGACATGCCTGGGTAAGTTCGACTGCGCTGGTCTCTCCAGACTGCAACCGCTTGAGTAACCCGGTTGCCGTGTGCCTGAGAAGGGACATCATATTTCTCCCAGTACGGCCGGCACGCGGTAGCACGCGTCATCTCGACTGGAAGCGTTGGCCAGTGCCTGCTTGAGAGGAAGGCTGGGGCGAACCTCGTCGTCGCGGAGGGCATCCACCATACCGAGTGGATGGGCCATTGGCTCGACCCCCTCGGTATCGACCTGCTCCAGTAACGCGATATACTCCAACACCGCGCCGAGCTGCCCGGTCATCTGCTCCAACTCGGCCTCCGAGAGTAGCAGTCTTGCCAGGAGCGAGACTTTTTCGACTTCGTTACGAGAGATCGCCATGGATTCGGCCCGGGTGCGGAGTCAACAAAGGGTGAATCGCCGCCGTACGAGCAGGAACGGCGGTCGAACCCGCTCTCTGCTGAAGACGCGCCATTGAATACCGAACAACGCCATCGCCGGAGGCAATGGCACCGTGATTTCCACGACCGGAGAACCGACTAGGCCGACTTGGCGGCCTTCGGCATCTGGAACGGCACCACTCGCACCCGCTTGGTTACCGCGCCGCTGCGGAGGCACTGTGTGCATACCCGAACCGTTTTGTTCGCACCTTTCGCGGTCGTAACGCGAACGCGCTGGAGGTTGGGCTTGAACTTTCGGCGGGCGATTCCGGTAACTTTGGTTCCTACCCCGCCGAGGTATTTCGCCTTGCCGCGGTGAGCGACCGAATTACCCATCACGGGCTTCTTTCCACAAACTTCACAAACACATGCCATGGCAAGCTACCTTTCCACAACTCCTCCAGAAGACGACCAAACTCGCAGTATAGCTGATCGGCCTTTCCTCGCAAAGGGGTGACAATTCCAAAACGGGAATTGGTGCCAACACGGTCCGACCGGGGGGGCAACCCTTTGGGAATGGCGGGAATGCTCGGCTATTCGCCGCGGATCAAACCAAGGACTTCGTCGAGGATGCGGCCATTGGCACCGATGCCGTTTCCCCCGCGAATGGTGGGATTTCCGTGCCAGTCCGTAAAAGTGCCACCGGCCTCTTCGAGGATCGGTAGAAGGGGAGCGGTGTCCCAGACGGCCATTTGTGGGTCGACCATCAGCTCGGCCCGGCCGGTTGCCACCAGCATGTAGCCGTAGCAATCGCCCCAGGTGCGCACCAAGCGTGCCGTCGACTGCAGACGGCGGAACGCGCCCTCTTGGCCCATGTCCCACCAAAGTTTGATCTCACTGCTCAAGAAGATGCCCTCGGCAAGCTGCTCGCACGCCGAAACACGTGCCGGCCGCGGCGGCGCGTCGCCTCGGACATACCAGGCACCCTCGCCCCGGGTAGCATACACGCACTCATTCGTGGCGGGGATACGAATGACTCCGAGGACAGGCTGGTCTTCAAACTCCATTCCGACAAGGGTTCCAAACAACGGTACCCCATGAATGAATGATCTCGTGCCATCGATCGGGTCGAGAATCCAGCGGAAGGGACTTCCGCCAGTCCGGTCGGGCAATTCTTCGCCGAGAATGGAATCGTCGGGGAATGCGTCGGCGATGCGGTGGCGAAGATGTTCCTCCACCCTGCGGTCGGCGGCGGTCACCGGCGAGTCGTCCGCCTTGCGATCGACGCGCAAATCGGGGTTGCCGAAATATTCCATCGCAATCCAGCCTGCCTCTCGGGCGATGTCGACTGCAAGGTTCAATCGCTCTTCGATCTCAATCATCATGATTCACCATTTCCAAACGGGGCCGTTAGGCATGCTCTTCCAACAAAGACCGCCCAATTGTACCAGTAGCACGCCCACCCTGCAACATGGCGAGACTCCGTTCGCAGGGTGAACGAATCCGGCGAGGGCCGTCGTTACTCAGCTTTTTTGAACCGGAGCAGGTAAAGGAGCCGTATGAATGTCGAGTTCGTCGATGAGCTTAAATCCGCCGCGGGTCGCCTCTTCAATCGTGAGCGCCTAAATAGAGCGGCGAGCGGCCTTTCGCTTGTTCCGGCCCCGCTGGATACGTTACACTAAAATGGTACCCTGAACTCGTCCTCGCATTGCCAAGAGGGACATTGTCATGCCCGATTACTGCGGAACCCGAATTGTGCTCCTTATTGCGCTGACGATTGTCGCGACCGTCGCGCCGTCCCTCGCATTCGGTGCCGATTGGCCCGGATGGCGCGGCCCGCGACGCGACGGTGTGAGCCGCGAGACGGGGCTCTTGCAGGAGTGGCCGGAGGGAGGGCCGTCCCTGGTCTGGGCAACGAACCTGTGCGGCGAGGGATACGCCACGCCGGCGGTTGCGGGTAATCGCGTATACATGATGGGGAACGGCCGCGGCGGCGAGTGGGTCGTGGCCCTAAATGTCGAGAAGAAAGGCACGCAAGAGTGGGCTTCCGCCACGGGGTCAGGGAATGAGCAAGTCGAGTATCCCGGGGCACGCTCAACCCCCACCGTCGACAGCCAACGCGTGTATGCCCTCGGCGTGGCCGGAATCCTCGTGTGTCTGGATGCCGAAGACGGCAAGGTAATCTGGCACAAGAACCTCGTGACGGACTTCGGCGGTACGGCACCCAACTGGGGGTACTCCGAGTCGGTGCTGGTTGATGGCAAGTTCGTTATCTGTACGCCGGGCGGCCGAGAGAACACGCTCGTCGCGTTGAACAAAGACACCGGTCAGAAGGTCTGGGGGGCGGTCATCGGTGATGCGGCCGCCTATTCGTCTGTCATCAAGGTCAAGATCGCCCAGGTTTCACAGTATGTTGCCTTTACGGCCAAGGGGGTTGTGAGCGTTGCCGCCGATTCCGGACGCTCGCTATGGCGTTACGACGCACCGGCTGGTCCCACAGCCAATATCGCCACGCCAATTTGGTACAAAGACACCATCTTCGCGGCCAGTGCCTACAAAAAGGGTGGCGGACTCGTCTGGCCACGTTTCACCCCGCAAGGCTTCGTGCCCCAGCAGATCTACTTCACCAAAGACATGCAGAACCATCATGGGGGCATGGTGCTTGTCAATGAGTATCTTTTCGGGTGCGGCAACCCCAGTGTGCTGACGTGCCTGAACTACCGCACGGGCGAGATCATATGGACCGACCGCAGTTGCGGCAAGTGCTCGATCCTCCACGCCGACCGGCGTCTCTACTGCCGCGACGAGAACGGACCCATCAGCCTAGTGGCCGACGACGCGAAAGGCTTCAACCTGCATGGACGGTTCACCCCGCCACACCGCAGCGGCCAGAAGGCATGGCCACACCTAGTCGTCGCCAATGGCATGATGTACGTTCGCGACCAGAACGTCTTGCTGTGCTACGACGTACGCGATCTCAAGATCAAGAGTTCTCGATAGTCGGATTTTGGGGGACTCCCGGCCTGGCGAGTTGGGGGCGAGAACGGGCTCCAACGGAGCCACTGGTGATTTCAGATGCAAGTTCGTTCCTGCGTTCCGGTGTAGCCAACTCACTTGGTGCTGCCTGTTGGTGGGGGGACGTTGGTGGTATACTGTTGCACATTGTTGATTTTTTCATCGTTCTTGCGAGTATTTCATGGCCATGTCTCGGGAGCCCATTCTTCATCCTGCGACGGACCAGAAGGAGGAGGATCGTGCTCTCCGCCCTCGACACATGGCCGAGATGGTCGGCCAGCGCGAGGTGTATGCGCGGCTGGAGATCGTCGTCGACGCAGCCTCGAAACGTGGCGAACCCCTTGGGCACATTCTGTTCGACGGTCCCCCCGGGCTGGGGAAGACCACTTTTGCGATGTGTATTCCCCGCGACCTGGGCGTCGGGTTCCAGATTGCCAGCGGCGCGGCCCTGGCCGCGCCGAAGGACGTCATCCCCTACCTGACCAATGCCGAGGAGCGATCGGTTCTGTTTATTGACGAGATCCATCGCCTCCCCAAGGCCGTCGAGGAGTTCCTCTACCCGGCCATGGAGGACTTTCGCGTCGACATCACGCTGGGCGAGGGGGTCAACGCGCGCACGATCAATATGCAACTCCGCCCGTTTACGGTCATTGGGGCAACGACTCGCACCGGGCTGCTTTCCGCGCCATTGCGTGATCGATTTCAGCTACGCGAGCATCTTGACTTCTACACGATCGACGAGTTGGCCGAGATTGTGCGACGGAACGCGGCCAAACTCCGCGTGGAGATCGAGGGGGACGCGACTCGGGAAATCGCCTCACGGAGTCGAGGAACGCCCCGTTTGGCCAACAATCGGCTCCGCTGGGTCCGAGACTATGCCCAGAGCCGGGCGGACGGACGGATTTCACTTGGCGTCGCCCGGGCGGCGCTGGAAATGCTGGGGATCGACCGTCGCGGCCTAGATTCGCAGGATCGGAAATACCTCGAAACGATCGCTCGCGTTTTCGCCGGTGGTCCCGTGGGCGTCGAGGCGGTCGCCCACACCATGAACGTGGCGACCGATACCTTGACGGACGAGGTCGAGCCATTCCTTTTGCGCAGCGAGTTGGTGATTCGCACGCCGCGCGGCCGACGGCTCACTGCGGCCGGCTTCGAGCACCTCGGGGTCTCCTTCATCCCAGAAGGTATGGAGGACGCGCAGCCGAAACTCTTTGGCTCCTAGCCCAGACTGTCCACCACAAAGTTCCTATCTCTCTGACGCTGATCTTTGGAAAAATGAGCCGGATTGGAAGTGGCTGCAAGAACAAGATGCCCGAAACGCCCTAACATCGCCAGCTTCACGCACTGGAGTCTCATTTCTGCCCTCCGGTCATGGAGAACGCCATCCTTTCAGAGCGCCATAACGTCTTGTCCCAATTCACCTTAGGATAAATCCAATCGAATCTCGGAATGATAGGGCTCGTCCCGCCGGTGACCTTCCTCGCAACTCCTCGCAACTCCTCGCGACTCCAGCTTACGTACAACAACGAGGGCATTCCGCCGGGGTAAAGTGGTTCGCGTAAAAGCATACAATCGCGCTAGTCGGCACAATCGCCACCTCTTGCCTGTGTTGCCGCTTTGACACTCGCTATAAGCTAGACTTTTTTAGGCGCCGTAGATTTGCATGGGGCGCCCTCTCGGCCGAGTCCCTCCCCCAGGTTGGAACCGTCGGCGAGTAGGAGACTTGCATTCCACGCGAGGAAGCGTCCATGGCGAAACTTACAACAACGTTGCGCACCACCGATTCGAAAGAAGGTAACTTCGAACGACTCAAGCAACGCATCCATAACAAGCTGGTCGACAAGCTCGACTTGAGCCGTGTGGGTGAGTTAGAAGGCGATACGCTGCGCCGGGAAATCCGGCTTGTCGTTGAGCACCTGTGCGACACGCAGGACGTGCTGCTCAACCGTAACGAGCGAGAACGGTTGATCGAGGAAGTGCTCGATGAGACTTTCGGGCTCGGTCCACTTGAGATGCTTCTGAAAGACGCGACGATCAGCGATATCCTGATCAACGGTCCGAGAAACATCTACGTTGAACGTCGCGGAAAGATGGAGAAGACGACGGTCGCCTTCCGCGACAACGACCACCTGATGCAGATCATCGACCGCATCATCTCAAGAGTGGGACGCCGGGTCGATGAAACCTGCCCCATGGTCGATGCCCGCATGATTGACGGATCGCGCTTCAACGCGATCATCCCGCCCTTGGCGCTCGATGGGGCGGCCGTGTCCATTCGTCGTTTTGGCGCAAATCCATTGAAGCTCGAGGATCTGTTGAACTATAAGGCGTTCACGCCGGAAATGGTCATGCTCCTGGAAGGGGCCATCAAGGCGCGGTTGAACATCCTTATTAGCGGTGGGACGGGCTCCGGCAAGACGACACTGTTGAATACCCTGTCGAGCTTCATCCCGAACACGGACCGTATTGTCACGATTGAAGACGCGGCGGAACTCCAGCTCCAGCAGGACCACGTCGTGCGACTGGAAACACGACCGGCCAATATCGAAGGCAAGGGCGAGATCAAGGCTACCGATCTGGTGCGCAACGCCCTGCGAATGCGGCCCGAACGCATCATTATTGGCGAATGCCGCGGCACGGAGGCGCTCGATATGCTCCAGGCCATGAACACGGGCCACGAGGGCTCGCTTACAACCATTCACGCGAACACTCCGCGCGACGCCATCGCCCGACTCGAAACCATGATCATGATGGCCGGCTTCGAACTGCCGCTGAAAGCCATGCGCGCGCAAATCGCCAGTGCCGTCGACCTAGTCGTGCAAGCGTCGCGACTGCAAGGCGGCCCGCGGAAAATTACGTACATTACCGAGATTGTCGGCATGGAGCAGGACACTGTCGTCATGCAGGACATCTACCGTTTCGACAAGAAGGGACTGGACGAGACCGGACGAGCGTACGGGCAGTTTCATGCCACCGGAGTCCGCCCCAGTTTCATGGACCGGCTTGAATCTGCCGGCGTTCGACTTCCCGCTAGTGCCTTCCGGCAACGCGTCATGATGGAAGATTAACCCCATACAGCAGGCACGCGTCCATGACTCCCACTCTCTTGATTGGTATTGCCGTATTCGTCTTCGTGGCGGCGCTTGTTGGCGGCTTGTCGCTTCTGATGCGAGAACGGGAGAGTTCGGTCGTCGAGGACCGGCTTGCCATGCTCACGGGCATGGGAGGCTCTCGAGACGGGCTCGAAAAGGAGAAAAGCGTTCTCTCGCAACCGCTCGACGAAGAGCCGGGGATATTCGACAGTTTCTTCACCCGGTTTGGAAACGTCAGCTTGCTGCTTGAACAGGCCGATACCTCGCTCACACTCACGAAACTGGTCCTCATTTCCGCGGCGATAGCCGGAGCGGGATTGCTCTTTGGAACAGCTCTTGGAGTCCATCTGGCGCTGCTGCCGATCGTCGGCGTGGTTCTGGGGGCGTTGCCTTTGATGTGGATTCTCTGGCGGCGCAAGCGCCGGCTGAAACAGTTCGCCGCGCAACTGCCTGACGCGCTCGAAATGATCGCTCGCGGACTGCGTTCGGGACAGAGTCTCGGCTTCGGGTTCAACTGTGTGAGTGACGAGATGAGTGATCCGATCTCGACTGAGTTCCAGCGGGCATTCGAGGAGCAAAACCTGGGCGTGCCGCTCGAGGAAACACTGCGCGACCTCAGCGAACGCATTCCAAACCTGGATTTGAAGTTCTTTGTCACGGCCGTCATTCTCCAGCGTCAAACCGGCGGCGACCTAGCCGAGATCCTTGACAAGATCGGCGCGCTCATCCGGGACCGGTTTCGTATCTGGGGACAAGTGCAGGCATTGACGGGCGAAGGCCGGCTTTCCGGCGTCGTGCTCCTGGCCTTGCCCTTTGTGCTGTTTTTCGCCGTGTATCAGCTCAATCCGGAGTACCTCATGGTCCTCTTCACCGACCCGATGGGCAAGCAGATGCTGGCCATTGCCATCATCATGCAGGTGGTAGGGGCCCTGGTTATCCGGAAGATTGTCAACATTCGGGTCTGACCGATTTGGAAAGCGATGTGGGTTCAGTATGACCGTTCTCGCCAATAGCTTGCTCAACTTCGAATCGTTGCTACCACTGGCCCTGTTCGGCACGTTCGCCGCCGTTGCATGGTGGGTGCTGGAACTCGTGGCCACGGGGAAGCCGCGCGCGTTGGAACGCCTTGACGAGCTGAAAAACCCGCACAAGCGTAGGCCCGAGTCCGCCGGTGCCTTGAAGAAGCAGGATGCCATGACGCGCGTGTTGGAGAAGGCCACCCCGGCCTTTGCCAAACCGCTGCAACCGAAGAACGAAGCCGAGATGAGCAAGCTCAAGATGAAACTCGCCAACGCCGGCTTTCGGAGCGAGACGGCGGGTAGTATCTTTCTGGGACTGAAGTTCGCTGGGCTCGTGCTTGGCTTGTTCCTCGGCGGCGGCACGATTCTCGGACTCGCCGGCGTCAGTCAGAAGACACTTGTCGCCGCGGTCGCCCTGGCGGGACTCCTCTTCTACTTACCCGGATTCGTGGTAGGATTCATCGGAAGCAAACGCAAACAGGCCATCTTCCTGGCTCTGCCCGACGCGCTCGACCTGATGGTGGTGTGTGTGGAGGCGGGCCTTGGACTCGATCAGGCCATGCGCAAAGTCGCGGACGAGATGAAGAAGACCTACCGCATCCTGTCCGCCGAGTTCGCCCTAGCCAACTTTCAACTGCAAATGGGCCGGCCCCGCGCGCAGGTGCTCCACGAACTGGGATTGCGAACGGGAGTTGCCGACTTACGCAGCCTTGCCGGCGTTCTTATTCAGGCCGACAAGTTCGGCTCCAGCGTTGCGTTGGCCCTACGCGTGCAGAGCGACTCGATGCGCACGCGCCGCCGCCAAATGGCTGAAGAAAAAGCCGCCAAGACGGCCGTGAAGCTGATCTTTCCGCTCGTCCTCTTCATTTTTCCAGGTATCTTCGTGATTCTCGTCGGTCCCGCCGCCATCACCATGGTGCGCGAGATGTTCCCGAAAATGAGCGGATAGCCCGTAGATTGGTCGCCGTGGACGGCCGAGGCAAATTCCATCCGCTCTAGGAAACATCCTCGTTTTCGACACCGTGGATGGCGCGCAGGAAGTGCTTGACGGAGGGGCATCGCTTGACGGGGTTGGACACGAGGCAGGAGGCAATGGCCTCGGCCAGCTTGGGATGGACGTTGGGCCGATACTGGAAGATGTCAGCCGGCGGCTGGTCGTGCGTCATGGCCGCCATGCCGGTCGTGCCGCGGTTCCAAGGCAATTCACTCGTCAGAAGTTCAAACGCCGACACCCCGAATGCGAAGATATCGACCCGTTGGTCCGTCGGCTGCCGACGAACCAGTTCGGGAGCCATGTAGTTGGGCGTGCCGGTACGGTTTCCCGGCATCATGAACGGCTGCGTCGCCGGCACGGTCAGGCCGAAATCGATGAGCTTGATATTCTCTCGATCCTCGCAGACCAGCAGATTCCGGGGACACACGTCGCGGTGGATGTATCCAGTCTTGTGGACCACGGCCAGCGCGTCCGCCGCCTGCCGAATGAACCGAAGGCGGCGCCCTTCGAGCATCGGGTCGCGGCTGACGAGTACGGCGTTGAGGTTTGGCCCGTCGATGAACTCCATGACGAGATACTGCTCGTTCTTGGTCGTCAGTCCGAACTCGAACGTCCTGATGATCCGGGGATGATCGAACTCCGTAGCGATTTCACCTTCGGTCGGCTTGACGAGGCCCTTGAATCGCGATTCAAACGCAAGGGTCTTCTCTCGGTCGAGGATCTTCAGACCGACGATTTGGTTGGTCCGCAGGTCGCGCGCCATGTAGAACTTCGACATAGTGCCCATGGTAGCCGCGCGCAGCAGCGCGAAGCGGGACGTAACGTCCAGCTTGCCGCCCGAGAACATCGATCGAACACCGTCAAGGAAGCCCATGATAGCCACCGTCACTTGCCACAGTAGTCGATCGCGCGGGCGATCTCACTTTGAAGGTCCTTTCGCCGTACAATTCGGTCGACGAATCCATGCTCCAGGAGGAACTCGCTGGTTTGGAACCCCTTGGGCAATTCAATTCGGATGGTGGCCTTGATCGTGCGCGGACCGGCGAAACCGATCAGGGCCTTTGGTTCGGCAAACACCAGGTCGCCGAGAGAGGCGAAGCTGGCGGCCACGCCGCCCATGGTCGGGTTGGTCAGAACAGAAATGAACAGGCCGCCTGCCTGATCGAACCGGGCCAGCGCGGCGGAAACCTTCGCCATTTGCATCAGTGAGAACATGCCCTCGTGCATGCGAGCGCCGCCGCCCGATCCCGAAATGATGATCAATGGCAATTGCCGTTCGGTCGCGCGTTCGATGGCTCGAGTGAGTTTCTCGCCAACGACCGAACCCATGCTGCCCATAATGAAGGCGGAGTCGGTTACGGCAAACACGACCCTTCGCGCGCGAACCATGCCGGTGCCCGTCAGGGCGGCATCACGCAGACCGGTTCGTCGCTGTTCGTCGACCAAGCGTTCCCTGTAGGGCTTTTTGTCGACGAAGTCGAGGGGATCGGCCGGTTCGAGGTCGGCGTCCCATTCCTCAAAAGTGCCTTCGTCGAGTACTTGGCGAACGCGTTCCGCGGCGGGAACGTACCAATGGTAATCACATTGCGGGCAGACGCCGAGACGTCGTTCGGCCTCGCGCCGAAAGATGATCTGCTGGCAGCCGGGGCAGCGCATCCAAAGGCCTTCCGGCACACCTCGCTTCGGCCGCTTGGCCACGTTCCGCAAACTCTTCGATTCAGTATCGGACGACATGAGACTCACAACAGGTTAGGTTTTTGTCTGGTGTTTGACTAACGTGATCCTCCGGCATCACACGCAGCGCCGGTATCCGGGCCGATGGATACGGAACCGATTCCTCGGAGATATTCCGGGAATCCATGATGGGACCCCATGCTATCCGGCGGGGACCGTCACTTTCCGGGACTCGACTTCGAGCATTTCCCATTGTCCGTGCGCCCGGGCACTCTTCCATAAATCGCCCAGGTCGCCATGGTTAATAAATCGGCGAACCAAGCTAGCCAACGGCTCGGACAGCACCAAGGCAATCGTACCCTCACGATACTTCTTCAACAGGCGCGTCATGGCGGCGCGAACCCGCTCATCCGCGTCGCTGAGCATTTCTCCCTCCGGCGGGCAGACGTTTTCCGGCTGCTCCTGCCATTGCTTGTACACACGGGGCTGCTTCTGCCGCACCTCGTCAATTGGCATCCCCTGCCACAGTCCGTGGTTGAGATTCTGCATTCGTTCGAGCCGTTTGTACTTCACCCCGAGCCCACGGGCAATGATTTCGGCGGTTTGCCGCGCCGGCTGGCAGTTCGGCGCATAAACGACCTCGATGCCGTGTCCGGCAATCTCCTCGACGAGCCGAGTGACCTCCTGCTCGCCCTCCTCGTTGAGCGGGATGTCCAGGGTTCCCTGGATCCGCTCTTCGCGATCGTAGTCCGTTGAACCGGGATGTATGAGCACAATGCGAAGCATGGTCTTTAGTCAAGCCTGAGCGTTTTGATTGGCCAAGGCCGTTCGTGTCATCTGTGTTACAAACCGGCCATAGTCGTCTTGGGAAAACAAGGCGGAGCCCGCAACGAACAAACGCGCGCCGGCGGACGCACACTCGCCGACGGTCTCGAGATTCACGCCCCCGTCGATGGACAGTAGGAGGCGGTCGCCAGCAAGCTCCCGAATACGTCGAACCTTGGAGAGCACACTAGGCTGGAACACCTGTCCCCCGAACCCGGGCATCACGCTCATCACCAGGACAAGGTCGCACTGATTCAGATAGGGTTCCACGGCGCTCACGGGAGTGGGCGGGTTCAAGCTGATGCCTGCCGCCGCACCCAACGCGTGAATCTCTTCGAGCAACGTTTCCGGTTGGGGAATCACCTCGATGTGGATAGTCAGCAGATCGGCCCCCGCCTCCCGGAATCGCTTCAAGTACTCACCCGGATTCGAGATCATCAAATGGACGTCCAAGGGCAGATCGGTCACTCGCCGCACGGCTTCCACAATGGGGAGACCAAAGCTGATGTTCGGCACAAAGTGACCATCCATCACGTCGAGGTGCAGGATACCGGCACCAGCGTCTTCGGCTCGTCGGATCTCCCGTTCAAGGCGGGTAAAGTCGCACGCAAGCAGCGACGGCGCTACCATCGGACTGGAATCGAGTAATCGGTCAATCATGGATGATGCAATCATATCAACACTATTGTAGCAAACAGAGAAAACGAAGTCTGCGCGGGATGAGGCGGAAGATGCCCTGCTTGCATTGGGTGTAACTACCCACTTACGGTGGGTTTTCGTGCGGAGAATGGTTCCGCGCAAGTGCTGCTCTGTCGGGCCACAGGCTACTTGATACCCGTTGCCTCGGGCTTATTCTCCCAATTATAGGTGGCTGCGAACTCGGAGGGGGTGTGGTTCTCTTGGCCATCGGACGTTGCGACAACGTACACCAGCGTTTCCAGTCTGGAGAGATCTGCCCGATAAAACCCCTCGCTTGGACTAATTGCCAGCCAGCGACCCCCTCTCATTGGGCACAGTAAGAGCCGAGCATCACTGCTGCCCACGCCTCGCAAGGCCAGTAAGCTGCCTTCAACGGACCGGACGACCATTGTACCGTCCTGCGATATTCCGCGTAAGCTCCGACTCGTGCATGACCCCCGCGCGGTCCCAAGGGTGTTGCCCTGCATGCCTGCTTCGCGGAGGCATCCCTCTTCGCGTGTGAGCAGTGTTGCATCGGCGGGTTTCCAATGAGCGATGCCGCCATAGCTTCCCGACGTGAGCAGCACCGGGCCCTCGGACTCCCAGAGCATGTGCCACACACATCCGTGGCCGCTGTCCCAGTCGTGAACCAACTGCCGTCTGTCCACGTCGACCAGCCGAACACGTGCGTCCCAGGCCGAGAAGGCGAGGTAATGGCCATCGGGCGACCACGCCACGGTGCTCACGACGGAGGGGGTCTCCAGCGGAAATTGGGCCCATTCGTCTCCCGTTGCGGTGTCCCAGATACGGCAGAGGCCATGCTCTTCCGCCGTGGCCAGCCACCTTCCGCAAGGCGAGAAGGCGGTGTCCAGCACATGGCCCTTGCACGATATTTTTTTGAGAGTCTTGCCAGTCTCGGCATCCAGGACTAGCAGAGAGCCGTCGGTGTGGCCGACGGCGAATTGCCTGCCGCCGGGCTGCCATGCCATGACCCACGCCTGGCTTTGGCTCGTACGCACGGAGAACACTTGCCGACCTTCAGCGAGGTTCCACAAGCGGCTCCAGCCGGCCGAGTCGCCCACCAGCAGTAGCGGGCCGATGGGCGACCATGCGGTGGTCGTGGTCCGCGTCGCGGCAGCCGAGCGGAAGAGTCTGGTTTCTTCCGAGCCAGGCTGGTAAGTTCGCAGTTCGCCGTTGGACATGCCGCAGTAGGCTACGGCGACGTTGCGCGACCATGCGACCGCAGTGGCAGCGTTGGGCGTCATCAAGGGGCGAGATATCTTCTTCCGCACGTCGCCATCCCATAGGACGGCGAACTCCATGCCTTGCTTGCCGCCACTGACCGCGAAAAACCATTGCCCGTCACTCGACCAGCCGAGCCCGCTCACCGGCTGGCTTGCCGCGCTCTCTTTCCGCGGCCGGAACCCTTCGGCCCGATCCCAGATGGTGACGTGGCTCCCGCCGCCGCACGAGGCGAGCCGTGTTGCGTCGGGCGACCAGGCAAGCCGCCGAATCGGCCCTGGCTCGGCGCCGTTTAATTGCTGGAGGGGTTTCCAGTCGGGCACACTCCAGATGCGGATGGTGCTTCCTTCGTCGCCGGAGGCCACCAGGGCGCCGTTGTCAGAGAAGCGAAGCGAGGTTACGGTCGTCGCATGGCCTGCCAGGACGTCGAAAAGCTCGCGAGTGCCGGCGCGCCAAAGGCGGATTTCACCGTTCCCGTGCCCACTGGCCAGGATGCCCTCCGGCGAGCAATCCAGGCAAGTCGCTGCGTCGGTTTCGCCAAGAGTCGCCTCCCAAAGCAGCCGGCCCGTCTCCACATCCCAAACCCGGAGCGAACCGGCGGCAACGGCAATCTCCTGGCGGCAAGGGAGCCACGCAATTGCACGAATCGGATTCGGCTCCACGAACATCCACGCCAGGTCGCCCGTGCCTATTCGCACAATCCGCACGCATCCGACCGCATCGCCGACGGCAAGCAGGCGCTGATCGGACGAAAGGGCCAAATGCGTCACGGCGGCTCGGCCCCCACGCGTTTCGAGCGTCCATCCCTTTACGCCGGGAAGCGGTGGAGGGTGTTGTATCATCGCCGACTGGTTGAGCCGGACCGCCGGGGTGTCCTGCATCGATACGAACCCGTGTTCGGTGCCCGAACGTGGCAGACCAACCGCCAGAGCGGCAACGATCGCACCGATTCCAACCGTGAAAATCGCCAGCCAAAACCAGCGGCGCAACCCTTGTCGTCGCCAGCGCACTGCCAGACGTCCGTGCGTCGGTCGGTCGTATCGGGTTGAACCGGCGGTCCAAACCGGCGTGTCGACACCAAGCGGATCGGGAGAATGCGAACGGCTCAACTGAGGCAAGCGACCAACCAGTGCCGACAAATCGGAACCGGTGGACCAAGCGCCAAGCGTCTGCTCCACCTCGGTCATATCCGCCGGCCGGTCGGCGGGACGTTTGGTCAACATGCGCCGCAGGAGCTGGACCAGACCCCGGGGCAGATCGGCTCGCAACCGGTTGATATCGAGGATCCGTTCGGTTGCGTGCGCCAGGAGCTTTCGCCCGAAGGTGTTGTGTTTGGTGTCTGCAAACGGCGCGTTTCCAGCCAGCAGATAGTAGAGCGTGCAGCCCAGGGCGTAGATGTCGGACCGCGAGTCGGCCTGACGCGGGTCTTGTCCTTGTTCGGGCGCGAGGTAGTCGGCGCTACCAAGGATTTGGTCCGTAATCGTGTGGCCCGGCTCGGTGCCGTCACCGGGGGCAAGCCGGGCGATTCCCAGGTCGAGTAGTTTGACCGTTCCCTCGTGCGTAATCATCAGATTCGACGGCTTTACATCGCGATGCACAAGACCGTTCTGATGGGCGTGGTGAAGGCCGCGAGCGGCCTGGACAACCACCTCGCACGCGTCCGAAACCCGGAGCGGACCGAGTTGGTCCACCAGTTTCCGGAGGTCGGCGCCGACGATCAGCTCCATGACCAGGAAATGTCGGCCATTGTCCTCGCCTGCGTCGTAAGCACGAACCAGGTTCGGATGGTCCAACCGGCCGATGGCTTCCATTTCGTCGAGAAACCGCGCGAGGGAATCGCGACGTTCGATCCGATCGGCACAGAGCAGTTTGATGGCGGCCGGTCGTTTGAGCCGGACGTGCATGGCCCGGTAGACCGTACCCATTCCACCGGCCCCGAGTCGTTCGAATAACTCGTACTGCCCCAAGGTTTCGGCATCCTCCAAACCCTGGTCGCGTCTGCCCGCGAGGGCGCTGGTCTGACCGGCTGACTTTGGATGGCTATCGATTGGCATGGGAAATGCTATTGCATGACTCGATTTTCCTCTGGCACGATACACTTCCTGACAGCTTATGTCAACCTGCAAGACAGGCTAAGAAAAAGATACCCATGGCTTACCCGTGGGAGTTTCACGACACGTCGGTGCCGGTGATGAACAGACCGCAGGCCATGTTACGGGCCCTTGACATAGAACAACGCCAGCCGGCCGCCGAGCGGTTCGGTCGTGGCCGTCAGATCGAGCGACTTCTGGAACTCGACCGGGGCGAGCCAGAAATACCGCCAGGCCATCCGGCCGGCGCGCCCGCTCATGCTCGCCTGAAATTCGCCCGATTGACCGAGCAGCAGGTCGAGGTTTGGGGCCTGCCAGCCATCGCGCGGCGCGCCGTCGACGTTCAGTTCGGCAATGCCGGGCTCGTCGCCGTCGGCCTGCTCGCACGCCAGCGCCACGAGGCGCCCGGCGCCTTCGTATCGGGCTAAGGATTTGCCGCCTTCTCCAGCGGGCAGAAACACGCCGCGCAGCCGCATCATGGCGGCCACTTCCTTCAACCGCTCGCCTTCGACCGGTTCCACGCATACTTCGAGCGCAACGTTCTCGATGGGCTGTTCACTTGCGTTGCGAAGCGCGAACGAGATGCCATTGCTGAACGGCATGGCCTGGGTCAATCCATATCCGTTCCGCGCGAAATGGACCAGGTTGTAGTAGTTTCTCGGTCCGGACAGGCTAGCAAGCCAGAAACGGACCGGGGCCGATACGGCCGGTTCCGACTGGCCGTCCACGGTTACGTCGAGCCACAGGTTGTCGTTCTTCAGAAACGCGTCGCCCATGCGTAGCCGAACGTATCGGACGATACCTGCCCCTTCCAGCGTCAGGACCGGCTCCGCTGCCCCAGGCGCGAGGGTTGCCCCATCCGACTGGAACCGTGGCAGCACGCCCGGATTGCGGTAGTCGGCAAAGCGACCTTTCAGATGCCGGTATACGACCGAATCTGGCCAGCCGCGAGGCAAGGTATCGTCCTGACGCGAGAAGGTTAACGTCTTGTAATCCGCGGGAAACGTCACGTAGTCGATGCGGTAGGCCATCTGTCTGGCATCTCGCAGAACGATTCGCAGGCTCTTGGCGTACGGCAGGCAGGTGACGATCGGATTTCGGTACTCGCTCATCTGCGGCAGGACGCCTAGCAGGCCGTCGGCGCCAACCTCGATGCGAGGCTGTTCCTCGCCGTCGAAGTAGAATGCCAGCTTACCCTCGGACGTATTTTGCGCAATGCGAACCACGGCCCCGGGCCCGGTCAGCTCGGCCAACACGTATTCACCCGGTTCCTCCTGGGCAATGGTTGCGCTCACCACGCCGGAGCCGATGCCGTCGTCGCGAGCCAGCAGCCAGGGATTCATCAGACGGTCGATCACGTGGGCGGACTGTTTGGGCGGCGGTTTGCGCCAAAGGTCAAGACTCGTGCCTTCCGGCGCTTCGAGCAGGCAGATGTTTCGGAATCGAGTCCAACTGCCGTGATCCTGAAACCCGAGCCATCCACACAGATTCCGGTGCCGCAGTTCAGGGTGGTGTTCGGTGTTGTAATGCTGCACCAGTTCGCCGTTATCCCAGGCGGTAATCATATAGTCGTCGGCCTTGACGACAAGCTGATTCCACTGCTCCGACCGGTGGACATTGGCAACGGCGGGAACGGCCCCGTAAATCGCCATGTGCCCGCCCTTGCCGAGGCCGGGGTGGCCGTTCATCTGGAGTTCCATGCCGTCGCTCGATGGCCATGCGTTACGCGGCGTGCGGATTCCAAGGCCGGAATTGGTGCCCTTCTGCATCTGGTATTCGAGCGAGAGGGTGAAGTTGCCGAACTCCCGCTCCGTGCGGAGATAGTCGCCTGCATGTTCGGTGCGTACGATTTGGCCGTCTTCAACCCGCCATTTTTCGAGATTGCCGGGCGTCCACCAGCCTGTCAGATCGGTACCGTTGAAAAGCGGCTCGCCAGCCGGCTCGCGCACGCACATTTCAGCGAGAGTCCCATCGCCGGCGGTCAAGGCCAAGCCCAGCCCAAATCGGCGTTTCGGGTCGATGTCGACCGTCCATAGCGTGGTCTCGTCAACCGCCAGTTCGAGCTTCCCGGCAGCGCGGCGGAGCGTCGTGACGTGGCAACCGTCGGTCTTTCGTTTGACCTTGCCACCTGGGTTGACCACCGACTCGGTGTCGGTCAATGAGCCGCACTGGCCGCCCTCGCCGAGCGTGATGGCAAGCCCCGGGCCGCCTGACGCCTCGGGCAATGTCAGCTTCCACGCGCCCTCCTCGGAAACGGTCCATTGCCAGCACAGTTCAAAATCGCCGAACACAAAACCCGACACCAGCGGCGTTGCCTTGGCCGTACCGCCGAGCACGCCGTTGGTCATGGTCCATCCGGCAGGCTCCTGCTCGCCATATTGCCAGCCCAGAAGCGAGTCGGGCCGAAAAAGCTTCACGCCGAGCGACTCCTCCGCGGCCAAGGATGCCGCAAGACACAGAACGAAGCACGGGACCAGTGGGATAACTCGCTTCACGGTTGGCGTCTCCAAAGATGGTGTTGGCGCATGTCGCTTAGACCTCGAGGAACTCGTCGATTGCTTCACGCATGACGGCGCGGTCGGGGTCCACGCCGGTCCATAGCGCGATGGCCTCGGCCACCTGCTCGACATACATTCCCAATCCTTCGATAACGGGGCATCCATGCTCGGCCGCCTCGCGCAGGAACCGAGTGTCGGGCGGGTCGGCCGTCATGTCGGCCACGAGCGTCTGCTGGCCGAGTAATTCGATGCGAACGGGCACGCGGGCGTTGGGGTCTTCGCGGCCTTGGGTTGTGGCGTGGACCACGAGATCGATTTCCGGCGAGAGTTCCAGTTCACCCTCCCAGGGCAGGGCCACCGCACCGAGTTCAAATTGCGTTTTCAGCGACTCGACCAGCGAATTGGCCTGCTCGACATTCTGACCGCACACGTTGATTTCCGCCGGTCGCAGCCGGGCCAACTCGTACGCGACTGCCCGCGCGGCCCGGCCGGTTCCCAGAATGGCGATACGGCGTTCGGCCGGGTCCAGCACGTCGCGTAGCGAGGCTAGGAGGCCGCGTCCCTCGAAGTTCTCGCCCACCAGGGCATCGCCTTCGCGGTAAACCACGTTCAACGCGCCGACGAACTGCGCCGCTTCGCCACAACGATCCAGTAACGGCAGAACGGCCTCCTTGTGGGGATAGGAGACGTGCGCGCCGACGAAGCCCATCGCCCGCACCCCCCGAATAGCATCGGTCAGCCCCTCCGGCTTCACCTCGACAGTGTGGTAAACCCAATCGATATCGTGGTGTGCGAAGGCCCGCTCGACCATAAACTCGGTCGGGTTTCCGCCAGGACGATCGGAAAGAAGGACGAGGATAGGCTGGACAGACTGGCTGGTCACGGGGAGGATTCCGAAATCGGTTTTGGGGTAGGAGGTGATCGACTGCCAAGCACGTATTCTAGCGCTATCGGCCAAAAAACGCAACGCGATCACTTGCCGAACAGCTCAGTGAAGTACGCTCCCACCTGCCCCATCCCAACGCGAGTGTGATTACCTAGCATGTTGGCGTGGTGCCCCGGGCTGTGGAACCGGCCCAGATTTTCCATCGAGTTGGGGTCTCTTGTATGACCTTCCCGGTTGCCATAGATCGAGTTGGGGTCTCTTGTATGACCTTCCCGGTAGCCATAGAATGGGCAATCTGAAGGATTATCCCACTTTCACTGAAGAGCCGCACCCCATTCGAAGGGCAATTCATGCCGCGTAAGTATATTCGCGATTTGGGTCAACAGGACGTCGTCGACGAGGTTTTCGTCGCCTCGGGCAAGCAGTTGCGGCCAAACCGGAATGGGAACCTGTATTTGCAAGTGGAGCTGTCCGACCGGACTGGCTCGATCGGCACGCGGCTGTGGAACGCCGACGACACGATTTACCAATCGTTCAACGACGGCGACTACGTGCGAGTGCAAGGGAATACTCAGTTGTTCCAGGGCGCGGTGCAGATGATTGCGAAGCGAATCGAACGGGTTGAACCTGAACAGGTCGATCCGGCCGAGTTCGAGCCCGAGGCGGCCGTCGATGTGAACCGGCTGTTGGCCCGCATGAAGGAACTCGTCCGCGGCATTCGCGACCCACACCTGAAGACTCTGGCCGAGTGCTTCCTGCTGGACGACGAGTTTCTCGCGAAGTTCACCCTGGCCCCGGCCGGCACGAAGCATCATCATTCGTACCATGGCGGGTTGCTGGAGCATACGATCGGCGTGATGGAAGCGGCAGACCGCATCGCGCCGAACTACCCGCGAATCGATCGCGACCTCCTCCTGGTCGGCGCCATGCTGCACGATATCGGGAAGACGCGCGAGCTGGGCTTCCAGACCGGCCTGGAGTATACGGACGAAGGCCAACTCCTCGGCCACGTGGTCATGGCCGTCGAGATGCTCAACGGGAAGGTGGCCGAGGCCGAGCGACTGGGCGGCGAGCCCATTCCGGCCGAGACCGTACTGAAGCTCAAGCACATGCTACTGAGCCATCACGGCGAGTACGAGTTCGGCAGCCCCAAGACGCCCATGACCCTCGAAGCACTCGCTCTGCACTGCCTCGACCTGCTGGATGCGAAGCTGAACGCCTTCGACCTGATCATGCAAGCGGATCCGAATACTGACAGCCCGTGGACCACCTACCAGCCCAATTTAGGGCGTAAGCTTTACAAGGGGATCAGCCCGGCCCGCCCGTAACAAGGGGCTCACTGCCCAGAAGAGGGCCATTTTCGGTAGGGAATACGAGTTCAGCAGCCCCAAGACGCCCATGACCCTCGAAGCACTCACCCTGCACTGCTAGCCCGGATTATTCATCTACGTAGGGTGGGTCGAGGTCGCGTAGATCGTT
>CAZASB010000003.1:0-13740 GCA_964487655.1 uncultured Planctomycetaceae bacterium
TGCTCAAACAACTGGAACGCCGAATCCTAGAAACCAGCAGTTAAGCGGGTCATTGTTTCTGAAGAGGGGGTTACTGGCTGCGCGAGGCTGGTTTATTGGCCTGATCGGTTGGAGAATCCCTTGGAAGACGCTTAAACACCACGAACTGGGGCATGTGGAAGGCCGAATTGCGATGCGAGTACGGTCGAGATACATGGACCAGCAGGCTCCTTTATTGTACACTAGAGGAGAATGCTCGTTCGCAGGGGACCGCCCCCCGCCGTTTTTTATAGCTTGGCTCCCGCGAGCCAAGCGGGACATGCCAATGTCTGAATATCTCGGTGCCGCTCGGCTCGCGGCATCCGGGCTGGCCCGCGCTGTGAGAGCCAGGTGTTTGCCTGCAACGAGGGTCACGGCTGAACATCGCCGTCCGATAGTCGAATCTTTGCCGCAATTGTCACATTACCGAAGAGAGAGACCGTCATGTCGCTTCTTTCACACCGTACCATTTGTTTTAGGTTCTGCCTATTCCTTGCAGCTACCCTGATGGTGGCTGCCGTCGTTCCGGTGTCGGCCGCGGAGAACAATGACAAACCTGCCGCAACCGAAAAGCAGGACGCGCCCGCTCAAACCGATAAGGCAAAGCGGGACGCCCCCGATCAGCCCGATAAGGCAAAAAAGGACACACTCGATTCAGGTGCCGAAGCATCGAAGCCCGCCGCCACGCGGCCGTCGCTCGGGCAGTTGAAGGAGCGTCTGGCGGAGCGGGTAAAGCAGCCTGCCGAAGACGCTAGCGACGTCGAGGAGACCAAAGAGCCCGAGATGGCCAAGGATGACAAGGCGGCGCCGCAAGTCGAGAAGCCATCGCCCAAGGTAGCCCCGGCCAAGAAGGAGCCCAAGGAAGGGAAGAAGGCCGAGCCTGCAAAGAAGACGCTCACCGTGGCCGACTTCACCTTACGAGGCGAGTATCCCGAGGGGCCCACGCAAGCCGGTCTGTTCGGCGAAATGCAGAGTTCGCTCGACGAGGTTATCGGCCGGCTCGACGCGGCCGCCGAGGACGAAGCGGTGGCTGCCGTTATTCTTCGCATCGAGCAGTTGGCCATCGGTCGCGGCAAGCTCGAAGAGCTTCGCGCCGCGGTGGCTCGCGTCCGCAAGGCCGACAAGCCGGTCTGGGCCGTACTGACCAGTGCTGAACCTGCCGAGTACCTAGTGGCCTCGGCCTGCAATCGCATTGTCATGCCCGAAAGCGGCATGATCATGGTGCCCGGCGTTCGGGCCGAGATGACCTTTTACAAGGGCCTGTTCGATAAGCTGGGCATCCAGTTTCAGTTGCTGCAGATGGGCAAGTACAAGGGCGCGGCCGAGCCATATTCTCGCACCGAAATGAGCGAACCACTCCGCGAAAGCCTCAATGCCCTCATCGACGACACCTATGAGTTGCTGGTCGAAACGGTCGCCGCCGACCGCAACCTGAAGGACTACGAGGTCAAAACCCTACTGGACGTCGGACTGTTCACGGCCAAGGCGGCCGTGCAAGCGAAACTGGTCGATGAACTTGTCTATGCGGACCAGATCGAGCAGCGACTCCAGCGCGAGCTGAAGGCTGACCAACTTAAGCTCGTTGCCAACTACCACAAGAAGAAGGTCGAAACCAACTTCTCCGGCCTTACCGGCATGATGAAGTTGTTCGAGATGATGATGGGTGGCAAGCCGGCAGAAGCCACCACGGCAGCGAAGAAGATAGCCGTTGTGTACGCGGTTGGGCCCATCATGGAGGGCAAGAACACGAGTGACCTGTTCGGTAGCCGGTCAATTGGCTCGACCACGATGGTCGAAGCCCTGCGCGTCGCCGCCGAGGACGACAAGGTTGCCGCTATTGTCTTGCGCATCGATAGCCCTGGCGGATCGGCCATCGCCAGCGATCTGATCTGGCGAGAGACCATCCGAATCGAGAAGCCGATCATTGCCAGCATGGGCGACGTGGCCGGTAGCGGCGGCTACTACATCGCCATGGGCGCCGATGAGATATTCGCCGAGCCGAGCACGGTGACCGGTTCGATCGGCGTGGTGGGCGGCAAGCTGGTTCTCGACGGCCTGTACGATAAGATCGGCCTGACCACTGAGATTATCAGCCGCGGCAAGAATACGAGCCTGTTTTCTTCCGCCCAAGCTTTCACGCCCGAGCAGGAGAAGGCCCTGACGTCCACATTGCGAGAAACCTACCACCAGTTCGTTGCCAAGGCCGCCAAGGGTCGGAAGATGGAAGTGAAGAAGCTCGACGAACTGGCCCAGGGCCGCCTGTACACCGGCCGCATGGCCGCAAAACTCGGCCTGATCGATCAGTTGGGCACCCTGGCCGACGCGGTTGCCGCCGCAAAGCAGGCGGCGGGTATCGAGACGGGGGAGAAGGTCGAGATTCTCATGCTCCCACGTCCGAAGACCCTCTTCGAACAACTCTTCGAAGACCCTACCGCCATGAGCGACGTCCGCTCCCTCGTCCCGGAGCTAACCGCGCCGGTACTTTCTCGCATCGCGCTGATCCGCCGCCTCTTTGCCGAGCCAGCCCTCGTCTGGATGCCATACGACATTCAGGTGAAGTAGGTGTCAGGTGCTAGCGCGAGGCCAGATTTACGATATTTGCGTTTTATAGAAACGTCCATTGTGCTCCTTCGGGTGGACGAGCGTGGACGGACTGATCGTATCATCCGAGGTGATTTGCGAATCACTCGACCGCAGTCAGGCTGTGAGTCTTGATCAGGCAGACGACCTCGACGTCCAGTTTAATATCTAATTCGATTGCGGCTGCTGATGTGACCTCAGCCCAGATAATTTGTCCGATGTCAATTGCCACGAACACCGCTTGATGATTACGTGCGATCCGACACACTCGACCACGAAGATGATTTCGGGCACTGACCCCAAAGACTTCCTGCCTGCTCAGGATCACGTCCGTGGGAGAGAACTGAACGAAAACCTGCAATTACCGAAAGCACCATCGTTTTTCCGGCTCCCGAAGGCCCGAAGAGACTATTGAATTGAAGGTCCAACTCGAAGCCAACGTCGAGGCAGAAGCCGTTCGCAAAGTAGTGGCAGCATTGGAACTCAAGCAGAGGCATCGGTAGGCCACCTCCGTTCTAGCCACTCACTGGCGGCAAGTGCTCCGCAAGCGAGAAGCATTGACGTGTATTGGGAAGCGCATCCATTTCGGCTGGGTGTGGTGTTCACCGGTAGGGGGATGTGGCGGGTCGAACGGTCAAGATGCACCGCGCGTTCTGGCTTTTGGCCTCGCGCCGACCATTGCGTTGGGCCGATCAATGCCGCATTGATGATCCCACTATTGAATACATGGAGCTATAAGTCAAGCGGGCTGTATACGGCAAGAACTTTTGGCGACTTGGGGGAACCAAGAAACAATTCCGAAGCGGGCCAACCGGCAAGCCCAAGGGAGAACCTTGGGTGACGTATCGGCGACTATTGGGCTGACTTCTTCCTGGGCAAAGGGAGGATCGTGGCGCCCTGCCGTGCCTGGAACTGTTGCTTGAGCCAGTTGAGCCACTGCTGCGAGGGTGGGCTGTAAGGCCGGAACTTTTCGGATCGCCCCTGGCCTTCATCGTGGAGCAACGCACGATGTTCGTTCAGTCGAGCCGCCGCGGGACTGTCGATCAGGGCGCTCGAATCAGACGCGTTCATGCGGAACAGCACGCGAAGCTCCACGTCGCGCAGAGCTTGGCGGTCTAGGGCCCGATTGAGCGCGTTGTAGCTATCGCACCAGATCAGCCCATGAATGCCCACTGCGGGGCCGCGCCGGAGCACCTCGGTAAGTTGCTGAGCAGGACTGGCCGGCTTCTCGGCGTCGAATCGGCTGAAGCCGAAATCGTCGTCGCCTTTGAGAAAGTCGCGGAAGCGGGCAAGGTGATACACCAGGAAGTAAATGGATGGGGCGTTCTCGTCGTCCTCGGCCTCGCGACGCGCGCATTCGGCGAATAGTTCGCCCATCGGCCCCACGGCTTTGTTTGGTGAAACCCGTCGAACCTCGTGTGGTAGTACGTCAGCCAATCGCTGCCACGCGTCCGCTTGCGGCGCGTCCGGGCGAGTGCCGTCGAACACGTAGAACCGTGCCTCGGAATCATGCTGGGCCGAAAGACTGACCAAGGCCGAGACCAAGACTCCCAACGCCGCTTGCTCGTCCTGGCCGACTACCATCAAGTTGCTGCCGCCCTGTCGCACGAACGTGGCCGCCGTGGGCCCCTTGATGGCCACCGGCGCGCCCAGCCAGGCGTGGGCAACGGGCGATGCGGCGGGCGGCCCCTCGGCGTGCAGCAAATCGGCCAGCAACGGGTTGCCCGCCAGGTCGGCTGGTGTGTTGCCCTCGAATACGATTGGCGGCTCGTGGGATTGACCTCGACTCTCGGCCAATCGGCATAGCTCGCCGAGCAACTGGTCGCGATCCTTGTCCGGAAGCCAAGCCACCTGGAATGGATGATTCCCCTCGAACAGCCCGTTCGCGTCATTGTAGATGGCCTCGCCCGGCCGGGTGAGCAGGCGTGCCGCCGTATTGTCCTCGCTCAGAATGAGGTGTGAGTCGGCCTCGCTGCACTGCAGGGCAATGCGCACGGCCATTTGACCAATCGTGCTGCGTGCGAGAGAATAGGCGCCCGAAAGCGTCTGCGATCCCAGCAGGACATGGATGCCGAACGCACGCCCCTGCCGAACGAGCCGGTCCAGGTACAGCCCGGCCTCCTGGGCTAGCCGATCGTCTTCGACAAACAACTCCTGAAACTCATCAACGATCAATAGGATGCGTGGCAGGCTTTCCTCGGGCACGGCATTCCGGAAGCCGCGAATATCCTGTACGCGCAGTTCCCGGAAGCGGTCGCCGCGGCGGCGCAGCTCGTCGTCCAGTCGAACCAGAACGCTCAGGCCAAACTCCCGCTCGCTTTCAATGGCCACAACCCGGGCATGAGGAAGCTTTCCGTCCGCATAGGCTTTGAACTCCACGCCCTTCTTGAAGTCGATCAAGTACAGTTCGACTTCCTCGGGCGAGTAACGCAACGCAGTGTTTGTGATGAGCGCGTGCAGCAGGGTCGACTTCCCCGACCCGCTCTTTCCGGAAATGAGCACATGTTGCGAGGTGCCTTTTCCCAATCGCAAGTATTGCAGTCGCGTGGCTCCGGCGCGTCCCAGCGGGATGTCGATGCCTGCCCGACTGTCGGCCGTCCATCGCTCCGCGGAATCCGGGGCAACGGTCGTGAAGGGCACCTCAACTCGACCGGCATCTTCCACGCGTTCGCCCACGGCGCGTACAATGGACGTGAACCGTTCCGGGGGCGGCGGTGGCGGGAACTCGATTGGCAGTTCGCCGTACTCGGCGTGCTCTCGCGTGAATCGGTCGTTGCGATAGGTCAGCCACGCGGCATGGGGCAGCAGGTCCGCCCACTGGAAGCCGCGAGGAAGCGGCAGGCTCCGATCCACGCTCAGTAGGGTAAAGACGCCGCAACGGGCCCCGCTGGTAACGATGCTCTTCAGTCGCGCAGCCGCTGATTCCGAAAACCCAACTGGGAAATCAGCTACGACCAGCAACTGGTACGGTTCCGCCATCTCGCCGGCGAACGCATTGTATTTTTCAATGGTAGCGAACGTATTGCGAAGGTACACCTGCAATACGTTCTCCATGTGCGCCGTCAGGTCGGCCAACCGCTGCTCAATGTGCGACTTGTCGGTCCAGATTCGACTGGCCACGAGTTTCTCGTCGAAGTCGGCCAGGTGCATGAACGCGGCGAAGTTTTCGCCCAGCCCGACCGGGTCGATGATGGTCATTCGCAGCTTGCCGGGCGGCAGGGCGGTGAGCATGCGCAACAGGATTGACTGCATCATTTCGAACTGGGCGGCACACCGGCCTTCGGCGGTATCGAGCACAAGCAGCGACTGCCGCGGAAACGGCAATAGGGTTGGAAAAGCGAATTCAGCCCGGCGGACTCGCAGTCGCTCATCGGTTGGCAAGCCGCCCTCCATGTCCGCCAGTCGCACGGTACTGCGGCCGATGCGGACGACCGGCGGGATATCGCGAGATTCGGCCCACTGCTGCCAGTCGGACCCGTTCCAGTCGGGGAATCTCGCGTCGCACCAGCGATTGCAATCGTCGATGGCGGCCTCGAAACGCTGTACTCCGGAGAACCAGCAGTCGGTCAGTTTGCTCCATTCACGCTGGTACTGCTGATCGAGTTGGAGCATGGCGACGGCATGCTCGCGCTCGGCGCGCTCGGAAGCCTCGCGGTAGTTGCGGTGGATTTCGGCCATGCGTTCGGAATAGCGGGCCTCGGCAGCCTCCAGGCACCGGTCGCGCGAGACGGCTAGTTGCGACATCTGCTCGGCGTGGGCCGAGTCCAGCTCGGCAAGCGTGGCGTCTCGGTTGAGATGGTGCTTTGCCAGGGTCTGCTTGAACGCGGCATCGGCGACGGCGACCTGTTCCGCCTGTCTGGCGCTGATGGTCGATATGGTGTGCTCGTACCTCGCTTGCACAGCCGCTCGCGCCGCGGGGATGGTCGATTCGATCTGGGAGAGCGTTCGCCGCAGTGGGGCGTGCGTTACCTCGCACATGCCGCGAGCGACGCGGTAGAGCCACACAATGCTAACGCCGAACGTTGCGCAGGCCGCGGCGACCGCGGCAATAATCCATTGCCACCCGCTGGGGCCTGCAAGGATCGCCACCGGTACAACCAGAACCAAGGACATGAGTAGGAACAGTCCAAAGGGCCGAGCCCCCTGGAACAGTTGCGGCAACGACAGGGCGGCCAGCCTCTGGTACTGGCGTTGCGACTCTTGAAGCAGTTCACCCAGTTGCCGGTCCGGCGCAACATCTGTTGGCGCGGACTTCGGTTCGTTGGCGTCGGGCCGATCTTCCAGTCGGGCGTCTCCCTGTTCGGAAGGTAAAGTCGCGGGCGGGATCTCATGCCGCTGTCGGTATCGCCTCAGCACAAGCTTCGTGTATCTGTAAACGGCCGCGGCCTGCTCAGCCTGGGACGCGACGCGAGCGTTCGCCTCGCGTAGTTCGATGGTGGCCGCGTTTTTGACGGCCTCGGCCACCGTATAAGCCTCCCAATGTTTCTCGCGCGACGACTCGCGCATGGCGTCTTCCTCGCCCTTCGCGCCCGCGACGATCTCCAAACGACTCGCCTGATACGCCTTCTCCGTCTTCCGTGATTCGGCGTCGAATTGCTGAATGACCCGTCGTCGCCCGGCCGCGTACTCTACCTCGGCGGCCGAACTGTCCGATTCGTACTGTTCGGTAATCGACTCGATGGCTTTGGCCCGCGTCTTCTGCGTTGCGTCCTTGGCGTCCTCGAAGTCGACAACGATTTCCGCCTCGGCCGGCGCACGCTGCCGCACCACCCGGCACAGCTCGGCAAGCTGCTCGTTAAGATCGTCGAAGTTGGGGGGCAGAGTCATGAAAGTCTCGCGATTAGCCATTATCAAGCGTACCTTCCCGCTGGGGCTCCTGTCAATAATGGCCCATGCGTCAAGAGGCCGCCAGCCGGCCGTCCGGTATCCCAACGGACTTGCGACATGTATGGAACACCGAAAGCATCATCTTCGCTGCTTTGCATAAATCCGCTACAATCGGCCCTGCGAGATCAATCTGGACAAGCGGTTGCTATTGCCAGGGGCAGATCGTCGATCAATCCATGCGGGCCTTACTCGACGTTAAATAACTGGCTGCTTTGGGCGGGCTACGGCTATGGGCATCAGTCTTCCCCGCGGTCTCTATCGGCGAGCGCGACATGGGCGCGGACGAAAAGTTCGTCCATGCGACGAATGGCGTCGAGCGCGCGGCGCATGCGGGGTTCCACAGGGTCGAGGTGTTGGGAGCAGAACCCCTGCGAGGTCCGATCGGTCCAGTGCTCCGCGACGTCGCCCCACGCCCGCTGGAGATTCTCATAGGCCTCTTCCAGGCGGGCGGCGCCGCCAGCGATATCCCATGCCTTCATGCCGGTTCCTCCTTGGAATCGGGTGCGGCCTCGATGGACGGCAATTCGGCGGGAGAATCGGCCGGCGGTGCCGTGTCACCAGCTTTCGCCGTGCTGTCAGGCGGCAAGGCGTCCAGAGCTGGCAGCCGATCCGCCACTGGCGCGACGGCCACGTACTCTTGCAAGGTAGTCCGCAATCGTCTCAATGTGGCCACCGCGCGGTCGGCCTCGGTTTCAAGCCAGCGGGCAAGCTGGCTCACGCCGCCTTCGTACTCGAAGATTCCCTGATCGACCACGCGGGACCAATGCTTGACCGTCTCCGTCTTCTCGCGGCAGAACTCCATCCGCCGGCGGGCACGCTCCCATTCGCGCTTCTCGTCAACGCAATCCGGCCGGTAGTCGTCCATGCGTCGAAACGTCTGGGCTCGCTGCAAATTGAGCTTGGCCTCATGGGCCTTCTGCTCGGCTCGCCCGATCTGGGCCCGCCAGTATTCCCGGCGTTCCTGCTTCGTCCAGGCGGAGGCCGCGCGGGCGTTCATCTCGACGCTCTCCATGGCCCGCAGCGCTTCGTCCTGAAACAGACGCAGGGCCGCGGCGAACGAATCCAATGCGTCGAGCGACGTAACCTTGGCCCCTCCGCCCATGGTACACCCTGCCTTTGTTGAATGGTTCGGCCTACCGCTGTTGCAAGTAGTCCTCAATGAGTTCCGCCTTGCGTAGGAGATAAGGGATGTGGTGCTCGGTCACCTCGGTGAAGCGGCTGATGATCTTCAGATGGTGCTCAAGCTCCTCGGCGAACTTCTGGTGCTCCTGGTCGCGCCACGTCTTACCGAGAGCTGCCAGTTCGGCGCCCATGACCGTGAGTCGATCCTGGACGTCGGCATTGAATGTTTTAAGCGTTCGAGCGAATCGCCGGAGATCGCCCGGATCGACAATGGCTTGCGCCATGACACCCCTCCAATGCGGAAGCAAGAGCCAGGGACGATCGGAAGCGGCAGACCATCCCCGGCACGAATCAATCAACCATGAAGAACCACCAATGAAGTATACCCGGTCGAACCGGGGCTTGCGGCAATTCCGGTTTGGGGTAGCCATCGGAAGGGTGGGCTGCGGCGCGTAATCCCGTGCGTAACGGCCTTAGGCGACCGGCAGATTGAAATATACCCAGTGTAGAACAATTGTCCCAATTGTTTGGGAACAGTTGGGACAACTGTTCTACATTCGGCAGGTAAGCTCGAACCTGCCGATCGCCTTAAGTTAGGCGTAATGCCGGGATCGCATGGGTGTGGATGGCGTTCTTGGGTCGGATTGCCGTGACTTCGGGGCCACCCCCGCTAGTGTCTGGAACTGAAGGCAGGTACATTCATTGGTTTGCTTTGTCTGGCCCATTCTGTTTCGAGTACGACCATGACCCGAGTAGCAATTATTGGTGGCGCGGGATACACCGCGCTGGAGTTGATTCGCCTTCTGCTCCGCCATCCGGCGGCCGAGATTGTCGCCATCAGCGACATCCAGGAGAATCGCCCTCACATCGCGTCGATCCATCCGTCGCTCACCGGCAGAGTGGATTTGTGCCTTGAGAAGCTGACGCCGGCCGAGGTGGCCGCTCGGGCCGAGTGCGTCTTCTGCTGTTTGCCGCACGGCGTAAGCTCATCGATTGCCCCGCAGTTTTTGGACGCGGGCGTTCGGGTGATCGACTTCAGTGCCGATTACCGGCTCGACAGCAGCGAGGTTTTTGCCACGTGGTATAATCAGAAGCATCCGGATCCGGACCGACTGGGCAAGGTGCCGTACGGCCTTCCCGAGTTGTTCCGCGAGAAGATTCGGTCCGCCCCGTTGGTGGCGAACCCAGGTTGTTACCCGACCTCGGCCATCCTCCCGTTGGTGCCGCTTCTAAAGGCGGGGCTCATCGAGCCGACTGACATCATCGTCGACGCGAAGAGCGGCGTGACCGGTGCGGGCCGAACACCGACGCTCATTTCTCACTATCCCGAGTGCAACGAAAGCCTGTGCGCCTACAACCTCGGGCGGCACCGCCACACACCCGAGATTGCCCAGTACCTTGGCTGGGCGGCGGGCACCAAGGTCGACGTGATCTTCACGCCGCACCTAGTACCCATGGACCGAGGAATACTTAGCACGACCTACAGTCGGCCGCGCAGCGGAGTGACGGAGCAACAGTTGCTTGAAACACTTAGCAACTTCTACGCGGACGAGCCGTTTGTTCGCGTCGTGGAGCGACTACCTGCAACCAAAGACTCGGTCATGACGAACTTCTGCGATCTGACCGCGCGCATGGTGGGCGGAAAGGTTATTACCGTCAGTTGCATCGACAACCTAGTCAAAGGCGCGTCGGGGGCGGCAGTCCAGAACTTCAACCTTATGTTCGGCCACCCAGAAACGGCCGGACTTGCGTAGAAGAAGGAGATGGGAGTTGGAAGATGGGAAATTTGAGATTTCAGATTTGATATCTGGAATCGAGAACCAACCTCTCCAACTTCCAACTTCCAACTTCCAACTTCCAACTTCCAACTTCCAACTTCCAGCTTCCAGCTTCTAGCTTTCTCTCCTAACTCCTGGCCGTGTCTTGACGAACTGCACTAAAGTACCGAAGGGATTTCTTTTGGCCGGGGTCCATAGCCGGATCAAACAAGATCCGAGTAGACCCGACATGGCATTGATTATGTCGGAAGGACCCGCCACAGGCGCAGGCGTGTATACGCAGAACTTGATCTGCGCGGCTCCTGTTACGCTGGATCGCGAGCGGACTCCCAGCGATTCCATACGTGCCGTCGTAGTAAACTCCGGCAACGCCAATGCATGCACCGGCCATCGCGGCATGGCCGATGCGAGACGGATGGCGGAACTGGCTGCCGCGGTTTGCCAGGCTGAACCCGAGCAGATCCTGGTCCTCTCGACGGGCATTATCGGCGAGTTCCTGCCGATGGAGAAGATCGAGCAGGGGATCGCCGCCGCCGCCGTGAAACTCGGCTCCACGGAAGCATGCTTCATGTCGGCGGCGAACGCCCTGCTGACGACTGATCTGCGTCAAAAGTTGGCGGGACGCCAGGTGACTGTCGGAGGCGAGAAGGTCCAGATCACGGGCATGGCCAAGGGCTCGGGCATGATCGGTCCGAACATGGCTACCATGTTGTGTATTGTTCTGACCGACGCCGCGATTGAGCCGAGGACCGCCCAGGGATTACTTCAGTCGGTTACCAACGAGACGTTCAATTGCATCAGCGTGGATGGCCACACCAGCACCAACGATACGATGCTCATGCTGGCTAACGGCGCCGCGGTCGCCGAACCGCTGACCGGCGCTGATCTGGCGACGTTCTCGGCTGCGGTCAAGGAGGTTTGCGAGGAACTGGCCCGGGCCATTGCCGCCGACGGCGAAGGCGCCCAGCACCTCATTACGATCGACATCGACGGTTGCCGCACACGGGCTGATGCGACTGCCATGGCCCGAACCGTGGCCAACAGTCCCTTGGTGAAGACGGCCATTGCGGGCGGCGATCCGAACTGGGGGCGAATCGTCTCGGCAGTCGGCTATGCCGGCGTACCGTTCGATCCGGCCGGCCTATGCCTAAAACTCAACGGCGTCCTGCTGTTCGAGAACGGGGCGCCTGTGCTTTTCGACCGGCAAGCCGTTTCGTGTTCCATGCGCGACGAGCACGACACGCACATCGAACTCTCTGTTCTCGAGGGCACTGCCTCCGCGCGGTTCTGGACTTGCGACCTGACCACGGAGTATGTCCACATCAACGCCGACTATCACACCTGATCGGCTGCACCCCTACTCGGGGAACAGTTTGGTCGACAGGTAGCGTTCGCCCAGGTCGGGCAGTACGACGACAATCAGCTTTCCAGTGTTCTGCGTGCGTTGGGCTGTTTGGATGGCCGCCCAGGCGGCCGCGCCACTGCTGATGCCGCACATCAACCCCTCGTATCGAGCGAGTTCACGCGTCGTGGCGATGGCGTCTTCGTCTTGGACTTGAACCACCTCGTCAATGATGCTCACGTTGAGTACCTCGGGAATGAACCCCGCGCCAAGTCCCTGAATGCCGTGCTTACCCGGCTTCAACGGTTCGCCCGCCAGTCGCTGGCTAATCACGGGACTGGCGACCGGCTCGACTGCCACGATTCGGACCTCGGGCTTCCGCGCCTTCAACACCTCGCCGACGCCGGTTATGGTACCACCCGTTCCCACGCCGCATACGACCATGTCCACTTCACCGGCAGTGTCGCGCCAGATTTCCTCGGCCGTGGTTTGGCGATGCACTTCAGGATTGGCCGGATTCGTGAACTGCTGCGGCATGAAGTAGTTCGGGTTCTCGGCCACGAGTTCCTCGGCCTTGCGCACGGCGCCGGGCATCCCCTCGGCTGCGGGCGTTAGGACCAGTTCGGCGCCCAGCGCCTTGAGCATGCGCCGGCGCTCCTGGCTCATACTCTCCGGCATGGTGACCATGAGCTTGTATCCCCGCGACGCACAGACATAGGCCAAGCCAATGCCGGTGTTTCCGCTAGTCGGCTCAATGATGACCGTATCGTCGCGGATCAGGCCGTTCTGTTCGGCTACCTCAATCATTGCCCTGGCGATACGGTCCTTGACGCTCCAGAGGGGGTTGACATTCTCCAACTTAGCCACCACCCTGCCAATGCAATCGCGCGTGATCGTGTGTAACTCGACAAGGGGGGTATTGCCAATGCACTCCGTAATGCTGGAGTGGATTCGTCGTGAGTTTTGGGTCGGCATTCGTCGTTCCTCCCTAAAGATCATTCTGAACGATAAGTATAATCGTCATTCCCCACTCCAATGATAACTAACAATACAATGTTAGATATATTTCCGCGAAGGTCAAGTGCCTCGCAATTGTGGTTTGGCGCCAAATTGCAGACAGGTGCGTTCCGGAGGACGAACGACTTCGCGTTGCCTGCAACTTGCATCCTTCACCATGGCTGCCCTTGGCGACAGCCTGGGATATTGAGGTCGGTACAACAGAGAGTGTACCCTTTTCGTACGGAGCGAGGGAGATGCTCCGGGAAAAACCAAAAGGGTTTCCGCCATTTGCTCGTGCGGTAAATGCGCGATCATTGAAGAGACGGCCGTCACTCACGCAGGCAGTCGGCTACCGCGGCGTGCCGATGCGTTGGGCCGTTTGCACGCCTGCGTCAAGGACGGAGTCGCGAGCGTCGGAGGGGCGACTGTCTTGCCCAACCACGAGACGCGCAGTTGTATGGACGGTGACATCGGGTTCGACGCCAACGTGGTTGAACGGGCGGCCCATCGGCGAGTAGAAGCGGGCGGTAGTCAATCGAACGCCGGCTCCCACGACACTCAGCGGGAAGATACCCTGCACGGAACCCTTGCCATAGGTGCGCGAGCCAACCAGCGTGCCGCGACGGTGATCGCGAATGGCCCCAGCAAATATCTCGGCCGCGCTGGCGCTGTTCTCGTCGATGAGCACGACCAGTGGGACACTCCACGTGCCGCTGGAGCGAGCCGTGTAGGTGAAGTCCTCTTGCGCGTTACGGCCGCGAGTCGATACAATCAAGCCGCGGTCGATGAATAGGTCGGAAGCGTCCACAGCGGTGGTGAGCAGTCCGCCCGGATTTCCTCGCAGGTCGATGATCAGTCGCCGCATCCCCTGCCGGTGTAGCTGCCAGAGTGCGGTTTCCAGATCGCGTGCGGTCGATTTTTGGAAACAGTTCACCTGCAAATAGGCAATTCCCTCGCTGGCGTCGAGTATTTTCACGCGATCGACACTGGGAACGTCGACTCGCCGTCGCCGGA
>CAZASB010000003.1:13840-15857 GCA_964487655.1 uncultured Planctomycetaceae bacterium
CCAACGAAGTTGCCGTCAATCTGCGCGTAGACCTCCCCCAGTTGGTCTGAGGTGAGGTAGGCACTGTAGGTATCGAGAGCATTCGTGGCGCCGCAAAGAAACTCGAGTACGATTGCGGCAGGTGGCGTCTTTATCCGCAACTCGGCTAGGCGAGCCGCATCGGCAACGAGCCCGGTCGCATCGTACCGAGTCTGGACGAGGCGCGAGGCCAGCAGGTGGTTCAGGTCAGTGCGGAATAGCTCCACCCCGGTCGGATCGGACTCGACAAGGTTTCGTGCGACGAACTCGGGATCGTCGAGTGCAATCTGTAGCCCTTCCGCTCCGCGTTCGACAAGTTGCCGCCACTTGGGGGTTTCCACATAGTGGCCCTCGATCTTGTAAAGCACTTCCTCGTATAACCCAATGGCCCGTTCCAGAGGCATTTGGGCGACCGTCTGGTTGAAGCTCCGATCGGCGAGGCGGCGTCCCAGGTCGTAGTGAACGCGTACGCATTCGAACCGTCGCAACAGTGACTCGTCGCCGGGGAAGTTGCGAACGGCGTCCTCGTAATGCGATAGCGCCTCACCCCAACGGCTTTCGGATTCCAGGCGATGCCCCTGTTCCAGCAGGCGGTCGATGTCAGACGAGTGACTCCGAATGGAGATGGTCGTCGCCTGTTGAGCAATCGCGACAGCGTGTGCAAGAAACAACACTGCCAGTGCGAGAGCACAGCGCTGGCCGGCTTTGAAGACCCAACGTGGCATGGTGTCGTCCGTGGCGGGTAGGTTCGTCCTGAGTCGATCCATAGGCCCCCGGCCGTTCTGCGGCCTGAACTGTTGGAAGGGCAACGCATCGGTTCGGTGGATGTGGCGCGTCCGCGGGGCTACCACGCTGGCCACAATGCAATATAGGCCACATTTCGCGAGGCGTCAAAAATCCAAAATGCTTTTCTGCCCTCAAAATCCATCCTCGCGGCATTGCCCGATCTCCCCTCGCCGCATTGCATCGAACATGACCACACACGCCGTTAATAACGTCTGGATAGGTCAGATCGCCTGTGACGAATCGGCTACCTCGCAGTAACGCATGCCCCATTATTAGGGGAAGCATTAATAGCCCTTTGTGCGCAGTCACGAGCTTGCCGTGGCTTGGCAATTGCGGCCTTGGATTCATGCCAGTTCGCGCGTACAATACTTAAACCTTCATGAGACCTTTTGACACTGAGCAACCCGAAACGGAGGATCCTTTTCAGGATCCGTACGCGCCCATCCTGGCCGAGGTGGTACCGGAGCTGGCTGCGCGGTCGCCTGCCCCTCGCGGCCCCATCCGGCGTTGGGTAGCCTTGCCGCTTTTTCTTTTCGTGGCAACGTGGCTGAGCACCTTGCTGGCCGGCGGTGGTGCTCGTGGCTTGGAAGTCGCGGCAGAAAGCGGGCTTGCCGCGGGCCTGTTGGCCGGCGTGATGCAGGGCATGAAGTTCGCCCTACCTTTGATGACCATCTTGATTTGCCACGAAATGGGGCATTTTATTCAGGCGCGGCGTTACGGCGTGTACGCAAGTTTCCCATTCTTCATTCCCATGCCACTTTCCCCGCTAGGCACGTTGGGGGCCGTCATCGCCATGGAGCCCCGCATCGGCGACCGGAAGGCACTGTTCGATATCGGCATTACGGGCCCTCTCGCAGGTCTGGCGCCGACGTTGATCTTCTGCATTGTTGGGCTGCATTGGTCGCAATATGGGGAGCCTGAACCTGGCCAGATGATTTACGGCGACCCACTGTTATTCCAGTGGCTCACCGAATGGGTGCTCGGCCCGCGTCCTGTGGGGCACGACGTCATGGTCCATCCGATGGCGTTCGCCGCCTGGGCCGGTTTTCTCGTGACTTCGCTGAACCTCATCCCAATCGGGCAACTCGACGGCGGACACATCCTTTATTCTCTGCTTCGCAAGAAGGCTTATCCCGTGGCCACGCTGCTGCTGACCCTCGCAGCCGTTGCCGTGGTGGTGAACTTCACGCTTTACGGACCGTGGCTACTGATG
>CAZASB010000003.1:15957-39644 GCA_964487655.1 uncultured Planctomycetaceae bacterium
GAGGAGGCGGCAGCGTCTAGTCAGCACCTCTTGGGCCAAACGGTTTGCGTGGCACACTTCGATTGGATTGAGCCTTCATGAAGCCGAAATGCTTATCGGCAGTATTTTTCTTTCTTCTGCTCACGGTACTATTGTTTGGCGTACGTCCGGTTTCCGCGGAAGATCCGCCCGTTATCGGGGGAGCCGATCTGGTGCGGCAACTCGGCCATTCCGAGTATTTGCGGCGGGAAGAAGCGGCGGATCAGCTCGCCTCCCTTGACCTGCGTATCCAGAGCGACCTGATTGCCGGCTTGCGAGCCGACGATGCCGAGGTCCGCCGCCGCTGCCGGCGAATTCTGGCCCGCTTGCTCGAAGCCGACTATCGGCGGCGCGTTGCAATCATGCTTGCAGACCAGACCGGCGGCGAACACGACCTGCCGGGTTGGGCCTGGTACCGGCAAGTCGTGGGCAACCAGGAGCAGGCGCGCAAGGTATTCGCCGCAATGCTTCTCGCGGAGTCGGGGCTGTTTGTGTCAGCGCAACAGGGACCGGAGTGCGCGGAAAATGCCTTCAAACTGCGTCTTGCGCAACTACACCGACAGCAGGCGTTTCCGAATCCGCAATTCCGTCGGGAGCCAAGCGTGGAAAGCGTGGCGGCCTTACTGCTCGTGGCGGTCAATCCGCAATGGCAGTTGCCAAGCCGGCTTGTCGATCACCCTCAGTTGCTCAACTTCATTCGCGGTGGCGACTTCGTGGCCGCCTTGAACCAGCGTGCTTCCAACGTGGCAACGCGACGGTTGGTCGGGCGCTGGATGCTGGTTTCGGGCGAGCCCAACATGGTGCGGCAGAAGCTCCGGATGGCGTTGCAATACGAGATACAGGAGGGACTTCCCCTCGCCATGGCACTGCTCCAGAAGGCGGAATCGCAGCCGCCCAACCTCGCGGCCATGGCGGCCGAGACCGTCGCCCGCCTGGGCGGAAAACGGTACGTCGCCGCGCTCATTCCGCTGCTGGAGGACCAACGGCAATGTGCGAGGGTGGGAAACCGCGGCATCGAGGTGCGCGACGTCGCCTTGGCCTGGCTGGTTCACGCCACCGGGCAGGATATCAAGGCGTACGGGCAGTCGCCGGCGAAGAGTCCGTTTCAAACTTCGAGCCAGAAGCCGGGAGTCATATTCAATTTCTCCCAGTTCGGCTATGAAAAGCCGGAGCATCGTTTGCAGGCGCTGGCCAAGTGGGCCGATTGGCTGGAAGCCAATCCTTTGCCGACCCCGCCGGAGCAGTGGGTTGCCCTGGAGACCGACCGGCCCGAGGGCCAACCCGAGATCGTCCCGCCGGCAGCCGAGCCATGGCAACCGGCGGCTGGCGGGCTTGCCATGGCCAATCGCGATTTGGTGCGACGGCTGCGCGACACGGAACGACTAGTAGCACTTGGTGAATACTCGTCAGCGATACGAATCCTCGGGTTGCTGCTTGCCTCGGATGGCGATCTTTTCTTCCAGCCCGATCGGAACGTTCCCGTGTTTCGACACCTGAGATCGGCGGCCGAGAACATGCTTGGCCTGATGCCCGATGAAGGCCTCGTCGCGTACGAGCTGCAATACGGCGCCGAGGCACGTCGGCGACTCGACGTGGCGGTTCGCGGCACGGATCGGCGGAAGTTAGCCCAGGTTTCGCGGGACTACTTCCACACGGAGGCCGGCGCCGAAGCGACCTATCTGCTTGGAGCGACGTACTGGCAAGCGGGCCAATGGTTCAGTGCCGCCGCGTGCTGGCAGCGACTGGCCGATTCGGGCCATCGGGCACGGCGTTTCGAACCGGCCTTGTCGCTTCAATTGGCGACCTGCTGGCTGGCCCTGGGGGAGCCTTCACATGTTTCAGAACGGCTGGAGACATTCAAGGCGAAGCGTGCCGGCGCACCCCTTGAGATCGCCGGTCGGCAAGTGAGCTGGTTTGAAGGCGTGGACGACGCGTCGCATTGGCTTGTTGACGTGCTGGGGCGTCCGCCGTCGTCATCGGAAGCACCGTGGGGGATGTTTCGTGGCAGGCCCTCGCGCAATCCCCTGGTCGAAAGCGGCGGCCCTTACCTGGCGGCCAGCCCACTCGATACGAGCGAAGAACATCCCCTGCTTCGGAAGGCCACGGAACACCTGCGAGTTGATCTTCTCCGTCAGCAACGAGCGGCGTTGCCAACACTGCACCCGCTGGTGGCTCGCGACACCATCGTATTTCGCACGGCCACTCGCATTCGCGCGGTTCACGCCGAGTCGGGCAAGCTGCTGTGGGAAGCGATGCCGGACGATGCATTGGCCGATTTGCTTGCCAGCCCGGGCGCGGCCGAGTTGACGGGAGACCTGTTGCCTGCCGATCTCCCGTGGCGTCTCTGGCGGAACTTGGCTTACGGCACGTTGAGCAGCGATGGTCGGTCAGTGTTTGCCGTGGAACAGTTGCCAATGCAGAGACTTTTCGGATCGCAACGAATGGTGGTTCGTTCGGACGGTACTCGACGGCTGGAGTCCGACACGCTCGGACGGGCCAGTATTCTGACCGCTTACGATGTGTCGAACGGCAAGCTGCGCTGGGAGTTGGGCGGTCCGTCTGCCGAAGAGGAGCGAGCCCTGGCCGGTGTATGCTTTCTCGGGCCGCCTCTGCCGCTTGGTGCAACACTGTACTGCATTGCCGAGGTGAGCGAGAAGACCGTATTGCTCGCGTTGGACGCTGCCACGGGCATCGTGCAGTGGCAACGCGTCCTCGCGGTACGGGACGAGCCCTACTCTTACGGCGAAGACGAGACGCTCGAGGAAGGTCCTTCGCGTCTCCAGGAATTGCCAAGAGCGAACGGTGTCTCGCCCTCCTACGCTGACGGAAAGCTGGTGTGTCCGATTGCCGACGATCAGTTGGCAGCCGTCGATCTGGCCTCACGAAGCGTCCTATGGATCTATCAAGGGCACGACGCCCTGGCAGGAGAGCCCCTGGCTGAACGGCAGATTCGCCTGGCCCAGGCCCGTTCGCAAGCCGGCAAGATGCCGACGAACCAATGGGCCGATCCCTGCGCGACTGTCGCGCAAGGCCATGCTTTGCTTGCCTCCCCCGGAAACGACCGACTGATTTGCCTGCGAATGACTGATGGCGTGGAAGTATGGACCGTGCCTCGCGGCGACGGGCTGTATGTGGGCGGCGTACATGATGGCGTCGTTCTGGTCGTTGGGCGAAGTGGCGTTCGCGGCCTGCGTCTAGCTAATGGCAGCTCGGCATGGAAGAACGAACTGTCTTTGCCGCCCGGCGCCTTGCCCAGCGGGCGCGGGTTCATCAGCCGCGGAAGACTGTACGTCCCGCTGACCACGGCCGAAGTCCTGGGAATCGATGCCGCCACCGGTTGCGTCGTATCGCGTTCGCGTTCGCCTACCGGAATCGTACCAGGAAATCTCGTGGGCCTCGGCGATTGCGTGGTGTCGCAGGGCGTTCATGGGCTCTGGCGTTTCGATTTGACCACGGCACGCGCGGCCCAGGCGGCGAAACGCATCGAACAGACACCGAACGACGCGTCGGCATGGGCGGAGCGTGGCGAGCTACTGCTGTGCGACGGCCGAATTGGCGAAGCCATTGAATGCCTCCTCCATGCCCGCGAGCTGGAGCCGACCGCTACATTGCAGCTTCAGTTGGCGCGAGCCGTGACTGACGGCCTGTGGGCGGACCACAAGCGTTTCCGACCCTCGATCGAGAACTTGGCCTTGGAAGAGATGGATGTGGGACAACGGGCCAGTGTCTTGCGCGCAATCGGGTGGAGCGCGCAGCGCGCCGACGACCGCGCCGTGGCGATCGACGCTTTCCTGAAACTTGCGCAAATCGATCCCGCGGCCGATGCCGTCCAGCCGCTTTCGGCGGCCGTGCGCGTGCGTCGCGACCGCTGGCTGGCCGCCCGGCTCGACGAGCTGCTCGACGGCGCCGATTCCCAGGAGCGAATCCTGGCGGCAGACCAGTCCGCCTCGCTATCGGATGATGCAAGGATCCGGTACTTGCCATTTCAACCGGCGACGGCTGATGCGAGGATCCGCATTGGGGCGAGTCTGGCAGCGGGAGAGAACGCTTCAGCCGCGGAGCAGTGCCTGCGAGCCGCTTTCTGGTTCTCCCAGCCGGATGTGACACCGGAAGGCGCCGCGAGATTGGCCGAGTTCCTGCTTCGCCGCCGGCCGGGCGAAGCGTCGCGGTTGCTCGCGATGCTTGCCGGGCCGTTGGCCGACCGGGTTTGCCAAGACGGCCGAACGGGGCGACAGTTGCTCGAGACCTTGACGACGAGGGAGGGTGCCCGGCCCGATTGGATCGCGCGCGCCCCGTGGCCCGCGGATACCCTGGAGGCAACAACGGAGCAACGCGACGGACGGCAGGCGATCGTCTTTCATACGCCGGTGCGAGTGCGCCCGGTAGAGCCTTCGCTGGATCGGCCGGCGAACGTCCGTGTCGAGAACACCGGTCGGGCGCTGTATGGGTACGACGATCTGGGGCGTCAGACATGGGAAATCCCGCTGAAACCGACAACAACCAACATCGGATTCCGCAACAGCCATTACCTGGCCGAAGGCTCGCAACTCGGACAGATTCTGGTCGTATGGCTTGTCAGCCGCGTATGCGCGATCGATATTTCCGATGAAACGCCCCGTTTGCTCTGGGACCACGAAACGAGTGGCTCGGAGAGCGACGATCTGCGACAGATGCATCGCATCCAGCGAGCCAACCGGCGTCGAATACAGCCGCTCGGCCGGGTGGATGGCGACGCGTTGGCGCCGCTGGTCGTGGCGCATGGAGTTGTCTGTTTCGAACGGGATGACGCGTTGGTGGCCGTCGATTTAGAGAGCGGCGCCCTGCTTTGGGCCCGCGACGACATTTCCAAAGGCATCGACCTGTTCGGCGATGCCCGCTTCATTTTCGTTGTGCCCGCCGATGGCGACGGCGAGGCCCGCGTACTCAGTTCCCTGGATGGCCGGGAGTTGGGTCGGCGGAATCTACCGGCCCGTTCCGACTGGCTGGCAGCCATCGGCCGCCGACTGCTAGTTTGGGAGCCGAGCGACCAGTCGCGCCGCATTCGGCTTGTCGACGCATGGAACGGCGAAACGGTGTGGGAACAGGAGAGGACGGCCCAAACACAAGTGTGCCTGGTCCGGCCTGATGGCGTTGCCGCGTTGGATCCGGAGGGTCGGTTCGCGATGTGGCGGACCGATTCCGGGGAATCGATGGTCGAGGCCCAACTCGATATTCCGCCCACGCTCGAGCAGCTTTACGTAGAGCCCCACGGGTCGGACCTGCTAGTCCTGGCCAATCGCCCGCCGGACCCGGCGGTGCGTCAGGTACCCATTCGCTCAGCCGTTCCCGCCGTGAATGCCAATGGCCGCCTTCTTCGAGTAACCCTCGAGAGCCGTACGCTCTGGCATGCCGAGGTGGTGGATCAGCAACTGGAACTCGATCTGCCGCCCGAGTTGCCGGTGCTGTTGCTGAGCAAGCGACGACAGCGCCAAGTTGCGCGACCCCAAGGTGGAATGACGACGAAAGTCGAGTATGCGATCCAGTGTCTCGACAAACGCACCGGCATGTCCATCTGCAACCAGACCGTTCAGTCGCACGGGCAGGAGATGGAAATTCGCGCAGTCGACCCCAAAGGCGGACGCATCGAAGTGATTACCCGGCCGTTGAACATCCAGATTACCAGAGTGAAGGAATCACCATGACCAACCTGGAAATCGCCGCCGTATTCGAGCAGGTGGCTGATCTGCTCGAGTTCCAGGCGACCAATGTATTCCGTATTCGTGCGTATCGGAATATCTCGCGCATCATCCACGATCTACCGGAGGCACTCGCGGAGATCGTCGCCGATCCCCAGCGGTCGTTGACCGATATTGACGGCGTTGGCAAGGAACTGGCCGAGAAGATCGGTACATTGCTTGCGACCGGCTCGCTTCCCATGCTCGACGAGTTGTTGTCACAAATTCCTCAATCGGTCCTTGCCCTGTTGCGAGTCCCAAGCCTCGGGCCGAAACGCGCCGCCGTGCTCTACAACGAATTGGGCATCACAACCCTCGAACAATTGCGCGAGGCGTGTCAGTCAGGGGAAGTGCGGGTATTGAAGGGATTTGGCGAGAAGACCGAGGCGACCATCCTTCTGGGGCTCGACATCGCCGCCGAGGCCGATCAACGTATGCTCTGGTTTCGGGCCGAACAGCAGGTTCATGCCATCCTCGATCACATGGCCGGCTGCGACGCCGTGAAACGGCTCGAACCGGCCGGCAGCTTCCGTCGCAAGAAGGACACGGTGGGCGATCTCGACTTTCTGGCCGTGGCGACCGACGCTGGCCGGGCCATGGACCATCTGGCCACGTATGAGCCACTCGTGGACGTCTTGGCGCGAGGTGACACCAAAATGTCGATCCGTCTTGGACGCGGCCTTCAGGTTGACCTGCGAGTTGTCCCGCCCGAGTCATTCGGCGCCGCGTTGCAGTACTTCACCGGGTCGAAGCAGCACAACGTCGTGCTTCGCGGCCGAGCCAGGAAGCAAGGACTGAAAATCAGCGAATACGGCGTCTTCCGCGGCGTCCGGCAGATTGCCGGCCGCTCCGAAGAAGACGTGTACGCCGCGTTGGGCCTTTCCTGGATTCCGCCGGAGTTACGCGAGGCCCGGCGTGAGTTCGACTGGGCCGAGGCCGGACAGTTGCCCACGCTCATCGAACTGACCGACATGCAGGGCGACTTGCACATGCATTCCACTTGGACTGACGGCATCGCCACCATCGAGGAGATGGCCGAGGCGGCGCGGAAGCGCGGCCTGCAATACATCGCCATCACCGACCATTCGAAACGCGTAACCGTGGCCGGCGGGCTCGGCGCGGTGGACCTTCGCCGCCAATGGGCCGACATCGACAAACTCGATGCCAGACTGGAAAACATTATTGTGCTCAAGGGCGTGGAAGTCGACATCCTGGAGGGCGGAGGGCTGGACCTGCCTGACGACGTACTGGCCGAGGCCGATTGGGTCATGGCCAGCGTGCATTACGGTCAGAACCAGCCTCGCGACCGGATCACGGATCGGATTGTCGGGGCGTTGGAGAACCCTTATGTATGCGCCATTTCGCACCCGACCGGTCGCATGTTGCTGCAGCGCGGAGCGTACGAAGTCGACATGGACGTTGTCTTCCACGCCGCCCGCGAAAACCGGAAGTTTCTGGAACTCAACGCTCATCCCACACGACTCGATCTGGACGATGTGACCTGCGCCGCGGCGAAGAGTCTTAGTGTTCCGATTGTCATTTCGACCGATTCGCACCGGACCGAAGGACTCGAATCCATGCGTTTCGGCATCAACCAGGCTCGCCGTGCCGGCCTGACCTCGGCTGACGTGGTCAACACGCGTCCCTGGCCGGAGGTGCGGCGCTTGCTCGGCCGCGAACGATAGCGACCCCGTCGCGGTCCGGCTCATAAACGGTTTTCGGTGACTCGGGGCAGATTCAGGTCGTTTGTTGAAACCTTTGCTGGCAAATAACTGGCCAGATGAGTCGCTTGCGCCCTGGTTGATGCCACACGTGGCGTGGCGAGGATGAAAGGCTTACTCGGTTTCCATCCACTCGGGGACGCGGCGAATGCGTCCCTCGCGGTCGATGACGGCCAGCGTTGTTCGGCCTTCCGCGAGGCGTTCACCGTCGCGGAGTACCTCGTAGCGGTGCTCGATCTTGGCGGAGGTGATGCGGTCGACGATCGTGCGGATCGTCAGAACGTCATCGTACCGGGCCGGCTTTCGATAGCGGCACTCGGCCTTGGCCACGACGATGAGGATGCCTTCTTCCTCCATTTGTCGGTAGCAGCCGCCGCTGGCTCGCAGCATCTCGATACGCCCCATTTCAAAGTAGACCAAGTAGCGCGAGTGATGCAGGAAGCCCATGGGGTCGGCCTCCTCGTAACGGACACGAACTTGAATCTCATGTTGTTTGAGCATAGCGCCAATAATTCTACAGGCTGGGGTGGCTCATGTACCAGCCACCCCTATTGTGGGCTGCGTCGGATAGGCCGTCCTCCACTGGTTGACGTATCTCGCCGATTCCCCTATCGTGACGGTTGGCCCTCGTGCGGGCCGTCAACAACGATGAACCGTGCGGCTAGCGTGAGACGGACCGGTTTGCGAATTGAGGAATGGTGCGATGGGAAGCGGCGAACATGCCGGAGTTGGATTCTTGACGATGCGTGGACGAAATTATCCAGCCATACGCCAGTTCACCGTGTTTCTGGAAAACCGCGTTGGCCAACTGCTCGAAGTGGTGCGACGCTTCGAGGGGAGTCGGGTCCGGATTGTGGCACTGTCCATTGTCGATTCGTCGGAGTGCGCCTTTGTCCGGCTCCTGCTGAGCCACCCGGAAGAGGGCCGCGAAATCTTGGAGCGGGCCGGTCTGGCCATCATCGAGAGTGACCTGATTGGCATCGAGATGCCCAACGGAAACCAGCCCCTACTGCAAATCTGCACGGCCCTACTCCAGGCTGAGGTGAATATCGTGCAGGCGTACCCACTGCTCATCCGCCCGCGAGGGCGTGCCGCCGTAGCACTGATGGTGGATAACATCGACCTTGCCCAAGAGACGCTTGCCAGCAAGGGCTTTGTTATGGTGACCGAGTGCGATCTCCAGGAGGAGGAGGGCGAACTCTAGCCCGACCTATTCGAACTCTTCCGGAAGCGACTTGACGCCGCGCAGCAGGATACGCTGGACGGCGTCCCAGGCAACCAGGTAGACCGTGTGCGTACCGTCGCGTTCCAGTGCGGCCAGCAACGCATGGGACGACACGGCCGACTTGGCTGCAAATCGGTCCGGCATCATGGTTTCGCCGCTCACTAGCCGGATTTCCAGTGTGGCTCCGCGCAGCTTGTACTCCCACAGTCGGGACAGTAGCTCAGCCGTTGGGTGTTTTGCTGGACTGAGCGACTTCGCGCGGGTTTCGCCCGGCGGCATGTCGTCGTCCTCGTCAACCTCCGGAAGAACCATCTCGAAGTTTTCCTCGGTGGCGGCACGCCCAGCCGCGATCGGCTGGCTGGGCACGTCCTCCCCGCTGAGGTCTTCGTAGGTGGGAACGCGGAACTTGGCACCGCAAGTGGGGCATTCACCCGGCTGCCCTTGGAGACGCGTTGGCCCGTGCAGCCGGTGGCCGTTTGGGCAGAGGAACTCGAATGAGTCGCCGTCGTCCGAATCGTCGGACCGGGCATCGGACGGCAATATCGGTTCAGACTCCGTGGTGGCCGTGCCCGGGGGAACAGCTTCCGACGGCCGGTTGGTGACCGATGGGTCCGGAACGCGGAAGCGAACTTGACATTTTGGGCACTTTGCGGCCCGGCCTGCTTGGTTGTCAGGGCACCGAATCCGGTGTCCGTTGGGGCATAGGAACTCGATCACGATGGCACTCGCGTGTCGAAAGGATATCGTAGGGTTTCCTAGATGATAACTTGAAGGGGGCGTCGAAGTCCAGCGCTGGGATAAATGTTCATGATCGGCCCGATCCTTGACACGGACGACAAGTTTGGGAAACTATAGTCGATCTCCAGTGGCACGGAACAGAAACGTCCCATGCGATCCCAGCGTACGGGGAGCACGTCAGGCAGTGGCGACCCACACCCCGAAAGGACTGCCGCCCCGCTTTTCAGCCGGGATTGATCGCTCCTACGCACTATTTGATTCGGCGAGACTTTTATGGCGATTACCGTGGTTTGCGTCAAATGCCGAGCGCGCTTTTCGGTAGACGAGAAGTTCGCTGGCCGGACTGGCCCGTGCCCGAAGTGCAAGGCACCCATTCGGATTCCCACGAAAAAGGAAGAGGTGAAGATTTTTGGGGGCGAGGACTTTGCCACGGGCGGACGCAACGCGGCGGGGAAACTCGTTCTGAAGCCCATTTCTCGGACGGAAACCCGGTTTCAGATGGGGCCGGCCCTGATTATCACCGTCGCGGTGCTAGGTGTGTTTCTGCTGGCGTGGCTTGGTGGTGGTGTCCTTGCGAAAAGCATGGTCGTATGCACCGTGGCGCTGCTGATCGTGTCGCCGCCGTTGGTCGTGGCCGCTTACGCATTCCTGCGCGACGATGAAAAGGAACCCTATCGAGGTAAGGAGCTGCTGGTGCGCGCCGCGGCCTGTGCGCTTGGTTTCATCATGTTGTGGGGCGTCTTTTCGTACCTCACTCACAACAATGTGATCACCGGCGAGTTGTGGCAGTGGTTGTTTGTGGTGCCGCCGTTCGTGGCGCTGGGCGGCGCCCTGCCTACCCTCTCGCTCGACTTGGACTACGGCGACGGCGTTTTCCATTACATCTTCTACATGCTGGTGACGCTTGCCCTTCGCTGGACGGCTGGCATGCCATGGCCCTAGAACTGAACGCCGATGAGCCCCATTGATCAGATTCCCGAAGTGGCCGCCCTTTCCGCCGGACGGCAGTTGATTCGCATTCCTCCAGAAATCGATGTGCCCTTGACGGATCGGGTCCGGTCGGTGATCGACACGGCCGAGTTCCGTCGCTTAGCCCGGATCAGTCAGCTTGGCCTTGTATCGCTGGTGTATCCCGCGGCGCTCCACACGCGGTTTGAACATAGCCTGGGTGTGTATCGGTTGGCCCTCGTGTACCTGCGGCAGCTATCGACCGATGCGCGATTTGCCGCGGCCGTGGGAAGCGAGGAAGCGGAGATATTCATTGCGGCCGCACTCTTGCACGATCTTGGCCATTGGCCGTTCTGCCATCCCATCGAGGACATCCAACTACCCAGCGTTCCCAACCACGAATTATTCGCCAATAGCTTCTTGTTGGAAGGCGAGTTGGCCGACGTGCTCCGTCATGATTGGGGCATCCATCCGCGTGATGTGGTCGCCCTGCTGAGCGAAAAACCGGCTGACAATGCCTCTCGGATTCTCGGCAGCATGCTCTCCGGGCCCATCGACATCGATAAGATGGACTACCTGCACCGCGACAGCCTCCATGCCGGCGTACCGTATGGTCGACATTTCGACCAGCACCGCCTGTTCGGTAGTCTCTGTCTGAACGCGGCGGGTAACGGCGTGGCCATTCGCGACAAGGGAAAGACGGCGGCCGAACTCATGGTGTTCGCCCGCTATGTGATGTTCAGCGAGGTGTATTGGCATCACGCGGTCCGTGCGGCCACGGCCATGTTCCAGCGCGCGTTCTACCTGCTGCATGGTTCCTTGGAACTCGATGCGATGTTCCGCGACACGGAAGAGTCGATGGTAACGGAAATGCTTCGAGTCGCCAGCGACGGTCCCGCCGGCGAGTTGCTTGCCGGCCTGTTTGGACCCACGCGTCGGCTTTACAAGCGAGTTACGCAAATGAGCTTCCTGGAAGACCGGGAATTGTACTATCGCTTGGCACGGCGGCCCTATCCCTGGCTGGTCGCGTGCGCGGAACAGTTCACCTTTCTATGCAGCAGCGCCCTGGGGCAGGTCATTGCCCCACATGAGGTTCTCTTCGATGCGCCGCCCATGACCCGGGAAGTGCAATTTGACGTGGAAATCCACTTTCCCAAGGAGGGCTGCTACCGCATGTTGGACGAGGCGTCACCCGTCGTGCGTACGTTGGCAACCGAGCAGTTCGACGACTACGTCAAGCGAGTTCGCGTCTTCGCCCATCCTCGCGTGATCGACCGGCTTCGCGGGCTATCCACGCTTCGCAGCCTGCTTGCCGAGGCAATCGATCGCACGGAATAGCTTCGGCTGTGTGTTGCCACGCGGCATTCCCGTTCTTTCGTCGCGCGTTACCGCTCATAAGGCGATCGGCAGGTTCGAGCTTACCTGCCGAATGTAGAACAGTTGTCCCAACTGTTCCCAAACAATTGGGACAATTGTTCTACACTGGGTATATTTCAATCTGCCGGTCGCCTAAGGGACCGTCCGCTTCGCATCCAGCCTACCAGCCCGTCATGGGGATGACGTCTCGTTCAGCGCCGCGTCGATCGTTCGCTGCAGTTGGCGTCGCGTGGTGCGCGAATATTCCAGATCGAACCAAAGGATCGCGCCCTTGCCGTCGAGCACGTACGTGCGCGGCAGTCGTTCCGTGGCAAATTTCCCGAAATACGCCTTCTCGGAATCAAGCAGAATAAGGAAGTCGACGTTGGCTGCCTTTGCCGCTTCAGTCGCCTTCTCCACCGTGTCGCCCGTATTCACGGCGATAATCCGACCGCCACGTTTCGAGAGTGGTTCGGCCATTTCGCGAGCCAGATCCTCCAGCTCAACAACGGAGTGAATGACCTCGCTGTTCCAGAAGACCAAGACGGTCAGCTTCTCGCCCAAAACCTCTCGAATGGCGTGCGACTTTCCCTCGACATCGACCAGTTCGCCTTCGGGAATTGTATCACCTACGCCAACCAGGCAAGTGGCGTTGAGTGATTCGGTTAGGTTGACTTTCGGGATTGTCGGTGGCGCCGGTGGTAACTCGGGCTCTGCGGGCTTGGGCTGCTCGACAACGGCAGACGGTTGCCCAGAATCGGCGGGCCTTTCAGTTTCGGCAGACTGTGGTTCGGGCTCGTCGACCACGTCTACCGGCAGGCATCCGCCCAAGGCGGCTGTCAGGATGAACAACGATACGAGACGCAAGGCACGGACAATGGATGTTCGCATGGGGACTTTCTCCTTCTGTCCTTCAGTTTCACCCTAGAGCCAATTAAAGTCAACGGGGGACCTTGAGGCCCAACTCTTTGAGTTGCCGTGTATCGACATGCCCGGGCGCCCCGGTCATCAGGTCGGTCGCGCGCTGCGTCTTGGGGAACGCGATGACGTCGCGAATACTGTCCCCGCCGCCGAAAAGCGTTACCACGCGGTCCAATCCGAGTGCGATTCCTCCGTGTGGCGGCGCGCCGTACTGAAGCGCTTCGAGCAGGAAGCCGAAACGATCTCTCGCGGTGGTCTCATCAATTCCCAACAGGCCGAACACCTTGCTCTGAAGATCCGAGTTGTGGATCCGGATCGTGCCCCCGCCAGCCTCCATGCCGTTGATCACCAGGTCATACGCTTGGGCGCGGCACTGCTCCGGCACTGTGTCCAGAAGGTCGAAGTCCTGCTTGCGAGGCGCGGTGAATGGATGGTGCATGGCCGCCCAACCGCCCGTTTCGTCGTTTCGTTCAAACATGGGAAACTCGACAATCCACGAAAAATGCATATCGCCGGGGCTATACAGTTTCAGTTCCCCCGCCAGCCGTTTGCGCAGCGCGTTGAGCGACTTGCATGTAACGTCGAACCGATCAGCGACGAACAGCAGCAGGTCGCCCGGCTTGGCTGCCATGCGCTGGGTGATCCGCGAGAGTGAGTCGTCCGAGAAGTTTTTTGCAATGGGCGACGCAAGCTTGCCTTCGGCATCGACCTTGAACCATGCCAGCCCTCGGGCGGCAAAGTTCTCGCATACGAAGTGGGTCAACTCGTCGATGAGCTTCCGACTGTAGCGGTCGGCAGCGCCCTTGGCGTTGATACCCCGCACACGCCCGCCGCCTTCCGCCGTGTTGCGAAACACCTGGAACCCAACCTCGCGCGCAATGTCGGTCAGGTCGACAATCTCCATGCCGAATCGCAGGTCCGGCGCGTCATGCCCGAAACGCTCCATCGCCTCGTCGTAGGTCATGCGAGGCAACGGCAACGTCAGTTCCAGACCGAGAATCTCCTTGGCAAGCCGCGCTACCAGGCCGTCAATGACGCCCATGATGTCGTCCGCGTCAATGAACGACATCTCCAGGTCGAGTTGAGTGAACTCCGGTTGCCGGTCGGCACGTAAGTCTTCATCGCGGAAGCAGCGAGCAATTTGCGAGTAGCGGTCGTAGCCGGCCACCATCAGAATCTGCTTGTACAACTGCGGCGATTGCGGCAGTGCGTAGAACATGCCCGGCTGCACTCGGCTAGGCACTAGGTAGTCGCGGGCACCCTCGGGTGTGCTCCGGCCGAGTACGGGCGTTTCCACGTCAATGAACCCCAGTTCGTCCACGTAGTCGCGCATGATCTTCACGATCCGATGCCGCAGCATGAGCGTTTGCTGCATCTTCGGCCGACGAAGGTCCAAATACCGATGCTTCAGGCGGACATCCTCACCGGGTAGCTCCTTCGCCGTTGGATGGAACGGCGGGGTCCGGCTCTTGTTCAGTAGCTCCAGGCGCCGTGCTCGAACCTCGATCTCGCCGGTCGATAGCTTTGGATTGACGGTTCCTTCTGGTCGAGAGGAAACGACCCCAGTCACCAGGATGACATCCTCGCCTCGCAGGGGTTTCGCCTGGGGCAGAAGGTCATCGCCGCCTTCCGGGGCAAAGACCACCTGGGTCTCGCCATAACGATCCCGTAAGTTAACAAACAGCACGCCACTGTGGTCGCGGCAAGTATCAACCCAGCCGCACACGGTGACGGTTTGGCCTTCGTGTTCCGTGCGGAGTTCTCCGCAAGTATGAGTTCTCAACAAGGTATTCTCTCTCCGCAAGACGGGTGATGATCGCACACATGATGGACACACACGAGTTTCGGCAATTCTAGCCTCATTGAGGGATTTCGGGTAGGACCCCGCTAGGCCGGGTCACCGTTCCCACTGTCGGAGTTTCTGGGCGGCGGCGATGAAGGCGTCGCGGCGACGCTCGAAGATGGTGAACAGGAAGAGGATCACGATACCAAGCAGGATGCAGCAGACCCAGAATAGCCACATGTGCCCTTGTTCGAACGCGGCATAACCGACCATTCGCACGATGACGACCGCCAGGAAGGTCATGCCCAGGCAAACGTAGCCGCGAATGCGGAACGCCACTCCCACGAAAATGCCCGCTACCGAAAAGATCAGCAAGGCAAGCGGCAGCCAAATCGAGTGCCCGATGCCGCGTAGGAACTCGGTGGTCGAGGCAATGTAGATGACCGACAGCCCGATGTAACGCAATGCCTCGCGCTGCCGGACGTTAAGACGCGGCCGTTCCAACCGTTCGGCCACGAGCATGGCTAGCGCGGGCGGAATGAGCCACAACTGCGGATGCGCAAAGAAATCAAGGCTTTGCCGGTCTAGTACGACCCAAAGTGCCACGCTCCCAGTTATCAGGGTCAGGAAACCGAGCAAGATCGACATGGGCTTCATGGCCGCCTGGACTCCATAGAAGAGGACCATCAGTAGCCACAAGGCAGGCGTACTCCCGGTCAGGCCCACGAGTGAATCGGGCGGCGATACAAACCAGAATCCGGCCATTGGAATCAGTGGTAATGCAAGAGCCGTATTACGCAACGGCTCGCCAAGGACCGGCAGCTTGGCACGGTGGAACCACTTGCTCACGCCTACGCCGGCAAATGCCACGACCATGACGAGGAACATCCAGTACTGCTCGATCAGTCCCAGGCGGAACCACTGTGGCTCGCAGAGCCAGACGTGCAGTCCACTCATTGCGACGATCGCCTCGGCCACGTAGACGAGCACGGGCGGCGCCAGCTCGGGCGGGTCGAAAAAGTCGACGCGATCTCCTGCCGACAATGAACCAGCATCTTGGGAGCCGGCGGCACGAAGGGCATGGACCAGGCAGGCAATGGCAAGCAGCAGCAGGAGCACCGGAACCGCGATGACCGAAAACATGGCCACGGGCGCTCCGGAAGTCGGATGGAACTGAATCACCTCGCCCATCAGCAAGGTAGGCAAGGCCACTGCCGTAATCGCTCCAAATACCGGCGCGACATCGCTGCCAACGGCAAGCCAGTCGCCGGAACGCGGCAAGACACGTTTCAAGCCAAAATGACTCAGTAAGGTGAGCATGGCCGCTCCGGTGACCAGTATCGCGCAGCGATTGAGCCACGGAGCCATGGCCGCAGGCGCGCCGACGGTCGCGTCGAGCGACGCTAACCCGAGGGTTAAGTTCAACAGGAAACCGGCCCCAAATGCAGCGGTCTGCCAGACGCGTCGCCGAGAACCTTGAGCTTGCCACGCCATCGTAATGGCTACGCCTAAAAGGATCAATGATGTGGGTGGCCCGGTCCGCCGTCCGTGGAAATCGAACAGAGCCGTTTCGGTGCCGACGCCGTCGTTTTGGACGTCGAACGCCACCCAAAACGCTAATGAAGCGACGATTACGCCGAAAAACGCCTGGCACAAGTGGAACCAGTCCGCAGACCATCGTTCCTCGTTGAGAATGCCCAAAGCGCGCCATACCCGGCCCATTCGGCTGAACCACCAGCCGAGGATGCCTGCCACAATCATGACGCCGCCTACTTCTGGGGCCAAGTTCCACAAGTACTCCCGCGGACCCATCTCGCGATACCTCAGCCATAGCCCTTCCGCCGCAAGCCCCAGGAAATAGAGCGCAGCCAGAGGGAATCGCGCGGAAGAATCCCACAGGCAGAATACAACGGCGGCCGCCACGACGAGAAGGCAAATACCATCGAGTTGTCCAACGGGAACCCGGTAATCGATGAAAATATTCCCCACCGCGCCGACGGTAACCAAAACGAGCATGAGGCTCACGGCGGCCAGAACCACCAAATGACTCGGCGCCAATTCCACATCACCGAATGACAACGAGGGCGTGCGTTTCGGCAGGGCCAGTTTTAACGCCGTCCAGAAGGCGGCCGTTGCCGCCAATGCAAGTGCTTGACTCAACAGGAGCCCGTGCCAGTCCAGTGGCCCGGGTATCTGCCATATCACCAACCCGACCAAGTTGACTACAAGGCAAGATGCCAGCGCGTATCCGCCGGACCGTTCGCCAGTCGCGGTCCCGATAAGGGCAATTGTCAGCAGCAGCAGGGGAATCAGGTAGCTCGCACGATCTCCCAAGGCATATAGCAGGCTCTCAGTCAGGGGACCTCGCGGCGTAACGTACTCGACGTGCAGCATGGCGGCCAACAATGTGATTCCGACCACCGGTAGCAGACCCAGCACGATCATCGCCGCACGGGCAAGCTGATCGGAGGCCACGAATGCCGAGGAGTGGTCTGCCGTAGCACTCCCTTCCCTCCGTACGCCCAGGGCATTGGCCAAGCGAGCGATTCCGCCACGACACCACAAGGCGGCTGCAACGCAAAGGAAGTACACGGCGGCGGCCCATCGCAAGATCGTCGCCACGGCCACGTCGCCTATTCCGTATGATGCCAGAAGCCAAGGTATAGTGCCTAGAAGCATCAGGCCGCTGAGCAGTTCGAGCTTGCCCCAACGGTTCCAAAGATCGACGAGCAGTCCGCCAGCCAGCAGTGCAAGTAGCAGCCACGCGCTGCCGGCGCCCACGGTGAACGCCCCTTCCTCGATCGGTCCAACCGAGAGCCCAAGCTCGCGAGCCACCTCGGGCGCAAGCCACAGTGCGGCTAGCGACAACTGTAGAAAGACCATGCCGTGACGCAACGCGACATCAAGGCTCGGTCTGGCTACGAGCAGCCGGCGGTAATTTCGTGTCAGATGGATTGAGTAGCCGACGCGATTCACCTCTTGGCCTACCCCCTCGGGCTCGTCAGGCAAACCGACAAACGGTCGATTCACAAGGCGCAGTACTGCCCAGGGAAGCATTACCGCGGCCAAGCTGATGCTATAGACGTGGAGGCAAGCCGGCTGGAGCCAATCGAATGGCAGATTGACCCCGCGAATTTCGAGCCACACCGTTGTGCCAGTTATCGCAGCGCCCGTTAATACAGCCAGATGGGCGTTGAAAGCCACCCTGTTTCCGCTCCGCACGGCAAAGACCAACCAGATCGCGCCCAGCCAGAGCAATCCGCTGAAGAACGTCCAGTTCGTTTGCCACACGAGCGGCAGGATCAGCACGAGCAGCACGCTGCCCAGCAGTGCGCTGTTGGCCAGAGGCTCGACGAATGCGCGTGCAAGCCGCCGGCGAATCGGATCGGCCCGCTGGTGAGCCAAAGCATCGATTACCAAGGCGGCAAATAATGCACAGGCGCCAGTTCCATACAAAGCGTACAGCACGGCGGCGCGCGTGACGGCGGACTCGCCTGACGTCAGCCCGTGGTAGCTCACCAGTATCAAGCTTACGACGGCTACCACGGCCGCGCCGGCGGCATAGGCTGCGCCGTGCCGTGGATCACGCATTCGCGCCAGCAGGAAAGATACTAGACTGAAGGCAATGAGTAGGCCGGCCAATGCCGTCCCACTTTGCGCGGCTACCGCCAAGTTGAGTAAAGTTGGGCCAATATCTGGCTGGGTAACGCCTGCCAGATTGCCAATCGCCCAATGAAACCCGACTAGATAGCTTAGCGTGAGGTAGACCATTACGCCAGCGTGGACCGCTGGGAACCGGTATCGAACGGCGGCCAGCGCCAGCCCGGTCGCGTTGAATAATCCTACGGCAACGAGGGCCTGCGGTTGGGGCCACACGAGGCCAAGGGCCGAAAGTTGCAGCACAACGGCCAGCAGCGCAATCACGACACCGGCCGCGCGATAGGACGCCGCTGCCGTATCTCCCAAGCTCGGCCATCTGCCGAGGGCTGAGTACGGCGAGGGCGGATCGTCGCCGCTCAGCCGGTTTGTGGCAGTCACACGCATCAGCCGAAGGCCAATCGCTAGGATTGGCATGGCTGTCAACGCCACGGGAATGGCCAGCAGGAAAAGTGGTTTAATCACGATGTAGCTTTGGCCCAAGCACCGGACCGCTGAAGTATCGCATTCGGTGCCCCGTATCAGGAGTATCAGGACGCCGAAGATGTTGAAATGGTAACCGTTCACGGGGCGGCGTAGGCAGTTTTCGCCGCTAAATGCGAAGGGGACAGTCCCATTTTCGCGGCGGAAACAGTGGATCATTGGGAAAGAACGCCCTTTGTGCCGCGAAAATTGGGACAGTCCCCCTGTGAACGGTTACTTGAAATGTAACGCGCAGCGCGGTTTTTCGCACGGGATGCCCCCTGTTTTCTCCATGCAGATCGATTTTTGTGAAAAGAGCCCCTAAATCCGCCATAATGCGAGGGCGAAAGCCGGCGCTGGAGCCATGCTTTTGAGTGAATGCGCACCCTACTGTCTGATCTCACTACGTCCGGCGGCTTGCATACCATTGCATTGGCATTCGAGGGAATGTATCCTTCGTAGCGGCTATATGGGATACGAAAGTTTCACCGGTGGCGAAAACCGGGGGTCTTGGGCAATCAGGGGTCAACCATCGGTATCCTCGGGGCCGATGGAACATACCAGGGCAAGCTCCGGGGACTGGCTGTTGTATCATTTCCTGAAGTCCCGTACAATGACTGTAGAGCTATAGTGGACTGCGGACTACAGAGCTATGGTGAACTGCGGTGTGTGCCGGGCGAGCAAGCCCGTACTATGTGATTGCTTCATGTCGGCGAAGCCCAAGATACTACTGGTTTGCGACTGTCGAGACGATGCCGGGCTAGTTCTTGCCGAGCTGGCCGACTCGCATGAGTTGGTTACGGTACAAAACCCCGTGCGGGCGTTGGCGCTGTTGACGCGAGATAGGTTCGATGGAATCTATGTTGCCTCGGAGTACATGCAGCAAGCGCTCGACTTGGCTCGTTTGATGCGGAACGAGCAAATTCTCGAAGGAATGCCGGACGGCGTCGTGCTGCTCGATTCGGAGAACAGCATACTTTGGAGTAATGGCCGTCTGGGCGAGTGGACTGGCTGCCAATCGGTCTTGGGCCAGAATTTCTATTCAGTGCTGGGTAGTCCTGAGATTCTTGGCCCGGACTTCTGCCCGTTCCACACCGCTCTGGCCACGTGTCAGGGCACAACCTCGACGCTCCGCAGTGGTGACGGCCGCTACTTTCACCTGCACGCCGCGCCGCTGCGCGAGCTGGCGGGAACCTGCCGCCATCTGATCGTGACGGTTCGCGACGTGACTCTGGAGGTGCAGCAGCAACAGAAACTGGCCGCCATCCACCAAGCAGGCATGGAATTAGCCAACCTGACGCCTGAAGAGCTGCGTCACATGGATGTGAAGGAGCGAGTCGAGCTGTTGAAGTCAAATATTCTCCATTATACGAAGGACCTGCTGCACTTCGACGTTGTGGAGATTCGGTTGTTGGACCAGAAGACGGCCCGGCTGGAACCCTTGCTGGCCGAGGGGATGGAGGACGAGGCGGCCGATCGCGTCCTCTATGCGCAGCCGCAGAACAACGGCGTCACCGGATTCGTGGCCGCAACCGGCAAGAGCTATCTGTGCGAAGACACCACCGAGGATCCGCTATACCTCGAAGGTGCGAAGAACGCCAAGAGTTCGCTAACCGTGCCCCTGGTGCTGCACGACGACGTGATTGGAACGTTCAATGTGGAGAGTCCCAGGCCGCGAGCGTTCGTGGAAAGCGACCTCCAGTTCCTCGAGATATTCAGCCGCGACGTGGCCGTGGCGCTGAATCAACTCGAATTGCTCGTGGCGGAAAAGGCCACCACGGCTGCTGAAAGCTGCGAGGCCATCCATAGCGCCGTGGCACTGCCCATCGACGAGATTCTCAACGACGCGGTCAACGTCATGGAACGCTACATCGGCCACGAGCCGGAAGTGGTTGAACGGATTCAGCGGATACTGCGCAACGCTCGCGACATCAAGCAGGTAATCCAGGAGGTAGGTAAGACGTTGGCGCCCGCCCACGCTCAACCGCAAATTGAAGAAGATCGGTCGCTCCTGCGAGGGAAGCGAGTCCTGGTGGTCGATGCCGACGAAACCGTGCGCAGCGCCGCTCACGCGCTGCTGGAGCGGTACGGATGCGTGATCGAGACAGCCCACGACGGCGCCGAGGCAATCTTCATGGTGCGAGCCGCGCCGGGCAGCGACTACGATGTGATCATCGCCGATATCCGCCTGCCGGACATGAAGGGATACGACTTCATGCTCAAGCTGCGAGAGATTATCGATCCAGTTCCTCTCGTGCTGATGACCGGCTTCGGCTACGATCCGGGCCACTCCATCGTCAAGGCCCGCCAGGCAGGTCTACAGGCCGTGCTCTATAAACCGTTCCGACTCGACCAGTTGCTGAGCACCATCGAGCAGATCATCCAGACCCACGATCCAGCCTAGCAGGCCGCAGTCGAATAGGCCGGACAGAGCTTTCTGAACGAGCGAGCGAGATCAGACTTGGTCGTCATTGGCGACGTTGAACGGCGCGCCGCTTTTGGCCGAGACGGTGCCAAGGGTAATCACGATCGGCCGTTCGGGGCACCTCGTTGAACGCCGCGCGGCATGGCGCGAGCGTTCGCGGAGAGCGACTCGCCAAAACGCTACTCGGCCTCCGATGCGTTCTCGGCCGGAGGACTCTCCACCTCGGGGGCACCCGACTCATCGTAGCGAACGGGTGGCAGGCCGTAGGAGGGCTCGGTCGCATCGGCGTCTAGATACACCTCGTCCATTTCCGTGGCGTCGACGTCGCGACGGAGCAGCAGGTAAATACAGCCGGCAGCCGTGAAAAAGTAGCCGTACAAGAATCCGAAGGCGATAAGCTTCACACAGCCTACCCAGAAAAGAATCAACCCGGCGCCAATCCTGGCGAGTTCGCCTGGATCGCTGATGCCGCCGGTAATTGCATCCATTCGGCCTTCGGTAACAGCCCAGCTTGCGGCCCAATGCGTCATGGCGATGATGCCGCCTGCAAAGTTGGAAACCAGCACCCAGCAGATGGCTCCAAACACGGCCGCCACCGATGCGTAGAACAGGTAATGCATGGGGCGTTGGAATACATAGGCGTACGATCTGCTCAAGGCATCGAAGCCGTCGGACCCTTCCGTACTGATGGTCGCGGCCATCAGCGGCCACCCAAAGAGCAGCCCCAGAAACAGCAGCGCCATGATGAAGCCACACGCCAAGGCGATCGGCCAAACCAGTCCTGCGAGAATCAGCCCCAGGTCGAAGTTTGCCAACAGGGACGGAAAAAACACGCCCAGGGCACACAGCAGGATGCCAACAAGCGGGAGTACGGGGGCGAGGAAGTACGAAAGCCACTTCGACACGGCAAACCGAAATGCTTGCATGAGGCCCACCCGTTCGTCGGCCGCGAACTGCACCACGGCCACGCGCGTAATCATCGCGCCGAACAACGACCAGACGGCCAGGCCCCACAAACCGCAAAGGGCGGTGAACACCACGGCCCCGACCGACGCTTCCGGTTGGAACACTTCCACCAATGGCCGGCTCAGGTGATTCCAAATGCCGAAAAAGGGATCGGTCACGAATCTTGTCGGCGGCAAGTCGAGCCCCTGCCCGCTGACACCCACGATTACGGCGGGACGATCGGGGACGGCGGCGTCAATTACGCCGAAGGGACCGGTCCCATATTCTGTCATCCAGCCGGCCGGCTCGAAAACGTGGCCCAGCAGTGCCCAGCCGGAAAACATGAGCAATACACCGGCGGCAGCCGGCAACAGCACGCGCACGTCGGCCGCGATGCGAAAGGTCCGAAAAAGGGCAAGCCAGGGGCACACCTCGCGCCAGGCAACCGATCTCAGCGTAGCGCCGTCTTGGTCGAACATGATTGTTTCCTCCCAGCCGTGTAAAACCGCAGCCACACCCCCAATTCGTGGCTGGCGGAGAGACCTGTGCAGATAGCACCGTATAGCCGCATAGGCTATGCAGTCTGCTGAATTATACGCCGTTCGTCACGGTACGCAAGAGACCAGAAACACGAATAAGATAGGCTCTATCCGTTTCTCGGTGCAGGCCGCTCCAATGTAGTAGACACACGCCGTTGTGCCGTCCACCGGGTAAATTGTGCCGTCCACCGGGTAAAGCAGTCTACACCTAGAAACGGAAGAGCCATAAGGTACGGTCGGCAGCCCGTCCAAACCGGACAGTTATTCATTTGCGGGCCCTAAAGCAGGAGGAATACCCAACGCCGACTCCACGGTCGGCACCGGCCGGAAGTCGTCCCAGCCTTGATATTTCAGGTGGCGTCGCCCGAAGTACGAACCGTAATACGGCGCACCGCAGTCAATCCATGTGACCAACCGAATCCACTCCTCTGGCGACAATTCAACGTCGTTGTGCCCAACCTTGAGCACCCGGACCAGATGGCTGCGGCACGATCCGAGACTGTACGGAGCAACTGGCTCGGCGTTCTCCTTCAAATGCGAAACACCGCCCCACTCGCGGATCGCATGGACTAATTTTTCCTGAAAGATACTCTCGTACGACACGTTGAATAGCGTGGTCAAATCGTCTCGCAGGTCAAGGTCAACCTGCGGGTTCCTGCCATCATGGCAATCGACGCAGTGCCGGTCAAAGATCGGTTGGATATCGGAAGTATAGTCCAGTGGTCGCGGTGCCGTCTCGCCCGGTTGCGCGGCCAATGGAACCGGCGTCCGTCCGGACGCCATTGCCGTGCGTGCCTCCGGGGCTTGGGTGCGATGTTCATGACACCCGACGCAGGAACGAATCTCGCCCGGCTCGAAGCTCACAAACGTGCGCATCCGTTGCACCTCCATGAACTGCTCATCCAATGCCTGGAAAAACAGGTTTCGGCGAGCAGGCGCCTTGAAGTAAGCCGATCCATCCTCTTCAACGGGCACGATGCCCCAGAGCACGGCGACCCCGATGTGAGTATTGTGACTGATGACCAAGTGCTCATCGGATCCGTCCGCGCTGCGATCCTCATCGCGACGCGAATCGGCCTCGGCGGCCTGGGGCTTGGGAACCTGCTCCATGACCCGAAGGTATTTCACCGCGCCCGGCTTCACGCCGTTGAGTCCGCGGTATACGTCGGCCAGGAAAACGTTAGCCGTGCCCGTTGTCGGCAGGGTCGTTGTCGGCAGGGTCGTTGTCGGCAGGG
>CAZASB010000003.1:39744-44778 GCA_964487655.1 uncultured Planctomycetaceae bacterium
TTAGCCGTGCCCGTTGTCGGCAGGGTCGTTGTCGGCAGGGTCGTTGTCGGCAGGGCCGCATCCGGCGTGGGCTTGTTGCCTTCGACGGTCAATCGGTCGGCCTCGCTCGGGGCGTCTTCAGGTTGCCCGGCAACGATACCGTGAGCAAGGGAAGTCAACGTGACGAGGATCAAAACGGCCAGCCAGCCGTATCGGGACTGTAGCGACATGCTGCGACTCTTTCTGCTGCGAACCACGGGAAGTAGGATGGGTTGCGCATAATGTATTGTCAAGAATCTCCCTGTACTCCACAATCGGGGGGTTAATCTCTGCGCGATCCGTCGTCGGTGGGTACGCCCAGAAGACGCTGGATGGCCGCCTTCATGATGGACTCCGAACCCGGGCCTACGTGCGATGCCGACGGCTCATACCCCCCCTCCTCGAACGCCTCGGCCGTGCAGATGTAGCCAGGGCCACAGTCGCCGTATGCAGCCACGGCCACCCAGGCGTTGGGACGCTGCCGCTGAGCGTAAAGCTGGTACTCGATCATGCTCTCGCCCGGCAAATGCACAATATACGCATTGCCGATCTGGAGGCTGCTCAGTTCGAGGGGCGTATCCAGGCGGGCAAGAAATGCCAACGCCATGGCGCCGCTGTAGATGCGCGAGGACGCGGGGGCCTCCGTTCGGGCCATCGCTTTGCAAGCGCTGGCCGTCATCTGCTCGGGGTCGGCCTTCGGCGGGAGTTGCACCGGCTCGCGACGCCAGATCGGCTCTTCCGCCGGACGGTACTCGGTTGCGGCGATAGCGGTCTCCATGCCCTCCTGCATGCGGTCGGCCAACTGCTGGCGAATTTCCGGCGAGCCGTCGTTGTACTTACCTGCCGTCACGTCGCCCGAACAGCCCGTGAAGTACACCTGGAACACGCCCTCCTTCTCCTGTAGCCGCTCGCGAGCCATGCCGGGAAAATCATAACTGGCGCGAGGATCGCCGTAGAAACTCTGCGGATGCACGGCATAGTAGTGCAGGCGTGCGATGGGCCGTTCGCCGTGCGCAAACGTGATTGTCTTCAGATATGGGTCGATCTTGCCCTCGGGCAATGCGGCTTGGCTCGGATTCTTGGCTCCGGCGCTAAATCGCACGACGATCTTGCCATCGACCATGTTTCGTCGCGTGGAGGCCACGCGGTCGACCTTCGCCTGACCGATGCCGATGCGGTCGCACGGTTCAAATCGCGCGACAGACGCCCGGGCAGCGTCAAACACATTGGCCAGTGCATCGTCGATCATCGAAAGCGGGGGATGCGGGGGCGGATTCTCGGAGTTTTCTAGCAGAATCAGCGCCTCGCGCGGAACGATGGGCGCGTTATGCTGATGCACGGTTTGCACGGCCACGTATTCGACGTTTGTTCCGACGGCCTCGGCCAGCTTTTCACGGAAAGCGGTGTGCGTGCCATCGCACAACTCGCACCAATCGACGGCGCACAATACGTACCGCTGCCGGCCATGCTGGAGGACAACTCCCTTGGCCAGGAGCCGATGCTCGATCGTGGCCAGTGGCTTGTAGCCCGAGTAAATAGGCGTTCCCAGCGCCGGCGTTACGTCGGCCTGAAATGTAGCCACCTGAAGTTCAGCCGCCATGATCGGCGAGAGCAGGGCAAAGCAAGGCGTGATCCATCGCAGTACTCGAATGAAGAACGTAGCTGCCATCGAATGGTCCTCCAAGGGAAGGGATTGGGGAAGGTAGTAGGTACTAAAAGCCATTTCGATACCAGTCTAACCCTTCTGGTACCTGGAAGCAAGCATGGCGTGACGCGTGCCCGACATCTGGCGAAACCCCAGCCCTCGCCCAGACTTGAAAAACTCCAGCCGCAGGCCGACAATACCGTTATGGAAAAGCTGTGCGGACTGCTGAACTTGAACAAGCCGGCTGGGGTCACGTCGCGCGACGTAGTTGACGTGGCGCTTCGGAGCGTGCGACCGGCAAAGGCAGGCCATGCCGGCACGCTCGACCCGCTGGCCACCGGCGTCCTGGTGGTTTGCGTGGGCTCGGCTACCCGGCTTATCCGGTACGTGCAGCAAATGCCCAAGCACTACACCGGCACGTTCCTCTTGGGACGCAGTAGCCCGACGGAGGATATCGAGGGCGATATTACAGAATTGCGCAATGCGAAGGCCCCTTCGCGCGAGCGACTGGAGGAGGAGGCGGCGACCCTGACCGGCGAAATCCTCCAGCGGCCACCGGCGTTCTCGGCCAAGAAGGTGCTGGGGCAACGTGCCTATGCCCTCGCCCGACTTGGAAAGGCCGTCCGGCTGAAGTCGCATCTTGTGACGGTGTACCGCCTTACGATAGCGGAGTACGACTACCCGAAGCTGGTGCTTGAAATCGAGTGCTCCAGCGGAACTTACGTGCGTTCGCTGGGACGAGATCTGGCGGAGCGATTAGGCAACGCGGCGGTCATGTCGGCCTTGGTTCGGACCGCCATCGGCCCATTTCGGCTGACCGAGGCGGTTCGACCCAATGAACTCACCCGCGAGAACGTGGCCACGCGACTACAGCCCCCGCTTTCGGCCGTATGTGATCTACCGCGGTTGATACTGGACGACGATGCCCTACAAGCCATTCGGTTGGGCAGGACAATTCTCCATCCGCCGGGGTTGCCCGATGCAGAAGAATATGCCTGCCTCGACTCAAACGGCCACCTGGCTGCCATGCTGGTTCCACGCGGTCCCGATCGGCTCGGACCAGTATTGAACCTCGACGCATAGCTGCCTTTGCCCGGGGCTTGCCCCGGCACGCGTTAGCGGGTACACTGGCAGGCTGTCTCTGGAGGGCCAAGCATGAAGCTCATCTTTGCCATCATTCAACCGCCGAAGCTCAGCGCCGTGCGCGAAGCGCTTGCGAAGGTTGAGGTCTTGCGCATGACCGTTTCCGATTCCCAGTGCTTCGGCCGCCAGCGAGGCCGGAGCGAAATGTACCGCGATAGCGAGTACACCACCATGCTGCTTAGGAAGGTGGTGCTGGAAATCGTTGTCAACGACGACTTCCTCGATCGGACCATCGACGCACTCGTCAGTGCTGCCCGCACCGGGCCGGAGGGCTCGATTGGCGACGGAAGGATTGTCGTCCTACCCGCGTGCGAGGCCATTCAAATCGACGACGGCCAGCGCGGCCTGGGAGCCGTCTGAGCTTGGCCGTCTCAAGTAGGCGAGTTTCCACGGACTTCCTCCCTCAAGTCGCGAATTGCCGTTTCCCAGTCGAGGAATTTCAACTCGCCTTCGTCAGCCATTCGCTTTCGCTCCAGGAGTACGTCCCTGTGCCAATCGGGTGAGGGCAATTCCGCTGGACGGCGCGCCAGGTCCGTCCAAAGCGACTCCATCAGGTCCAACTTGTCGGCAAGGGTCATCTGATCGAGCGGTAATTGGACTTGCATGGTTCCTCTCCAATCTCCAGAAACACAGTAAGGTCAGCTTCCAGCATTCTACCATCGCGCAGGCCGGATGGGAGTCGTCCCAACCGTGTTGAACCGCGTGCGGTGAAACGCCGGCCGAAACCCTTGGCATTATTGACGAAACAGCGCAAGGAAGCCCGCAAAGCACTGTTGCGAGGAACCGCCGCATGACGCCTTGGAAATAGGATTCCCACAGTAGAAAGATGCGGTGCATCCGAGCGCCGATATCGATGCGCCAATGGTGCGTGCCAGCGTCAAAGCAATCCCGTCGCATCGCTCCTAACGTTTCTCCGCGATCGGCGACCTGCACGTGACACCATCCTTAGCGTGACGCGATCCACCTAAGTCCTTGCGGCGTAAGCGGCAGTGCCATTCGTACCGGACACCTTTAATTCCTTCACCAGGCCAATGTTGACGCTCTTTTGAAATTCTTAGAACCGAAAGATCGCCTGAAGCCGGCGATAGTCCAACTCCGAAATGGTTACCGCGCGGTGCTTCGCGAGATTGTTCATCGTCATCCGCTGCTCGTAATTGCGTTTCCACGGGCGCGGTTGCTGGCCGCTTCTCATGTCGTAGACAGTCTTGCGACTGAAGTGTTCTGGGATAAGGGACGGGAAAGTTGGTTTCCCACAGCCTTGAGTCTAGGCATGGGGGTTTGGGCTGTCAAGGGCCTGCACCCCCTTGATTTTCCATTTCCTCCCGTTTATCCTTGGTTTCTTTGGGCAGAATCAAATTTTCTATCCCTCTGCGGCGACCGAGTCCCAATGGCTCGCAAACCTGCTCCACCGCTTCCAAAAACAGAAATCGGCCTTCATCCCCCTTGAAAACGGCCTCCCGGTGATCCCCGCGACGCCGCGCATCTGAGCCAGCCTTGTCGCGTGAATAATCCAAGCTTGCTGCCACTTTGTGAAGAGAGGGGCCTGATCGCCACTCTTCCGCCCTGCTTTCGCTTGCCATGTCGTCCTCAGCACTCCATTGTCCCTCTTAACAAGCAACACGAAGACCGCGCCCCCGTCGCCCCGCGGCTGTTGTTGCGCTGGCTGCTGGCTGTCGGAACCTATTTGAGTCTGGACAACCCGGACATTGACCGGTCCTGGGACAATTAAAAAACAACACGAGGTGACATTGTGGAAGTAAAAATGGCCGACCTGCCCGGCGTGGGCAAAAAAATCTCTTTTCAGACCGCAGAAAAACAAAAAATCGTGGTCATTATCCATCACTCCGGCAAACGGGATCTGTATTTTTTTCAGGATACCGACGAAGATGAGGCAGATTATTTTCTGACGTTGACATCCGAAGAAACCCGGGAATTGGGTGCCCAGCTCCTGGGGGCCGCATACCATCCGGTGGATGACGATAACATGCAGATCTTTCAGAAACAGTTGGTCATGGAATGGATCAAGCTCACCCCAGGATCCCCGTTTGTGGACAAACAGATTGCCGAATCCCGGATCCGCACCCACACCGGGGCCTCCGTCATTGCGGTCATGCATGGCGATGACATGACCGTGAGTCCGGATATCAGTGTGGTGCTCAAAGCCGGGGACACGGTCATGGCAGCCGGAAAAAGAGATCAGATCCGGCGGTTTGACGCCATGGCCAAGG
>CAZASB010000004.1:0-6170 GCA_964487655.1 uncultured Planctomycetaceae bacterium
CCAACCGTAGCGAGGCCAACCGGAGGCCTCGCGCAATTCGCACGCCGTCTTCCACGGCGTCGTGTTCTTGGTGGACACGCCGATGCAGCAGTGTGCCCTCGGCCGTAAACCGGTTCTCCGCCCAAAGGCCTTCCAAATGCGCCAGGGCGCAACGCCTCCGGCAGAATGAAAGATGCTGCAATGCGGAAATGGGCAGCAGGTCGTCTTCAGTGTACATGGCCGCTATTCTCCCATGCAACGGATGGCGAGGTTCCCCACGGCAGGTCCGTTGCGGGGAACCTCGCCTCAATTCAACAATCACACCACGGAAGCGACTAAGAACCCCTAACAAAACCCCGGCACACGGTGAGTTTCCCTTCAGAAACCACCCGATGCGCCGACTAAGTTAGGGCCTACTAAAGCAGCTCCAGCAGTTCGACGCCTGCCGGAACACTGTCGCGGTCGACGGCGACCACGTAATCACGGAAGGAACGTGGACTGGTTACACCGTCCTTCTTGTTGACCCGGATCAGATCGAATAGTGTATGGGCCGGGGCGCAGCCGAGAATGGCTTGGCGCTCGCGTTGGCCGTTATCGGTATCGGTGCCGACGTGCTTGAAGGCGAACAGCTTCTGCACGGTCATCAGGCCCTTACTAGCCGAGCGGTCGTGCTCGTACATGTTCTTGAGGGCCTCCCATAGCAAATCGAGGTCGTCGTCGCAAAATTTGGTCTTGCCGGCCAAATGGGCACTAATGAACCCCCGGCATCCATACAGGCCGTACGGAATCAGCGACTTGCGGCCCATGGTGCGGAGTTTGTCTTCGTCTTGTTCGCCTTCCCATTTAAGGTAGTCCGCGCTGGATGTGGCGCCTTTCACGTCCGCGGCCACCGCCATCCGCGTGATCGAGACATCCATCGGCAGCACGGGATCATAAGATCGCGAGAAAGCGACTTGAACCGGTCCGCGAACTTGCCCCGCATTAGGGCCGGTGCTCATCACGGCTCCGAAGGCGCGGACGTCAAAGAACTGTTGACACATCCAATCGCGAGCTTTCTCCACCTTGTCTTTTGAAGCGCCCTTCTTGGTCGGCTCGGGATTGCCAGTCTGTTCATGGGCCATCACGATTGATCGGTTCAGATTCGTTGCGTGCTCAATGAAGATGGCGTTCGGAGCCTGATTGCCGCCGGCAATCTGCACATAGTTCCGAATCCGTCGTTTGACGGCCACGTCCGAAACAAGACCATGCATATCCTCGGGGTCGATACGCGGCGCGTTGCCCGCGTCAGGATCGCCGTTGGGATTGCCGTTCTCGCAGTCGAACAGGCACAGGAATTCGTAACGGTTGGTAATCGGGCTGGACATATTCATTCTCCTTGTCTATGGACTGAAACGTTGGTTGTGATCAGAAAGGGGAAATACGACATCGCGTCAAAGGCTGAAACTATTGCTTTTCAACTTGCTGCTGCTCTTCACTCTTGGCTTTCGAACGGGAAGCCTTCTGCTGGTAGAAGCCCATGGCGAAGAGGCTCTGCTCCTCAAGCGAGAGCGTCCTCGGCGGACCATTTTCGATCTTGCTCCAGATGTCGGCGATTTGACGTTCGAACCATCCGGCCAGCCCTCTGTCGAGCTTGTTGAGATGAAACTGGCTGAGCCGGGTCAATTGTCCGAGCACCAGGGCCGGCGTGGCGCTGGCGGCTGCGTAGTAACGCTGGACAACGCCGGCTCCAACGTCTCCCTGCGCGCGGTACTGCACATTGGCTAAGAGTGCCATGAGTCGGCCGCATTGATAGGCCGTGCTCGGGTGGTCTTCATTCAGATGACTCGTCATTTGGGTATCTCCTTTTCGTAAGTGGTAGGCTTTGATCAATCCCATGCGTGCATGGTTGGGGGGACTGTCTTTCAGGACATCGAGTTTGGCCCGGTCCACCGCGCGAGCCAACGCCGAGCGAGGAATCGGTATGCCCGCGCCTTTGATGGCCGCGTTCAGCATGGAGCCAACCAACGGCGCCGGCACGTCTTTCAAATCGCGAACCAGACTGCCCAGCACGGCCATGAACTTCGGCGGCGGCGCAAGGCCGTCGCCCCTGCGATGCACGATCGCAAAGTGGTCGAACCAATCCAGCACGTTGCCGAGCAACTCCTCGAAGGGACCGGTCATCCAATCCCGAACGACCACCCGTCCGCCATTTCCCGAGAGGGTCACGGCATAGTAATGGTTCTCCGTGGCAAATGGAGGCGCCTCTCCGGCACGGATGGCATCAAGCAGCTTCCTAGCCTCTTGCAGCGCCTGTATCTCTTGCTGCTCGTCGTCCGCGCCGAACAGCCACTGAGGCATGTCACCTTCAGGCCGGACCCGCTTGTCGAACCAATAGGCTACTTTCACGCCGGCCAGGGCTCGGCTGTGCTTGGCAACCACGTGGTTCAGTCCAGCCCGATATGCGGCAGCCGCTTCCTCGGACATGGCCGCATTGGCCGATTGCTTCAAGCCGTACGAGCAGAGCGCGTCCTTGTCGAACGACACCAGCGACGCTCCCATCGCCGAGGCGCCGACGTCGGTCAAGCCGGTAACCTTCGGATGGGTCTTCGCCGGTTCGACCCAATCGCCGGACATGAAGCAGCGCATCCGTTCGTCGCCTTTTTTGGGCGAATCCCTGCCCCTCTTGTCGCTTGCCGGCGCCTTGTCGAGCGTCTTTCGGTAGTCATCCCACCAATCGTGCCAGATCGGATCGTCCACCAGGAATGGCGGCTCGCGTCCCTCGATCATCATGGTGATCTTATCGGTCGGCGCGGCCTTCTGCGCGGTTAGCTCGGCGATGATCTTGGCACGCGTCGCGTCATCGTCAATCAGGTTGGCAAACCATGCCATTTCAGAGCATACGACTGCGGCGTCGCGCAGTTGCTTGACGAAGAAGTCATGCTTTGCCTCGAATTTCGGGCGATCTTCTTCTTTTTTACACATCAGAAGGACCGTTTCGAGCGTTTCCACCAGAAAGTGGCTCTTCCCACCGGAGCTCATGCCCGAGGTTTCCGGACAGACGGCAAACTCACGTCCCGGATTCCTCTTTTTGCCGCTACCGTCGGACAACTCATTGACGCCCATCAGATGCCCGTCGGGCGCGTAAAGAATAGCCCATTTGACCCGCTTTGGCGTGAAACCGGGCCCGGCAAGGCCGCTGCGCGCGGCATAACGAACGAGTTGCTCAAGCATCTGGCACCTCCTCCTCGGTTGCGCGGCGAACCGCGGGGTCGTCGTAAGCCGGCACTTCGAGCACGCCCGAACAGATCGATGCGCGAAACAGGCTAATTGCCGGCCGCACCTTCTTCCAGCCGCCTACCGGCTTCAGTTTCACATAATTGTCTTCGCGAAGATCGAAGACGTCGTAGAGCATCCAACCCAGATCCATCGAGATCGGCTCCGGCGTTGCGGCCGGTTCCCCCGGTTCGAGTAGCCGGAAATAGGCAGGCATCTCCCGGCAGCCAAACGATGGCTGCCAGACGCATTTGCCTTGTGCGGCGCGACGGCGGAACTGCGCTTCGATCCCCTGGACCCGGCTCTTGAAACCGGGCCGGGGAAGGACGTGGGCGAAGAACCGATAACCGACGTCCTTCAGGGCCATCGTTTGCCGCTGAGTTCGCCCTCGTTGGTCGCTACCCCAGTAGGACGCATCGGCGTCGGCCATGATAGGTTCCGGGTCCGTTGTTCCTTTCATCCACTTTTGGACGGCTTGCTCCGAGACCTTTTCCTTCGTCTCGTTTCGGCGCAACGCGATGTAGCGGATCGGCCGCAGAATCTCGATTCGGTCAATCTGCCAACGAAACTCCGGCGGTTTGCAGTAGATCGCGTCAAAGATGCCGCGCACGGCCGACGGAGTTGGCACGGCATAACTGAATCGCTCCGCCTTCATCAACGGATTGCTGAAGCAGGCGAAATCTCCCCAGGCTTCAATAGCCTGTGAGAAAGAGTTGCGTATAATCATGTAAGGTCACCTTTCTGGAGGAATGGAACATTTGAGAGAATACTTTCGACTACCCCCCACTAGAATCGCACCAATACTGTATGCGATCACGTTTATTCTCCAGCGAAGTCACAATTGGCCACGGTGGAGGACGATCGGTAAGCTTCACAGCAATTAACATGACAAACATATCCGAATTATAGCAATGGTGGTTCTCCTGTCAAGGGTCGCCTGATTGTGCCTCGCATGCACGCAGGCGTGGATTGAAACATGTTTATTGCGGTGCTCGCCGTAAGGTATTACCCCGAAAGAGGTTGCGACAATCTCTTTCGGGGTTTTCCGCTGTCCCGAAGGCTTCGTGTTGTGGGTGAACTGTGCCTTCATCACGTACGTCCGTTCTTGCGAAGCCCCCGAACCTCTGTCGCAATTACCTACACAAACAGGGGGGCATTTCTCCTATGCAATCCAGGTCGACTGAAGTTCCTTAAGCCCGAGTAGGTCACAGTCATAACATTCGCCGCTCTCGTCGAGCAGTAAGAACCACTCGTCAGAAACATCAGCCCCATCGGCCCGAACCGCGCCCGCTGTCAGGGGGGCAGGCGCCGCGGAACCCGCCAAACGATCGGCGCCGCCATAAACCGATACGGCCAACGGTCGGGCACAGCGGATCCACTCACGCGTGAGGCCCTGCGACATTGCTTCCTCGCGAAGCGAATCGAAAAGCGCCCGGTCGTACGGGACTACTAAGTTGATAGTCCGCTGATTGATCAGCCGGTATGCTTCGGCCGCTTCTTTGAAGTTGAAGGCCTTGATTGCCTCGATGATCTCCGTCTTCGAGTAGTCGTTGAGTGGGTAGAGCCCGCGATAATAGTCGCTGAAAGTGTCGGGATCGTCCAAGTCGATCGGCCCCAGAGAAAGGAGTCCTTCGGTTCGGCCGGCCGCCTGCGCATAGCCGCCGGGCGGGTAAAGCGATTTGCTCGATGCACCATCTTCGGCCTTTTCGGGCAGGAACACCTTCACGTCGCCCGATGCGAGCCGCCCGTTGCGATTGCAGCGGCCGGCTGCCTGGGCAATCGCCTCCAGTGGCCCGAGCGCGCGGTAGACGACGGGGAAATCGATGTCCACGCCTGCCTCCACGCACTGCGTCGCTACAAGTCGACAGGGACCGCCGGAAGCTTCGTCCAATCGGTTTCGAACGTCGTCCAAGACCTTGGTGCGGTGAGCCGGGCACAAGTTGGTCGATAGGTGAAAGAGCCCCTGTCCATAGCCGGCCTCGCGTAACCGTTCGACCAGATTCTTGGCGTGCTTCTTCAAGTTCACGATACACAACACCTGCTGGTGGGAAGCCAACTCCCGGGCGAGTTCGTCCCATGCGGTTTGCTCTCCCGGCTTTGGCCAATGAACCACGGTCCGCTTGGCGCGTTGGAAGAGGTTCAGTTCTTTTGATACGATCTCGCGGGGATGCCACCCCGGGCCGCCGATTTCCTTCACCTGCGCGTCAAAATGAGTGAATGCAGGCTGAGTTGCGGTGGCGAATACGGTTGTGCAACGATGGCGTTCCGCAAGGTGGGCCAGCGTTGCCAGAGTTGGGACCGCCAGTTCGACTGGAAAAGTCTGGACTTCATCGAACAGCACCACGCTGCCGGCCAAGCGGTGCAACTTGCGACATGCCGAGGACCGATTGGAGAAGAGCGACTCGAAGAACTGCACGCTGGTCGTAATGACGATCGGCGCATCCCAATTCTCGGTGAGTTGTCGGGCGACGACCGCCGCCCGATCATCTTCGTTGCCTTCCTGGGCTGAAGTCTGAGCCAGACTATGATGCTCCAGCAAATAGTGGCGCCCAAACCGACCTTCAAAAAGCTCGCGATAGATGCGGGCCGTTTGCTCAATGATGGACAGGTAGGGAACCACCAACACGATACGGCGCAGTTGGTAACGCACGGCATGTTCCAGCGCAAACGCCAGCATGGCCAACGTCTTTCCGGATCCAGTGGGGGCCGAGAGCGTGAATACCCCTTGCGCTTGGCTAGCTGCGTTGCGGCACGCTGCCAGAAGGTCGTCTCGCATCCGGATCACGTGCTGGGGCGCGTCCACGTCTCGCCGACGATCGTCGATGTAGTGAATCACAAGCTGCAAAGCCTGCTCGGGCGTCAGTTCGGGCGATTGTGGACGGCGGTAGCGTCGGCCCGGTCCCTCGGCCTTGAAATGGGCCTCCGTTTCGAGAAAGTCG
>CAZASB010000004.1:6270-23699 GCA_964487655.1 uncultured Planctomycetaceae bacterium
CTGCGTGGCGTCTGCTATAGTGGAGTTTTCTGCTTTCTCCGCATTTCCCGCTGTCTCCGGCGGGGCATCGGCCAGACGCCGTCGGAATACCGGCAGGCTTTGGAACTCGGAGAAGCTGTGGAATGCTGAATGTAATTCTAACGCATACAGGATGGCTGCCATGCGAGAATCCACGCGGCGACGTTTCATGGCACGGACGGTGGCCTTGACCGGTTCAGCCATTCTTTCCCCCTTTGCAGAAGCCGAGACGATGTCAACCTTGAAAATCGCACGGATTGAGGCCATTCCCGTCAACTATCCGACTTGCGGACGGTTCAAGTTCTTTGAAGGTTTGCACGGCGAGCCGCTCGGACGGCAGACCGTGGTCGTGAAGGTCACGGCCGACGACGGATCGGTCGGTTGGGGGCAGAGTGTACCGACCCACAGATGGAGCTATGAGACGGTCGAGACGGTACAGACGACCATCGATGGATACCTTGCTCCCCTGCTGATTGGCCGAGATGCCCTGGACATCGACGCGATTCACGCGGTCATGAACCGATTCATCGCTCCACTGTTCTCGACCGGACAGCCCCTATGCAAAGCCGGCATCGACCTGGCTCTTTTCGATCTGACATGCAAACACCTTGGGCAGACGGCTTCCCAACGATGGGGCCGCAAAGGACGCGACCGCATCACGCTCAGTTGGACGCTCAACCCCGTCTCGCTGGATGATGTTCCGCGCCTTATTGATGAAGGAATCCGACGCGGGTACCGAAACTTCAATGTCAAGGTGGCGCCCGACCCGGAGTTCGACGTCCAGTTATGCCGAATGGTCAAACGACTCGTGCCGGATGGGTTTCTGTGGGCCGACGCTAACGGAGGGTACGACGAGACGACTGCTCTGGCCGTCGCTCCGCGGCTTGCCGATGCAGGCGTCGCGGTTCTCGAACAGCCGTTGCGTCCCAATCGGATTACCGGCTACCGGAAACTCAAAAAGCAGGGCGCCGTGCCCATCATTCTCGACGAGAGCCTGGTCCATTCGTCCGATCTCGAAGAGTTCATCCGGCTCGACATGCTGGATGGCGTCGCCATGAAACCGGCACGCTGCGCGGGCCTGACAGACGCTCGACGGCAAATCGAAATGGCGCTTGACCATGGGCTCATGTTTCTCGGCAGTGGCCTGACCGATCCGGATCTGTCGCTGGCCGCTTCGCTGCTGCTTTACGGAGCGTACAACCTCGAATACCCTGCTGCCCTGAACGGCCCGCAGTTTCTCAAAGACTCGATTCTCACGCAGCCCTTGGATGTTGTTGACGGACAACTGGCCGTGCCTGTGGGCGTGGGACTTGGGGTCAAAGTCGATGAACACCGGCTTGAGCAGATGCGCCATCGCGTCTAGTTCCCGCGTTCTACAGCTGCACTTACGGTCAAACGATCTTCGACAACGCCGGGGGGGCCTCGGGCATGACCAGCCTCGCCCCACTTGCGTCCTTCGGGGCGATGGTCTATACCTACGATGGAGGCAAGTTCCATGCTCTCGTTTTCCGCCATCCTGTACATCAGCGAGTGGGCAATCCGTGCGATCATGCTCCTGGTGGTGACGCGCCGCCGCGACCCGGTCTCCGCAATGGCCTGGCTGCTGGTGATCTTCTTCATCCCCTGGCTCGGGCTGGCGCTGTACTGGCTGATTGGCGAGAACCGCTTGCCGCGACGAAGGATTGAGCAACATGCGGATGCGTTCCAGCGGCTCGGGCAGGTGGCGGCCCGGTTCACCGGGCACCGGAACGTGGTGCGGCCCGAATTGGGGCCGGAGGCCGAGACGGCCGTCACTCTGGCCGAGCGGCTTGGATACATGCCCATTCTCGGCGGCAACTCGGTCACGCTCATTGCCGACACGGACGAGATGATCAATCGACTCATTGCCGATATCGACGCGGCCGAGCGGCATATCCACCTGCTATTCTACATCTTCGCCGACGACGCCACCGGGCAACGCGTGGGCGAGGCACTCGCACGCGCCGCGGAACGCGGAGTCACATGCCGACTGATGGTGGACGCCGTTGGCTCGCGGCGCATGCTGAAAACGCTTGCTCCCGACCTAGCCGCCCGCGGGGTCGAGGTCCATGCCGCGCTGCCGGTGGGTCTGTTCCGCCGCCAAATGGCCCGAATCGACCTGCGAAATCACCGTAAGATCGCCGTCTTCGATGGGCGGATCGGCTATGCCGGATCGCAAAACATCGTCTCGAACGACTACGGACACAAGGACTTGGCGTGGGAGGACATGATGATTCGCCTGACCGGTCCGAGCGTGCTCGAATTGCAGGCCGTGTTCGTGTCCGACTGGTTCTCCGAGTCGGGCATCCTGCTCGACAACGAAGACGTGTTCCCCGAGCCGGAGGTCACCGGAGACGTTCCCGTGCAGGCGATTCCGAGCGGGCCGAACTACCAGACGGAGAATTTCCAGCGGCTGGTGGTAGCCGCCCTTTATACCGCCCGGCGGCACGTCATCATCACGACGCCCTATTTCGTTCCGGACCGGCCGCTCATGCAAGCGTTGGAAGTTGCCGTACTGCGCGGAGTCGAGGTCCATCTGATTGTTCCGCGTCGCTCCGATCAGAAGATCGTCGCGGCTGCATCGCGAGCCTACTATGACAGCCTTCTCGACGCCGGCGTGCGTTTGCACCTCTACAACAAGGGACTGCTTCACTCCAAAACCATTAGCATCGACGACGGCTTCGCGATCATCGGTTCAGACAATCTCGACATTCGTTCCTTCGAGCTGAACTGTGAACTGAGCCTGCTGTGTTATTCACGCGAGGTGACCGCGGAACTACGGGCCCGTCAGTTCGCCTACATGGAAGACGCGTTCGAACTCACCGCCGAACGCTGGGGGCAACGCCCGGCATGGAAACGGCTGGCCTACAACATCGCGAAGCTCATGAGCCCGCTGTTGTGAAGCCAGCCCAGTGCATCCCGTCCACAAGCCATGGGTGGCTCCAGGGCGTCCAGGTGGGATAGCTGACCGACAGGACCGAGAGGATCAGCAACCCGAGGGCCAGGCCGCGCAACCACGGGTTGCGCGCCATGCCATCGACCGCCGGACTTGCCACGACAAGCCAGAGGGGCGTCAGCCAGAAGACCCAACGCAGCCCACTCGTCATGCCTCCGTAATTGCGGTAGACCTCGCCCCGTGAGAGATAGAAGACCAGGCAGGCAAGCGTGACCAGGGCAATCATCACGGCAAGATACCGCAGTCTTCCCGCATCTCGGCGCGACAGCCAAAGGAACATGCCCGCGGCGCTAGTCAGCCAAACCGGGGTCAGGGAGAAGATGCCGTGGTGCCCAACCAGAACATGGAAGGCGTAGACCAGCGGGGACTCCTCTCCCACATCGACTCCCACCGGGTTGCGCCAATAGCTCGGGATGACGCGCCCGTTGCGCTCGTATTCATAGTCGTACCAGTTGTCGCCTTCGCTCCGGTGCATGTAGGGTGGCTTCAAGCTCTCGTGCGCGATCCAGTTCGCGCCGAAGAAACCGGCGGCGACCAAGGCCACGGCTGGGGCAAACGCCAGCAGGGTTGGCCTCGCCGCCACGATCAACAACGCGAGGCCGATCAGCGCGGTAAACGACGCTCCGGGCAACTCGCACACCATCAGCATGGCCGCGAAGAACCCCGCCACGGAAAAGGTGCAAAGCCGCCGATCGCCGTCAAACCAGATACGAACCAAGGCATACAGGGCGATGGCCCCGCACACGGCCGCCGGAAGGTGATTGTTCAGCACCGTTGCGAAGGTCGTCAGGAAGGTGCCGAACGAAGCCGCTCCCATGAGGAACATGCGAGCAAAGTCGGTCTTCGCAAACCGCTCAATCAACGCGGCGACCACCATGAGGTAGATCGCCAGGGGAATCACATTCCAGACAATTAGCAAAAGCCGGCCCAAAACGTAGGGATGTGTACCGAGCGTCATGCCCGTTGCCTTGTAGACTAGCCAGTAGTTGCCGGCCATGAGCGTCGGAAGAAGGGGCGGCTTGCTGGAGTAAAGATACTCCTTGCCGTCGGGCCCCTTGTGCTTGACCATGTCAATGGTGTCCCAGCCCGGCTCTTGGATCACCTTGTCAATCGCATAAGGCGCGCCGGGTATCCGCATCTCTGGCTCCACTAGCGCTCGCATCATGATCCACCGACTTCGATCGTTCGCGCTGAGAAACGGCCGGGTGAGCTGGAACGCCTCGCGAAGCCGCTCTTCCTCCTTCTGCATCGCGTCGTCGAATCGCTTGCCGGTAATCTCGCGACGCTGGAGTTCAGCTCGCTTCCGGCCCATGCCCCGTTGTATCCGATCCCGCTCGATGGCGCGCAGATCGACCGCATCGACTGCCAAAATCCGGCCCAACGTCATGCCGATCACGGCACAAATCATTACGGCGTAGACACTGCGCCGTAGTTTGACGCGGGCGATGTCACGTGTTGTATTCATTACGAGTGCTCCTCATTGGTGGGTTTCGGACCGGACGGCTTCCCGGTCGATGACGCTCCGCCCGGCGTGGTGCGCTGCGAAATGGAATACGGCGATATGGTGGGGTCGTGATATGCAATGAACAGTTCGGCAACGAATCCAATGGACATCAACTGGCCGCCCAGCAGCAAGAGAGCCACGGAATACAAGAGGGCTGGACGCTCGTGCAAGTGGATGTATTGCGAGGGATCGTCGCCGAGACGTGAAATGCCCCAGTTAGTTGCCAGAAACGTCATACCAAACACGCCAAGGATGAACGCCGCCAGTCCAATCGTACCAAGCACGTGCTGGGGACGCTGCCCAAAACCGGTCAAGAACTTTACGGTCAGCAGGTCGAGAAATCCCTTGACGAATCTCGCGACGCCGTACTTGGAGTGCCCATGCTGCCTCGCTCGATGTTGTATGGATATCTCGCCAACCCGATAACCGCGGGCCGCCGCGAGCACCGGCACGAAGCGATGCAGCTCGCCGTAAAGTCGGATCTCCCCGAGCGCCTCGCGTCGGTAGCACTTCATGCCGCAGTTGTGATCGTGTAGGTGAACGTCCGTCAGGCGGCTGACCATCCAGTTGAACACACGCGAGGGGAACACCTTGTGCCAGGGGTCGTGCCGCACCTGCTTCCAGCCGCTCACAACATCGAGGTCCTCGGCCATCTTGGCAAGGAAGTTGGGGATTTCGTTCGGGTCGTCCTGCAGGTCGGCGTCGAGGGTCATGACGATGTCGCCCTTGGCCTCGGCGAAGCCGACGTTCAGCGCGGCCGCCTTACCGAAATTGCGGCGGAAGCGGATGCCCCGGACCCGGCAGTCCTTGGCCGCCAGTCGCTCGATCTCGGTCCACGAGCCGTCGGTCGAGCCATCGTCAACGAAGACAATCTCCAGTTCGTAGTTGTGTTCACTCGCAACTTGGCTAATTTGCGAGTAAAGCTCCCGAAGGCTCGGTTGCTCGTTGTAAACGGGGATGACGGTGGAAATCATGGCGGGCTCCTTCACGGGAAGTGAATGGAGAGTATTTGGGTGCGACAACGGTCCCTCATTCGGATTTCCGAAATGGGCACAGATATAGGATACCAGAAATCAGAATCTCCGACACCAGCCAAACCAAACGCAGCATGATGGCGGCCAGGGCGGCCTGTGCGGCGGTCAGGGGGAGCAATCGCGCGGTCAGTTTGAGCAAGATGGCATCGCGCACCCCCAGTCCACCTGGAATCAGCGACAAAAAACCGGCAACCATCGACAGCGAAACGGCCGCCAGATAGCCAGTGAAATGCTCCATGGGCCCCATATCCTCAACGCCCAACGCGCGAATGGTCGCCCAGAAACTCAGGGCCAGAAGCGCCCATACCATGAGCATGCTCAACCAGCCGCCCAAGAGGGTCGCATAGCCCAGACGCTGAAGGTTCTCGGTTACGGCTGGCTGCGATCGCCCCACGCCGGCCAACCGAGCCAACCGGCGAAACACCGGCGGGATGGTCGGTGCCATCGATGCGATGGCCAAGCCGACCGCAGCAAAAAATAGTTCGTGTGCATCGCGAGCGCGCACCGCCAAGACCGCGGCGGCCAAACCGGCACCGACGGCCATCATGGTGAGGGTTTCCGCAAAGACACTCGCGGCCGCGACGCCCGGATCCACGCGGTGGCCATGAATCAGTCCCGCGCGGAGCACCACGACCATCGCCTTTCCCGGCACATATTTTCCCAAATGGCCAATGTAGTAAGCCCGCAAAGTCTCGCCAATCCTCGCGTCCTGCCCGCACACCCGCAGTAGTCGCCACCAGAAAAGACCGGCGGGCAAGAGGCCCAAAAGGTAGAGCCCACAAGCGGCCAGGAGCCACCAGGGGCTGAGCGACCACTGGTGCTGGCCCAACTCTCGCCAAGCATTGACTAGCGTCCCACGAATAAACCAAACCACCAACGTCAAGACGAGCACCTTGGCCAGGAAGGCAAGTCGCTTCTTTGTGCTTTTCGCAAAACGCTTCACGGGCGACACCAGTTTGGGGAAGCAGGCAATCATACCACCCATGCACCCGCTCGGCAACCTTATGGGGCATGAAGCACAATCTCGAATGGGATGGCCGGCAGCGTGGCCAGTGGCCGACTTCGTTGGTTTGCCGGCGGCGCGCCCTTGTCCGATTTTCCCGGGCCAAGCGCGGAGGCAGTAACGATCAGATTGCCTGCCATGCCTGTCTTCACCTCCGCGGCATCGCTTTCCAAGAGGATGTCGGCCCCTTGATCGAATGGCAATACCCGCTTGATGCCGATGCCTGGCGGAGGATTACTCAACTCAAGCTGGATACGCTCCGTCAGCCGGCTCTGCGGGAAGACTACGCGAACCACGGCCGTGCCTCCGGCTGGGATTCGCACCGGCCCGTCCCCCAAAATGCTCGCTCCCCACGAGCGCCCGCCGCCCAACACGGCAACGCGGAACTCCTCCACGGGAACAAGATGCCGATACTCGAACGCCTGCATCATGTCTTCCGCGGGCACGGCCGGGCGGATGACTTCTCGGCCATCGATCAGCGCGACGCCCTTCAGACTCAAGCGGAACACCTCGGGCTTAGTGTCCGGCGGAATGTTCAAGGTCAGCCGTACCTGATCCTCGCTGGCCGGGATGCGCCCGCCGCCCAACGAGAAACCGCGGGGCGCGCCGGCCAAGGCTAGTGAAATCTCGCCTGCAAAACCATCACGCCGCAGAGCGAAAACCGTGACGGGAACCGCCCCGGTGAAACGGGCAGTAACGCTCGACGGAACCAGTCGCAGCTCGAAGTCGGGGCGCGGTGGGCTGATGCGCAGGCGATAGGAATGGCTTGGGCCGCCCTGGTGCTGCATGTCGCTCAGATGGAGACAATACTCGCCGTCGGTCGGCAGCGTGGCGCGCAGCAAGGAATCCGCGTGATGCGTGGTCAGGCCGGCGCCGCGGTCTTCATGGTCGTCGTTCACGGCCAGTTGGAGGCCAACCGAATCAGTCAGCACAAGAAGCGAATCCATTGGCGAACCGAGCCGGCGCGCGTGGACTTCCGCGACGATCTCGTCGCCCGCGCGGCCTTCAAAACAAAACACGTCCACGTCGTCCGGGCGATTCATGCGGCCGTTGACAACGACCGGAAGCACAACCGCCTGGGCGGCCGCCAGCCGATTGTTTGGCTCCTCCTCCAGGCATTCCGGCAGGCTGCCGATGGCCAGTGGCACGGCATTGGACTCACGAGGACCGAGCGGAAACGAAACTGGATACACACCCGGCTCCCAGTTGCGGCAATCGACCACGAGGCTGCGTTCAGGCAGGTTCCATCCTCTCAACTCAACGGCGGTCTCGCCGCCAGCCTGGCCGCCAAGCGGGAAGACGCTCGTGACGAACGGCAACTCGCCGAGGGTTATGCGATAGACGAAGTCCTCGCGACCTCGATAGATCGCGTCCTTGATCTCCACCACGTATTCACCGTCCGCCGGGATTCGGTAGAAGAGCACTGGGTCGGGATGGAACCGAAAGTCGTCCTCGTAGGCAAGTTCCTTCCCCTCGGCGTCGAAGATGGCCAGCGTTGCTTGGAACCAGCCGGGAACGGCGTCGGGAATATAGGGGATCAGTTTCCTCGCCTCGGCCACCGCAACCAGCCTTTGCCCCTCGGCCGCGGTGAAACGATGGCGGTCGACTTCTCCCGGCAGTATCTGGCCGTTGATCACCGTCGGCAGGGTGACGGTCATCTCGGCATTCGCCCGCCGTTTCCTAGTTCCGAACGACGTCCCGGCAATGGCGCTCTTCTGCTGGGGGATATCCCGCGAAACCTCCTCGGAGAACTCCGGCAACTGCCCTATGCAAAAGACCAATGGATTGGACAGGCCTTTGGGAGTGACAAGTCGCAACTCGCGAATTCCGGGCCGCGCGTCGGCGGTTACGGTAATCCGAACAACGGCGAGTTCCGAGATGGCCGGATTGGCCGGTCGGCGCACGGCAGTTCCGATGTTTCGCCGGGCCTCGACAAGCTTCCTTTCGTCGTCGTCGGTCCACATGGCGTTGGCGTACTTCTTCTTGAGTTCCTCCAGCTCGCGGTCGGCGTCCTTGTCATCGGAATTCGTCTTGGTGTTCCGGAAGCTTCGGAATTTCTCCAAGGCGGTGAAATCCTCTCGAACCACGGCTTTTCTCGCCATGAGTTCATCCACTTGGATTCTCAAATCGTTTAGCTCGCGCGTCGTGATTGGCTTGACCAGTTCCACCGGCTCAGCCGACACTCCCACGCCCGAAACGATCACCGCATCGATACTCGGGAGGAACTGTCCGCCAATTACCGCCTCGAAGGTCGTGCCCTGCTGTCCGCCCGCGGGGTAGACGTAACCGACGCGCGGCTGACCTCGTTGTGCCCATACGGGCGGCGCACAAACGAACGTGGCGACCAACGCAGCCACTGCCAATTGTGAAGAGCATGACATGAGAGATCCTCGCATCAGGGGAACCGAAAACAGGTGTTCTGGGTGTTCACATGATTTCCCGCAGTCGTCCGCCGCTGCTGACGCCGTCGCCGACCGGTAACACGGTGGCCAGTTGACCTTGCGGATGAGGCAGGTTGGCCTCCGTATCGATCCCGAGCAGTTCATAAATGCTGCCGATCAGGTCGACCGGATAGACGGGCCGGTCCTTAACTTCTTCGCCTCGTTCGGTCGAGGCGCCGACAACGCAACCGCCACGAAATCCGCCGCCGGCAACCAGCGCGGAGAACACCCGGCCGTAATGGTTGCGTCCGCCGTTCCAGGGCGCCTCCCACTGAATCTTGGGCGTTCGGCCAAACTCGCCGCAGCACCAGACAATCGTGCTTTCCAAAAGTCCGCGGCTGGCAAGATCCTCCAGCAGCGTTGCGAGGCCCTTGTCGAGTTCGGGCAGTTTCCGCTGCATGGTCTGAAAATGCCCCTTGTGCGTATCCCAGCCGCTGTAGTTTATGGTGACATAAGGAACGCCTTTTTCGACCAATCGGCGGGCCAGCAGACACGACTGTCCGAACGTCGTTCGTCCGTAGCGTTCCCGGAGGCCGTCGTTCTCCTGGCCGAGGTCGAACACCTTTCCCGCATCGCCCAGGATAAGATCGTATGCCTGCTTTTCAGATTCCTCCAGAGCCATCCACTGGGGATCATTCGGCGAGAGGTGCTTTAGGATGTTGAGATTCTGGAGCAAATCGCGACGTCTTCTCTGCCGCTGTTCCGAAATACCTTCGGCCACCACGCCCTCGACAACAAACGGGGATTTTGCCGGGTCACCGCCAGTGGCGAACGGTTTGTATCGGGTTCCTAGGAAGCCAGCCTCGGAAAAGCGGCCTTGTGGCTGGGTCACCACGATATAAGGTGGCACGAGCCCCTGGTAGCCGGCGTCATGGCCCTTGAAAAGCGATACGACCGCCCCAGCGCAAGGAAAGACATCCCGACCGCCGGGCTGCCGCGCGGTCTGGACCATGTAGGATGCCGTTTCGTGCCCGTTGATGCCGTGCGTCATGCCGCGGATCAGCGAGTACTTGTCCGCCTGCTGGGCCAGCAAGGACAGCGGCTCGCCAATTCGTATGCCGTCGATATTGGTGGGGATGGCATTCTTGAGCGGGCCGCAGTAATCCGCGCCGGCATCCGGTTTCGGATCGAACGTATCGATGTGGCACGCCCCGCCCCACAACCAAATCTGAATGACCGATTTTGCCTTGGCGTTGGCCACGAGCGGGTTCCCGGCTTCTGGCACGGCCGTTGGGGTTGCCGCCCAGACCGAAGGCCGGCCTTCCGCCAGTAGCCCGAGCCCCGTCAGGAGCCCACTCTGAACGGCCGCGCGGCGCGTCATGAGGTGGTCAATGAGCGATTCCATGGAAGACATCCTTCGTGTGTTCATGGTTCGATTTCCTTGATGCACTGGCCCGATTGCCCGTGTCAGTGCCGATATTACCCGTATCAGTGGCGATAGAGGAACTCCGCGCTATTGATCAGGGCCCAGGCGATGTCGATCGCGCCGTCCTGCGGCGACGAGGCTGACTCCATGTAATCCATTGCCGTTGCCGACTCCTCCTCGGTTGGAAAACGCGAAACGATGGTCAGATAGAGTTCAATCAGTATCTGGCGAGGATCACCGATCCGCCCTGAACCATCAATCCGCCCGGGATCGCCAGCCCGATTGCGGCGCCCTCGGCCGCCGCCGCGAGGCACCTCCGACACCGGCCTCCGCAACAGGGCCCGAAGCTTGGGACCGTTTTCCAGCTTCTCTCGGATATGGCTCGAGTTGAGCATGTGCAGCCGCTGGTCGGCGGTGGGCCGGTTGCTTCGCTCCGATTCCAGGCCCGTGTCGCGCGGCGGCCGGCCAAACTGCTCCAAAAACGGACTGGTGATACTGCCGTCGGGCAACGCTATGGAGCGATGCCCTTGGGGAATATATGTAAAGGGCTCCGGAATGGCGCTGGTGTACTGCTCCGACATGCCAGTGATCTGGTTAATCGCATCGATTAGCGTCTCCGCCTCCAAGCGGTGAACCGGGTAAGACGCAAAAAACTCGGCAGCCTCGGGCCGGTCGCTCACCGATCGCGAGGAAAGCTGGTAAGCTCCCGAGTTCAGTATCAGCCGATAGAGGTGCTTCAGATCGTACCGAGCCGTCACCAGTTCCTCTTCCAGGTACGCGAGCAGTTCCGGATTCACCGGCGGATTGTCCGGACGAATATCGTCCGGCTCGTGAATGATCCCGCGGCCCAGCAGCCAAAACCAAACGCGATTGGCAATGCCGCGGGTAAACCAGGCGTTCTCCGGACGGATGAGCCAATCAGCGAACACTTTTCGAGGATCCTGTTTGGCCGTGAGTTGAGCCGCATCGCCGTCCGGGAAGATGGCAAGGGAAGGTTCGTCCATCTCCTTGCTCGGATCGAACGTGACGATTTCTTCCTTCCACTCACCGGTTGGTTTGTAGGAGATTTTCGAAAAGAAGACGGCCATGCCGGCCAGCCGATCTTGCGGCCACTTCTCCGCGCGCGTGCCCATGAACGTGAGCGCCACGGCCTGGGCGATGCCTTCGGGTGTTCGGCTCTGCACGGCCCGGTAGAAGTTCACCTCACCCACGCGAAAGTTGCTCCCATTGGCCGTGAGCAGCTTGCGAACGAACTGGTCGTAGGACTGGTTCTCCGCAATGCTGGTGTGGATCCAGCGGTAGTATGCCTGTGCAGCATTCGGCCACAGATTGATCGGAAACTCGGCCTTCACACGCAACAGATCGCTCCATTTCATGGCCCAATAGTCGGCGAACTCCTCCCGCTCCAGGAGATGATCGATCAACCTGCACCGCTTGTCGGACTCCTGATCCAGCAGGAACTCGCGGGCCTCGTCGGCGCTTGGCAGAGTGCCAATCACGTCAAGGTAGACTCGCCGGACAAACACGGCGTCGGAGCACAAAGCGACCGACGCAATGCCCGCCTCACGCCATCGTTTCAAGAGAAACTCATCGAGCTTCCCTTGCGGTGCCCAATCCTTCTGGCTCTCGAAGATGCCGATAGGCCAATCGGCCGCGACCGTTTCGACCAGGACCGCCAGGAAGAGGAGTGCGGAAACCAAAGACATTTTCATTGCGTACACACCCGATGAACATTGGTTCACAACCGATTGCGCCCCTCTTCAGAGGCAGCACCCCATTCATCCGGGCACCATCACGTAACTTGTCTCAACTCAGATGCCTCGCAATGAGGCGGGTGACTGAGGATTAAACCCTGCCGACGCCATGAAGTTCCTCTCGACCGGTAGTTCGCCAAAATGGTTCGCCAAAATGATCCGGAAGTATTTCGCGGACTGCCCACATGGGGCACATTACACACGCCATAGGGTGACCAACTCATCGTATGCCTTGCCAGGACCGTGCTATTATTGTACGCTTCAAAGTGGAAAAAGAGGAGCGGTCTTATGGTTTTACATAGCCTGATGCTTGGTGGCCTGCTTCTGGGCGTCGATGTTGGATGGGCACCCTTACCCAACGGTGGGGGTATGGAGTACCTGATCCAGCTCTCGCCGAACGACCTGGAGGCCATAAGGTCGGGTGAAGCGTGGATGACCGATATACCGCTATCGGTGGGCGAGGTGCGGGCGTATCGGATTACCATGGGGACTGGGGCCTTGCCTCGCATTGATCCCCCGCCAAGCCTGTCTTTGCCCGCGGCGGACACACCCGCCGACCATCCTGCCCCGCACCCGATTCGGCCAGAGCCCGCCGCAACACCCCTTCCCGAACAGCAGGCAGTGTACATGACTCCCAGGCCGGGCGAGAACGGGGCCACGGACGGTAAAGCGACATCGACGGATTCCGCCGAACAAGACGAGGCACCACTCCAGCGGCCCTGGATGCTCCTGGTCGGCACGGCCCTGGCGCTGGCTGGCTCGCTCGGCGGCAACGCCTACCTACTTTGGGCACTGCGCGAGGCATACCAGCGATGCCGTCGGATGTCGGATGCAGCCGGTGGATTGAGTTCGCTGGCTTGACGGTTCGGGTCGGCTTGCCTAGTCTACAACGGTAGTCAGTGGGCTACCTCGCTGCACCCTCTATTGTTTTCGTCCAGGAGCGTTTCACGCACATGCCTGACGTGGCGGACGCGATGGAGTCGAAGGGCTGGGAAGTGAGGGCGCTCCGGCTTGGATGAACAATCCGGCGAAGTGGAGATCGCAGCGTGTGACCGCTTCAATCGGTGTACACGCCCGCCTCGCGCAGCGATTCCCACATGGCCATGACATTCTCGGGCGGCACTTCGGCCTGGATATTATGGACCGTGGCGAACACGAAGCCGCCGCCTGGCATGAGAGCTTCGACGTTGCGGCGCACGTCGTTGCGTACCTGCTGGGGTGTGCCGGTGGGCAGTATCTTCTGCGTATCGACCCCGCCACCCCAGAAGGTCAGATCGCGTCCGAAATCGCGTTTCAGAGCTTCCGGCTCCATGCCCGTTGCGGTCACGTGGACCGGGTTGAGGATATCGACACCCATGTCGATGAAGTCCGAAAGGTATGGCCGCACATTGCCGCAACTGTGGAAGAAGAGGTAGCCGGGCTCATCGGCCACCCGCTTCTCGGCGTGCTTTCGCTTCAGGAACCCGCAGAGTTCTCGCAGCCGCGGGGCGATGAGCTGTTTGAAGGTAGTGTACGAGATGAGCTGGCTCTGCTGCGTGCCGTAGTCGTCGCATTCCGCCACAACGTCCACCAGGTCGCCCAACTCGTCGAGTAGCATATCCCAGAACTCGATCTTCAGCCTCAACACGTTGTCGAGCAGATGGGTGGCAGTCTCGGGATCGGCCAGCAGGTCGCACAGACAGTTGGACATGCCGCGCAGCCGCTGGACCATCTCGAACATGCCGGCGCAGAGCCCCTTGCACACCACCACCTTCCCGGCCGCCCGGATTGCCGCCGCCTGTTCGCGCAGCCCCTCGATCCGGCGTAGATCGGCGGCGTTGGGCCACTGGTAGGCGGCCAAGGCTGTGGCATCCACCACCGCCCCGTCCAGTGGAAACTCTATCTGCGACCACCAGTGGCCATGCTCCTTCTTGAGCTGCTGGGTTAGGCCCCATTCATCGACATGCCGCCAGGCGTTGCCGACGTCCTCCAGTCGATCGAAGCCCCAGTTGTGGCTGGTCAGGGGAAACAGCCCACGCGTGTCGACCTCCAACCGGCCAAGCAGTTCCTCGCCCGGCCGGACAACCTGCTGAACCACGTCGGCCATTTCCACGGACTCCGGGTCGATGTCCAAATGGCGGCACACACTCCGATACGCAGCCACGTGAATGGTTGAAACCTGGGTGCCACCCAAGTCGAAGGGCACCCGGTCCGGCTCGCGATGAGCTAGCGCGGTCAGCAAACGTTCACGAGAGTCCATTGTTGCCAGGCTCCTATTGACGATATGAAAACAACGGCGGCTCGGGAAGCCAATCACGACCTGTCCATTTCACGGCACGACTATCCTGCCGTGCCGAATCACCCGGCGTGTAGGTGTTCACAAACCCGAATATAACGTCGAAACGCCTGAAACACCAACTGCCACGTGGTTGCCCCTTGTAACCGAGCTTGCGGTCGTTCAGGATGATGTGTCAGGTGGACGGCGGAGTTCTGTTGGCACCTTGACACTGCAAGAGGAAAGCCGCCCAGCAATAGGCCGCGGACGCCATCGCAAAAGCCCCCGAGGCAAGCGGCGCCGCCCATCGTGGTATGCTGTGGCACGGTCGCACCGTCGAGCGGTTCGAAGCCCAGAAGGAGGAGATTAATCCGACCCAATCGTCCAAAGGAACACGGTTGGTCCCGAAGGCGGACAGGTTCTGGTCGACAAGACTGTCGAGACGATTGAAAACTTGTTCACTACGAAATAGCCGTACGGTACCCGCCTGTGGCATTGCTGCGACAAAGCCAAGGCGTCTCCATGATGGAGAGTCGTCTCTCCGTGGCGATCGCGCGAGTGGTGAGCCTCGGTTTCCATTGCGTCTACCGTTTCGACGTCGGCGCTGGGTGGCTTCTTCAGCCGGCCTCACCCTGGCGGAGGCGGGCGGAGCGGGTATAATCTCCTTTTCACGGAATTTGGGTGCCGAATGGCGCTCGACGAAGACGAACTGGAGGATAATGCCATGCCTGAGTTGGGAATCAATATCGATCACGTGGCCACGCTCCGTCAGGCGAGGAAGACCAACGAGCCGGATCCGGTTTGGGCTGCGGCGTTGGCTGAATTGGGCGGCGCCGACGGGATTACTATCCATCTACGGGAGGACCGGCGGCATATTCAGGACCGCGATTTGGATATCCTGCGACAGACGGTGGCGGTAAAACTCAATTTGGAGATGGCCTGCGAGGCCGAGGTCGTTGAGATTGCCTGCCGCGTGAAACCGGAGCAGGCCACGCTGGTGCCCGAGCGACGCGAGGAGGTTACCACCGAAGGCGGCCTGGAAGTAGCCGGGCAGATGGAACGAGTGGGCGAGGTGGTGCGCCGGCTTCAGGATGCAGGTATTGTCGTGAGCCTGTTCCTCGATCCGGATGAGCGGCAGATCGCCGTCGGCGCCAAGCTTGGGGTCGAGGCGGTCGAACTGCACACCGGCTGCTATGCCCTGGCTCGGCCGGGGAAGGAGCAGCAGCGGGAACTGGAGACGCTCAAGACCGCCGGCGCTGCGGTTCGCGCGGCCGGCATGACGCTTCATGCAGGCCACGGGCTCACTTATCGCAACGTGATTCCGGTTGCCCGGATCGACGATATGCACGAATTGAACATCGGGCACAGTATCATGGCTCGTGCGATCATGGTGGGAATGGAACGGGCCGTGCGAGAGATGAAGTCGCTGTGCTCGTAGGGGCCAAATGCCTCACCACCGAGATAAGCGGTCTGTTGATTTAGTGTCGTTCCGCATCTCGAGGTGGAATATCTTGGGGGCTTCCACCGGAAGCTCCCAAGATCTAGCGTCTCGGAGAGACGCGTCAACAATAGATCAACAGGCCGCAAGCACGGGGTGGAGTCTGCCGCTTGAGCGAAAACTAGCTCGCCAATGGCGGGCTACGGCTTGTCCGGCAATTGGGAGTGGCGGCGGAGCAGATGATGATAGTGCTGGGCGAAGCGATGGGCCTCGTCGCGCACGTATTGCAGCAGGCGCAAGGCGTAGCTGTGCCGGCTGAGATGCAACGGCTCCTCGATCCCGGGGCGAAATACGAGTTCCTCCCGCTTGGCAAGCGAAATGACCGTCGCGGGCGATGCTTCCAGCAGGGCCAGTGCCGCCAGTGCCGCGTTGAGCTGGCCCCGGCCGCCGTCAATCAGTAGGATATCGGGCATGGGCTCCTCTTCGCGCCGTAGATGTTCAAAGCAGCGGAAGACGGCCTCGTGGATACTCGCCGTATCGTCGGGCCCTGTTACACCGCGGATGCGAAGCCGCCGGTAGCCAGGTTTGAACGGTAGCCCGTCAAGGAACTTCACCACGCTTGCCACCGTGTCAGTTCCGCCAGTGTGGGCGATGTCCACGCCCATGATCGTGCGCGGCCGTTCCGCCAACTGCAATACCTTCCGAAGGCCGGCCAGGCCGCGTCTCGGATCGATTGGGAAGACCTCGGGCTGAACGTGGGTCTCTAATTCGCCGCGGTCGTCAAGCGTTTCGAGCATGTGGATCTCGTCGCGTAGTCGGGCGGCATCCTCGAAACGGAGATCCTTCGCCGCCGCGGCCATCGCCTCGCGCATTTCCTTCAACACGGCCTGCCGCTTGCCGTTGAGGAATCGAACGAGCCGCTTGATATCCTTTCGGTAGGCTTCTCGCGTAATGCGCAAATTACACGGCGCGGAGCACTGGTTCAAAGATGCGAGCAGGCAGGGGCGAAACCATCGCCAGCGCGGGTCCGTATCATCGATGTCGAGCGTACACGTGCGAAACTTGAATATCCGCTGGAGTATCTGAATGGCGCCGCGCAGGGCCCGTGGGTTGGCGAATGGGCCGAAAAGCTTCGTGCCGCGAGCCTTGGGTTCGCGAGTAAAGGCCACGCGAGGATATTGCCGCCGCGTGGAAATCTCCAGGTAGGGGAACGACTTGTCGTCGCGCAGATCCTTGTTGAACTTCGGCTGAATGTCCTTGATCAGCCGAGCCTCGATCAACAGGGCATCGATTTCCGACTCGGCCTCCAGGTATTCGATATCGCGGATCTCCTGGACGAGGGTGGCGGTACGCGGATCCTCGGTGGCCGCCTTGAGAAAATAGCTACCGGCCCGGCTGCGAAGATCCTTGGCCTTTCCCACATAGATGACCCGGCCGGCGTTGTCCTTCATTAGGTACACGCCGGGACTGTGCGGAAACGACCGGACCTTGGCCGCCGCCTGCGAGTTGTCCGTCGGTTGCTGAGGCTCCGTCATCGCCTGCCTGGGAAATGGAGGCTACCTTACCATGGAAATTGTACCCATCATTGGCGAAACAGCGAAGGGCGCAGATGTAGCCCCGCGAGGCAATAGCGAGTGGGAGGG
>CAZASB010000004.1:23799-42286 GCA_964487655.1 uncultured Planctomycetaceae bacterium
GCCTCCTTTCACAACGGCATGGCCGGCGCCTTGCCCTTTGGAGGTGTCAGTTGTCAGTGAAATGGTGTCAGTTGTCAGTGAAATGCTGTCGCGTGGAATCAGCCGCGCGAGTGCGTCCTCATTTTCAATCTTCTGACTTCCAGCTCCCGGTTCGTGGCTCGGCGAGAACCTCGCCCTCCCGTTGCAATGGTCCCGAGACTCGACATCTGGCTGTCGCCGTGTTACCATTTACCATAATAGCCCGCGCTGATTGCCCACCCCAGAGGCTGAACCTGCCCCATTTCAAGGCTACCGTGCCAGCGTGGCCTTCCCGCCGGCATGTCGCTTGACGCGACGAATGAGTCGGCTTCTGCGTGCGACTGTTGTCCGAAACAAACGTCGCGGCGTCGGCAGATGTGTCCCACGGCCAGGAGAAAGTCCATCATGCGATTCCACCGGAACACCAATCTCAAAAATCTCCGTATGGTCTCCATCGCCATCGAGTTACTCGTCCTCCTGCTACTGGCTACCAAGCCGGTCGTCTGCGACGCCGCGGACAACGCAGACAACGACAACCAACCAGTCAACCTGCTCGCCAATGGCGATTTCGTCGGCAAGCAAGGCAAGGGAGCGCCGCCGCCGTGGCAAGTCACGCTGACTACGGCCGAAGTCAATCATGCCCCGCAGGGAGCCGTGGATACGGTGGCCTCGCCGTTTGCCGACGGAGAAAACGTCATCCAGCTCTCGAAACTCGGTAGCGCAAGCTACTGGCCACAGGTGTGGAGTCACACGCTTCGGCTGGAACCGGGCCCGTACGAGTTCACCGTTGAGGCCATGGGGACGCTGCCCCGGATGTCGTTGCGGGCCAGTGTCATCGTCAAGGGGCAACGGGTCAAGCTCGACCGATCCGTGGCCGTGTCGGATTCGCCGGTAACGCTTCGACATGCGTTTATTGTGCCGGAGGGCGCGGATAGCGTGTCCGTGGGATTCTCGGCGCCAGCGGGGAACGGCGGGAACATTATCTTTGGTCGGGCCGTGCTGCAACGCTTGGCTCGAACGCCGTCAGACGCGGTTGCCGCGCTGCCTCTGGGCGATGAGCCCGACCCGGATCCAGTCCAAGGGCTGGATAGTTTTATGCGGCGGCACGGGCACAAGCCGTACGAACTATTCGAGCGGGACGGCGATCTGATGACCCTTCGGCTCATTTTCGAGGATCAGCAGTTCGGTGCCCCGGTGTGGATGCTGGACAACTCGCCAACGGTGGACCACGCCGGCACGGCGTCCGTGTGGTCGGCCTGGAACCCGACGGGGACAACCCTCTTCGTCGAAGGGGCGCGGCCTCTCGGCAAGCAAACGCACAAGGGTTGGTTTATCCACAGCGACTATTCGCGGATGCGGCCGAGTCACGGCGGACGCCCGGCCGTGTGGCTGCCAGAGGATCCCGACCGCTTCTACAGCTCGGCAAGTCCTACCGACGGCATCATGAGCACGAACTGGCGGACCGGCGAGCAGGCGGTTATCGCCAAGTGGGAACCGCTTGCCTGGCCCGGCTCCGGTCAACGGATTTACGGCCTGACGCGCGACGGTCGGCACATCTTCGTCGATCTGCCCAACCGGGGCATTTTCGTGTCGTTTGAACGGGACGAGAAATACCCGATTCCCGCATTACCGCTGTACGACGGCCGCCCGATCGGACCCGGTGGCGAGTCGGTCGGAAGCAATCATTATTGCGTGATGCACGACCATCCTAAGTATGGCGACCTGATTGCCCTGCGCACCGGCATGTTGATTGATCGAAAGACTGGCGAGAAAACGTACGTTGCCGTTCCCCTATGCGGTAATACGAACTATCTGCGGGCATTTCACGAGAATCGGGTGAAGTATCCGAAAGGCGACCAGTGGCACGCCTACGGTCTACCATGGTTTACCGAGGGCGTACGGCTGCCGACCGGTCTGAGTATGGAGGCGCTCTACGATCTGTGGCTGGATACGCCCCACGCCACGCACGGGCACGAGTCGACGTCGCCCGATTGGCAGTACATTGCCACCGACGGTGGCACGACCGGCATCGTCCGCGTTCGCGATGGCGAGTCGCGCAGCCTCCGACTCTCGCCAAACGGGGGCAATTACCACTTGCACTGGCGACTGCATCCGCGGTTCTTTGTGGGCTGGGTTCGTGGCTGGCACTTCGGTAGCTACCTGCGGCCGACCAACGCGAACGTCGAGTTTCAGGTATTCTGCGACGGCACTTTCCAGCCGATTGTGGACACGAAGCATCGCCTGAACGGGTACTACGCAGGCGGGGATTTCTCGATGCAGAGCCCGGACTGCACAAAGATTCATTACGGATCGAGCATGACGGGCCGATTCCGGAACTACATTGCCGTGATGGCCCGTCCCCGTCCGCCAGTGAATCTTTCCTGGAAGGTGGAGGATGGCACGGTGGTTTTGACGTGGAAGCCGTCCGCCTACAGCAAGGAGACACGTGGCTACCTGGTCTACCGAAGCGAACGGAGTGGCGAGGCATATCGCCTGCTTACACCCAAGCCGATCGACGCGACCACTTGGTGCGACTCGACCGTACAGCCGGGCCAGGCGTATTACTACGTGGTCGGCAGCATTGAGCATTCGGGGCTCGAAAGCGGCTACTCTGAGGAGGCGGCGCGTGCAGGCATTGACCTGCCCGGTAAAATTGACGCGCCGCTGATCGTCTATGCCGAACCCGAGATGGCGATCCGCGATCTGCCCACCGACGCCATGCCGGGATTGGCCATGGGCGTCGACCGCCGTGGCGCTTCCGACTGGTACTACCTCTACCGACATCCCGAGGCTGACCGGGGAACGGCCGAACTTCAAGTGAACGTGCCTGTCAAAGGAAGCTATCATCTATGGACTCGGCTGCGTTCCATGGAATCGGAGCGAGGACGATGGGATATGACCGTTGCCGGCCAAACTCTAGCCTTGAGTGCCGAGGAAGACCAGTGGACCTGGATTCGTGCAGGCGGCGAGCCACTGGCCCTGGATGCTGGACGCCTCAATGTCGGGCTGGCGACGTCCGATGCGGCCTCGCAACTCGACCTGCTGTGCCTAACCAACGATGGCGATTTCGTCCCCAACGGCCCACGCCCGGAGAATACGGAACCACCCGCGACAGTTGAGGGACTACGAGTCGAGAACATTCGGCCCCGCGTCAACCGGCTTGTGTGGCAGCCTTCGGACGCGACCGATTTCACATACTACCATGTCTACGCAGCACGCGAACCGTTTGACGCGCCCGACCAGCGGCTTCGAATCGGCTCGCCCACCGAGGTGGAAATGATCGACTGGGGCCTCGAAGCTGGCACCAAGTATTACTATGCCGTTACGGCCGTCGATCGCCAGGGGAACGAGAGCGCGATAGGCCAAGTGGTTTCCGTTGCCACACCGCCGCGCGACTCGCCCGCGACGGCAATCGAGCTGCACTTCGCCGATGCCAAGGTTGACGGACCGTTCGAACGCTCGACCGGCGAGGCAACCTGCGGGGCCGCCTATCTCGTTCCTGAAAACGTCGCGGCCAATCGCGTAAGCTGGCAAGTTGACGTTCCTCATGCCGGGCGCTACTACTTCTGGCTCCGTTACCTGCATCGCGGATCAGGCAACCGGGGCGATGGTGTACCGCAGGCGGTGCGGGCAACGCTCGACGGACGGCGCGTGACCATACTGGGCGGTGGTCTGACCGACCTTCACGTACCCGACAAACTCATCGCCCCGGGAAACCGGCTGGCAGAGCGGCTATGGACCTGGGCTTGGCCAGGCGTGACCAATCTTCAGGCCGTCGAGTTGCCGGCAGGTCGGTACACGCTCACGCTCTCGGACCTCGCGTCGAACGTGCGTTACGATGCCCTGGTCATTACCGACGAACCCGCTTGGCAACCGTCCGAAGGCCGGTTGCGTCAGCCATAACCTTGAACCGTCGAGGGGCGCCTGTCGCAGTAGTCCACGTGTATTTCGCCCCATCATTCGAGTTGAAAGCGAAAATGTTCGCGACAGGTAATCGCCAACACCACCCGGCCGAACTACAATCCACGATTGACGGCAAGACTACCTATCGGTCCTTAGGCAGTTTATGGAGACAAGGCAATGGCAAGGCAAATGATTCGGGATTGCATGCGGTGTAGTATTTGAGGGGTGGCCCTATTGCTCTTCTTCTCGGCCGCAGGCGTCGTGGCCAAGCCGCTGCCAGATGGCAAGGCATCGACCCACGCTACTCGAATAGCTCCAATTAACGAACCGCCTGGGCATCCGTGATCTTCAATACGACCGCGTTAGGCCAAGTACGATCGTTGTAAAGACGCTGGGCGCGCACGGCCGAAACATGCAGACCGTCCGGCTTTTGCTCCCAGCGGGCTGCAATGTCGGCACTCGGCCGGTACTCAAGCACCTTGCTGGTCTGGCCGAGGACGTGTACTTGCGTTTGCTCGCCGGCGAGGACCGACTTAAGCACAATGTCTTTGCGCGTGCCCCATTTCCAGTCGGGTTGGGTAACCATGGCGTACACGGTGCTCTTGCCATCGGCGTCTTTCCGTTGCGTGTACCAGATATTGCCGTCGCTGACGACGTGCCACGGCTTGACGTCCAGAACGGCTTCCTGGTTGACGAAGTACCACAGGGCCATCTCACGCAATCGACCAGTTTGCTCCAGCGGTAGCGGCCCGTCGGGTTGCGGGCCGACGTTTAGCAGGAAGTTGCCCCCCTTTGCCCGCGTTTCAATCAACTGCTCGATTAGTTCCGTACCCGACTTGTACGATTCATTCGTCGGCTTGAACTGCCACTGTGTGCCCATGGTCATGCAGGCTTCCCAGGGGGGTGGGATGGGCTGGCCCGGGATGTGCTGTTCCGGAGTTTCCATAATGTCCTTCTTGTAAGGCGTGTTCATGATATCGAAGTCGGTGGTCTTCGTATCGAACATGCAGAAGCCGGAATGATGCTTCGCCGTGAATACCACGTATTGCATACCGGCCAGCTTGGCCAAATCGGCCCACTCGCCCGGATCGAATCGTTTCGGATTGAACGTCTTGGGAAAGCTCTTCGAAGAAGCGACGGCAGTATACCTCATCGGCACCGACCAGCGAGTGGCTGATGACCGAGCCGAGCTGGCTGTCGACACTCCAATGGACGAACATGCCGAAGCCCAGGCGTGAGAACCATTCGACTCGCTCCGGTTTATTGCCCACGGCCGTCTGACGATTGACCTCAACATCCTGAGCCGGGACAGTGGCTGTGAACATTAGCGGCGTCAGAGCCAAGAAGAGACACAGAAGAAAACGCCCGTTCATCGGTCATGCTCCTTGGGAGGAAACGAAGGCCAAAGGCAGCGGTTGACACCAAAGTCATTCCCGCTTAGCGCGCCACTGTCGTGAGCATACCTGTGAACACGAGCCCGTGCAACAGATACGGGGAATACCACTACACCAGGGAGTATTCATGCCAGGGCTCGGCGAGATGCCCGCTCGGGGCTTCCTGGCTACGTGCTTGGCTGCTAGACTTTTGGATGTCCGTGGCCGGCGAGGAAGCCGTTTGCGACGCTCGGGTGAACTGTTGACGCAACGAAGGCGCAAAATGGACTGTTCAAGACCAAACGCGAATGCCGGTTCGAAGGCGGAGCTCGCCATTGTCAGGAGCCCAGGGCTGATGTCAAGGGCCGACGCGGCGTTGTTGGTGATCGACGTGCAGGAGCGACTCGTACCCGCCATTCACGACTGCCGGCGAGTGGTGTGGAACTGTGGCCGATTGATCGACGGGGCAAAGATACTGGGCGTTCCAGTCATCGGTACCGAGCAGTATCCGAAAGGGCTGGGAAAAACCGTGCCCGAGTTGACCGAGCGTTTGGGCAAGCTTTTCGAGAAACTGACCTTCAGTTGCCGAGAGTGCGCCGCGGCGTTCCAGCCCCTGCTGGACGATGGCCGGAACAAGCTGCTGATTTGCGGCATCGAGGCGCATGTGTGTGTCCAGCAGACCGTGTATGACATGCTCGCCGCTGGCTGGCAGGTGTACGTTGCCGTCGATGCGGTAGCCTCGCGGACCAAGTTGGACCGTCGTATTGCGCTGGCGCGCATGGCCTCTGCCGGGGCCGTTCTCACCACAACCGAGGCCGCCCTGTTTGAATGGTGCGAACGGGCCGGGACGCCCGAGTTCAAGCAGATTTCTAAACTAGTGCGAGCTGTTGATCCACCTGATGCAAGCTAGTATCGCTCAGCGGCAGGGCCCAGTGCTCCACCGGAAGCCGCTGCTCGTAGATGCCGTGCCCTGCCTCATGCAGAATCCCGAAGAAGGCTGCCGGGAATAAGTCCTCATGGTAGTGCATGGTGATTCGCGTGTCTCAGTCGGGCAACAGGGTTCCACGGCGCCGGTCCAGAAGACGGTCCTCGATATGCCGCCCTTCATTGGTCAGGGCAAACGACTCCGTGTCGCTGTTCCTCACCGATGGCTTCTGCCCCATCTCCAGCGTGGGGGCTAGGCTGAGCTTCTCGTTATGGCTACCAAGCCGAGAGCATCCTACCAGGAAAATCAACGTCAGTAAGGCCAGAACAGAGCCAAACCGTACAATGACTGCCGACCGAATCGGACGGGATGAAATTGGCGACATGATGGAACCTGCCTCTTGGGTACCCGGAGAAGAGGTGGAATTGTTGCGAATCATGCCGGCCAGGTAAAGACCAGTTCTGACAACCTGCTGAGGGCTTAGGCAGGCTGCAAAAGCTACGAAGGGACAAAGCGCGGTTCTCTGAGGTGTTCTTGCTCGCTTCGTTAACCCCCACTAGTATGACGCGGCGGATCGTGGCAAGATACAAGGCATCAGGGATAAACTACATAGGGCACCAAAGAACTCGTATATTTTGCCACCAATGCCACAGTCACTCGCCATCGTGCTTGCCGCGGGTAAGGGAACTCGCATGAATTCCGAGTTACCCAAGGTTCTCGTTGAGGTCAATGGGAAACCGATGCTGAGTTATGTGCTAAATGCGCTACGAAAGGGGGGGGTTGACCGGATTGTGTTGGTGGTCGGCCACCGCGAAGAGTTGGTGCGCGAGGCACTGGCCGATCGGATCGATCTCGATTTCGTCGTGCAGCGGGAGCAACTCGGAACGGGACATGCCGTGATGGCCTGTCGCCACGTGATTCAGCACCAGGATGGTCCAGTCGTCGTTGTTGCTGGCGATGCGCCCTTGATGCAGGCGGAATCGATCGGGGCATTGCTGGCCGAATACGAGCGTCAGCCTGCCGGTTGTATTCTGGGCACGGTCAAGAAGCAGGATCCCACCGGCCTGGGGCGCATCCTCCGGAACGGGAATGGCGAATTCATTGGAATCGTCGAAGAAAACGATGCAACCGCGGAGCAGCGGCGGATTACCGAGGTCAACATGAGCTACTACGTGTTCGATCCTACGCATCTGCTACGTGCGTTGGATAATGTTCGCAATCACAACGCCCAGGGGGAGTATTATATTACCGACTGCCCTGGCGTGATGGTCAACCAGGAAGTGGATGTTCGTGCCCTGGCCGTGCTGAAGCCTTGCGAGGCACTCGGAATCAACACACCGGCGGAACTGGCCGCGGTTGAAGCGGCCATGAATGGGCAAGCTTCATACGGCAGATACCCTGAACCGTACTGAACAGACTAGCCTTTTGAACGAGGCCGCCCTCAAAATAGGCCGGCTCTGGGAACTATGAACTCCATGAAAATCTTCTCCGGTCGTGCGCATCCGGCTTTGTCGCGTAAAGTATGTGAGTATCTCGGATTGCCGCTCGGCCGGGTTGTCGCTGGAAACTTTCCTGATGGAGAAATCTCCTGCAAGATTGACGAAGACGTGCGGGGTCGCGATGTGTTCCTCATCCAGCCAACGTGCCCTCCAGTCAACGACAACCTGATGGAATTGTTGATTTTAATCGACAGTTTCAAGCGTGCAAGTGCGGAACGCATCACGGTGGTGGTGCCGTACTTCGGTTATGCCCGGCAGGATCGAAAAGATGAGGGACGCGTTCCAATTACCGCCAAAATGGTGGCCAACCTGATCGACCGCGCCGGGGCGGATCGCGTGTTGGCCATGGACTTGCATGCGGCCCAAGTGCAAGGGTTCTTCGACATTCCCGTCGATCATCTCTATGCCGCTCCGGTCATCGACGAGTACATCGAGACACTGAACCTTGACCCTGAGGGAATCGTCATTGTCAGCCCCGACGAGGGAAGCATCAAGCGTGCGTTGGTGCATTCGCATCGGCTCGGCGGCCATCTCGCGATTATCGACAAGCGACGTACCAGTGCCGAGCACACTCGCCAGCAGCACATCATCGGCGCGGCGGTCGAAGGCAAGACGGCCCTGATTTTTGATGATATGATCAGCACCGGCGATTCGATTTGCGGCGCGGCCAAGGTGATGCACGATCGCGGAGCCACTGCCATTTACGTGGCAGCCACCCATGGTATCCTGTGTGGAGTGGCTCTCGATCGGTTCGAGCAGGCACCAATCGACCGTCTGATCCTGACTGACACGATCCCACTTGCCGAGGAAAAGCAATCCCCGAAAATTACGGTCTTGAGCGTTGCACCACTTCTCGGAGAGGCGATTAAGCGGATTCACCGCAACGAGTCGGTGAGTTGTTTGTTCCGATAGAGGGGTTTTGGTGGTCGGTTGGATACCTAGGTAGCGTGCGTCCATATTGCCTGACCAACCCGTTTGGCGGAGCCGCGCGAGCAACTTGTCGAAAATCGACGAAAAATGGGTTGGTGGACTTGCATTTTTCGTAGATCAAGGCAAAATAGCTAGATTCGGCATGAGTCGTTGCACGATACCCGCAGCGAGGTTGGCAGTGGAATCAATGGGTGCAACAACGTAACTTGATACTAAAAAAGTACTTAGGGCCATCGTCGGTACCTCGTACGACTATGAGGGCGGCCTTTGACGATTCGCTTGCCAAATGATTGAGGGATTTCGATGACGGAAGAACTAGAACTATTAGTGCAGATTCGCGAAGAACACGGAAAACGCCGCAATCGGCGGATGCGAAAGTCCGGATCAATTCCCGCAGTACTGTACGGGCACGGCAAGAAAACCGTGTCGCTCTCCGTGGCTGCCGATGCATTCGGTTCCATGTTGCGGCACGGTGCTCGAATGATCGCGCTGACCGGCGCGGTCCGAGAATCGGCATTTGTCCGCGAGATACAATGGGACACCTGGGGAAGCGAGGTGCTCCATGTCGACTTTACCCGAGTTTCCGCATACGAAAAGGTTGAAGTACGCGTGGGCTTGACGCTGCGCGGCGAGGCGCCCGGCATCCATGAGGGCGGTATTGTCGAGCAGCTTCTGCACGAGATCGACCTGCTGTGCCCCGCGGCAGAGGTACCCGCAGAGATCGAAGTTCGAGTGAACGCGTTGAATGTGGACGACTCCATTAGTGTTGCCGACTTGGTGCTCCCCAGCGGCGCGACGTCCTTGACCGGAGCCGATGAGGTTATCGTCCACTGCGTGGTTCCTGCCGAAGAGTCCGAAGAAGAAACTGATGAGGCAGGCGAGGGCGAACCCGAGGTGATTGGTGATAAGAAGGAGGAAGAGTCTGGCGAATAGCGGAAGCCACCAACCACGCGAGGATATGCCATGAGGCTGGTCGTGGGGTTAGGCAACCCAGGGAAGCGATACGCGGGTACACGTCACAACGTCGGGTACGCCGTGGTTGCGGAGCTTGGCCGCCGATTTGGCTTGGGGACCGCGAAGGCACGGTTTCAAGGCGAGTTGCTCGAAGCCAACCTTGACGGTGCTCGTGCCCTGTTGTTGAGCCCCACGACGTACATGAACCGAAGCGGCTTGAGTGTTCAGACCGCCAGTAAGTTCTACAAGCTTCCCGAAGACGCTATACTGGTGATTTGTGACGATTTGAACCTCTCCATTGGGAAACTGCGTGTTCGCGGGGGGGGATCGTCTGGAGGACAGAAGGGGCTGGAGGATATTATCCGCTGTTTGGGAACCGAGGAATTTCCACGCTTGCGGATTGGCATTGGGTCACCGCCGGAATCTTGGGGAGCGGTAGACTATGTGCTTGGCAAGTTTCCCGAAGAGGATCGTGGTCCCATGGAACAAGCTGTACGAGATAGCGCCGATGCCGTCGTGCTTTGGGCCAACGCGGGCATCGAGGCATGTATGAATCGGTATAACTAGGTGCATCGGCAGCCACAAGAAGGAGTACAACCTTGGCTGAAAACGTTTACGAGGGCATGTTTATCCTCGACTCAAACCAGTACGGACGCGATTCTGGCGGAGTTTCCGGCCAGGTCGCCAAGATGCTCGAAGACGCGGGTGGCTCCGTTATGGTGAGTCGCCTGTGGGAAGAACGTCGCCTGGCGTTCCCCATCAAGGGGCATCGAAAGGGCACGTACTGGTTAACTTACTTTCGTCTGGATAGCGCCGGTTTGGCCGGAATTCAACGCCAATGCGAGTTGAGCGACGCGATCCTCCGGAGCATGTTTCTCAAGGTGGATCCGCGAATTGCGGATACCCTGGTGGAACACGCGATGGCTGCGCGGCCATCGGGTTCCGAGGCCGAAGGCGAGGAAAAGGCCAAGCCAGTTGAGGCGGTCGTTGAGAAAAGCGACGAGCCAGCCGTTGTCGGGGCGGACGACGTAGACAAATAGCGGTCTCCGTACGGATGCCTCGCTACGATGGCGCGCCTTCGGCGGTTTGCCACCGGTGGCGCCAGGGCGAGTGTTTATGTGTTTACGCAAGTGAAAACCGTCTCGTTTTTCGCTGAAGGTTTGGCTGGATGACAACGAGTGGACCAAGGAACCGGACTGTTCTTTTGAACGGTCCCGACCTTCCAGGGAGAAAGTCGGCATGGCTAGTTACAACCGAGTGATTCTGGTGGGCAACCTGACCCGCGATCCCGAACTCCGATACATTGCCAGTGGCACTCCCGTTGCCGATATTGGCTTGGCCGTAAACGATCGGCGGAAAAACGCCAATGGAGAGTGGGTCGATGAAACGCAGTTCATCGACGTGACGCTCTGGGCGCGACAAGCTGAAGTGGCCGGTGAATACCTGAGCAAGGGTTCGCCGGTGCTCATCGAAGGCCGCTTGAAGTATGATACCTGGGAGAGTCGCGAGGGCGAGAAACGATCAAAGCTTCGCGTGGTGGGTGAGCGAATGCAAATGCTTGGCACGCGTGGCGGCGGCGGTGGCGGTGGCGGTGGCGGCGGTGGTGGCGGCGGTGGTGGCGGCGGTGGTGCCCGTGCGGCAGGCCCTCGCGCGTCGGCCTACAGCGAAGCCGCTCCCAGCTCTGACGAATACGAGGCCGCTCCGCAAGACGCGCCCGGCGGCGACGATATCCCCTTCTGATCATTTGAAAGACCCGTTTTCCCATGACAAAGACATCTCCAAAACAGCGTATTTTTCACCGCAGCAAACGCCTGCCCAAGGGACCGCGCGGCGGTACGGAACTGCTCCTGGTCCAGTCGGTTGAGCATCTCGGTCGTCAGGGTGACGTGGTCGAGGTTCAGCCCGGGTATGCGTACAACTACCTACTCCCGCAAGGATTGGCGACCATCGCGTCGGACCACCACAAGCGGATGGTCGACAAGCATCGAGCCAAGCTGGCCGCGGTGGAAAAGGCGCGTCTTGCCGATCTGCGACGATTGGCGGACGAGATCGGACGGCAAAGCATTACGATCGAAGCCAATGCGAACGACGAGGGCCATCTGTACGGTTCCGTTGGAGCCCCAGAAATCGTTGTTGCCTTGCGGCGATGCAACCTCACGGTCCTGCCCGAGCAAATCAGGCTAAAGGGTCCGTTGAAGGAACTCGGGCTGTATACGGTTCTGATCCACATGGCCCAGGATGTCGAGACCGAATTGAAGGTGTGGGTCGTTCCGTCCGTGACTGACGAGTCGACGGAATAGATCGCTTCGAGCTACGACCGATCGAGTCGGGCGCGGGATGCGCCCGTTTCGTGCATTGATGAGGAGTACGGATGGCCATGGTTACCGTTCAACGGTCCGAACGCGGGCATACCGTTCCCCGGGTCAGTTCCGAACTGCTCGATAGAATGCCTCCGCATAGCATCGAGGCCGAAAGGGGGGTGTTGGGGAGCCTCCTGATCGATCCGGAGCTGTGCGATGAGATAGCTCTGATCCTCCACTCCGAGGACTTCTACGCTGACGCGAACGCGAAGCTCTACATGCACATGATGGCCATGCACGAGGCGGGGGGACGCATCGACACCATGCTGCTGTGCGAACGGCTGAAGCAGCAAGGCGACTTCGAAGTCGTCGGGGGCGCCGCCTACTTGGGCGAGGTCATCAGTTCCGTCCCCGTTGCCGCCCACGCCGTGTACTACGCCAACATTGTCCGTGACAAGTCCACCTTGCGGGCTCTGATCCATACCAGCACGGAAATCCTTCGCGACGCTTGGGATCCATCCCTGAACCCTCGCGAAGCCCTTAACCAGGCCGAGGAGAAGGTCTTTGCCGTCTACGATCGCCGCAATACGTCGCAGGTGGCCAATATCCACGACGTCATGGTCGAGGCATTCGCGCGAATCGACGCCCGCATGGCCGGTGGCGAGGGAACGGGTATCCCGACCGGTTTTACGGACCTCGACAAACTTACCGGCGGCGTTCATCGTTCCGAATTGGTTATTCTGGCCGCGCGGCCGAGCATGGGGAAGACGGCGATGGCCACAAACATCGCTGAGCATATCGCCATCCGAGAAAACGTGCCCACGCTATTTGTCAGCCTGGAAATGGCTCGGATTGAACTGGCCCAGCGAATTTTGTGTTCGCAGGGCCGAATCGATGCCGGCAAGTTCCGAAGTGGTTTTCTTTCCGGGAACGAACGCGAACAGCTCGTCCGCGTCTCCAACCAGTTGAGCAAGACGCCCCTGTTCATCGACGACTCGTCAACGCGCACGGTCACCGAAATCGGCGCCGCGGCGCGGCGCCTGAAGCGACGGAACGGCCTGGGATTTATGGTGATTGACTACCTCCAGTTGATCAATCCAGACGACCCACGCGATCCTCGCCAAGAGCAAGTGGCCAAGATGGCCCGGCGGCTGAAGGGTCTGGCACGCGAACTCGAGATTCCCATCTTGTGTTTGGCGCAGTTGAACCGGCAAGCGGAGATGGGCCGCGAGGGGCATCGCCCGCGACTGAGCCACTTGCGAGAGTCGGGGGCCATCGAGCAAGATGCCGACGTTGTCATGTTCATTCACCGTGAGGAATACTACAATCGGGACGACGAGAGTGCCCGGGGCAAGGGTGAAGTGATCGTGGCCAAGCAGCGCAACGGCCCGACGGGCGACATCGAGTTGGCTTGGCTGGATAAGTTCACTCGCTTTGAAAACTTGGCCCAGCAGCCGTACGATGGGTTCGATTGAGCTACACATTCGTTTCGCCAGTCATCTACATACCGGAGATCCTCCATGAGTGAAACATCGCAACATTCCCCATCACGCCGTGACTTTCTGAAGCACACGGGCCGAGTGACCGCGGCCACGACGCTTGCCGGCATAGCCGTTCCCCACGTCCACGCCGCCGAGGATAATACACTCCAGGTAGCCCTGATCGGGTGCGGCGGCCGGGGGACCGGCGCAGCGGCCGATGCTTTGTCGGTCAAGCGAGGACCGGTCAAGGTGGTAGCCCTGGCCGACGTTTTCGAGAATCGCGTGAAGGGCAGCTACAATAATCTGAAAGGCCGGTTTGCGGATCAGGTTGACGTGTCTGAAGATCGGCAGTTTGTCGGTTTCGATGCCTACAAGCACGCCATGGACTGCCTGAAGCCCGGTGACATCGCCATCTTCGCCTCGCCGCTGGCGTTCCGTTGGGCGCATTTCGGCTACGCCGTCGAGAAGGGGTTGCACGTTTTCATGGAAAAGCCCCTGACGGCCGATGGACCGACTTCCCGCCGACTGCTTGATCTGGGCAAGAAGGCGAAGGCTAAGAATCTCAAGGTTGGCGTGGGCCTGATGTCGCACCACGCCCGGAACCTACAACAGCTCCGCCAACGAGTCCGCGACGGCGAGATCGGCGACCTGATCACCATGCGAGGTTACCGGATGCACGGGCCAATCGGGTCGGCGTTCACGGAGAAATGGCCCGGCAGCCCGAGCGAACTGCTCTGGCAGCTTCAGCGATTCCATGCGTTCATATGGGCCGGCGGCGGTTGCTTTAGCGACTTCTACATCCATATCATCGATCATTGCTGCTGGATGAAAGACGCATGGCCGATCAAGGCGCAGACGCTTGGCGGGCGTCATTACCGCGGCAACTGGATCGATCAGAACTTCGATTCGTATGCCGTGGAATACACCTTCGCCGACGGCGCCAAGCTCTTCATGAACGGCCGGTGCATGCCCGGGGCCTATTCCAACTTCTCCAGTGCCCTGCATGGAAGCAAGGGCTGCGCGGTCGGATCTCGGTCAGGCGACTGCGGGGCGCCGTCCAGCATGTACACAGGCCAGAACTTCGACGACGCCAAGAAGACTTGGCAATCGGAAATACCAGCCGGCGAAGCCAATCCGTATCAGAACGAGTGGAACGACTTGGTCGCCGCCATTCGCGACGACACGCCATACAACGAGGTCGAGTACGGCGTCATGGCTAGCCTGGTCACTTCGCTCGGTCGCAAAGCGGCCCACACGGGCAGAGAAATCACGCTTGACGAGATGCTCAACAGCCCCGAAGAGTACGCGCCGGGCCTCGACAAGTGGACGATAGACTCCTCCGCTCCCGTGCAGGCGGATGCCGAGGGAAAGTACCCCGTTCCGATGCCGGGTATTATTACCGACCGAGAATACTGAGCCCCTTTGATCCCGCCACGCGACGCATGCTACCAGGAAATTGGCTTCGGAAGTCCCGTCTGGTGGAACATCGATTGCGGTTTGCGGCACTAGTGCTTCGCTCCAGCTGCGTTAAAATCGCTGATAGAACATGTGATTTGCCAATCAATCATTCCACAAGCGGCTTCAAGGCGGCGTCGATATCGGCGACGGTTTGACGCGTGACGTCAATCGTGTCGATGAAACGCGGGGAATGGTCGTCGGGGGCGACGGCCTGCCGCCATGCTTCGAGGTTCATGGTGACTTCGTCGCAGGCGGAGGATAGTTCGGCGAAGGTGGTCTGGACGGCCGCCTTGTCGGCGGGTTCGAGCGCCTTCTTGCCGGCAATGCGGTCGGCAATCAGGTAGATCGACTTGATCATGCAAACGTAGCCGCGAATGACTCGCGTCTCGGCAATCAGCGCTGGGTCGGACAGTTCTTCAGCGAGCGTCAGGGCCTTGTCGCACGTGGCCAGGTCGGCGTCCATGGCGGCGACATTGGGGAAGTGGCGGAACATGCCCTTCTCGCCAACCCAGGCCGGCTTGTGCCGTCCCTTGATGAGCCGGGCCGCTTGGCCGAAGAACTGGGACTGCGGAACCCGCGAGCCGTAGACGTCCCAGCCAACCGGACCGAGTGTGACGGCCCACTCGGCCGCTTTGTTTGGGTCGGACAGACCGCGGCGGGTGGCCCAAGCGGCGGCGAACTCACGCTCGTCGCGCCCGTGGGCGTTCCATGACCATTCGGCCGCGGCCGTGACGTTGAAGTCGTAATAGCGGTTGTCGGGCGTCGCATAGCCGCACAGACACGCGAGTTTCTTATCGACGAACTCGGTCATGCGGTACTTGATGAACTGCGGTCCGCTCCAGGGACAGACGATGCGCCACGAGGCGGTCAATTGCGGATAGACGCCCAGCCAGCGCCCCGTAGCGGCGAACTGTCCCAGCAGCGGGTAGATCATCGGATCGCGAGTCGAGTCATAGGTGGTCGATCCGGAATAGTAGGTAATCCCGACCGGTACCGGGGCGGCGGCCAGTACCTTGTCGTTGCTGGGATAGCTACCCTGCGTGAGCAGGACGCGCAGCCGAACGTCGGGATACTTCTTGCACGCGAGTTGCCACGCACGCACGGCGGCGGCCGTCTCCAGGGCGTACTGGTTGCCCTGGGCGCATTTCTCGCAGTCGCACTCGATCCCTTCGATTTCCGAGAGCCAAACGTTGATATCCCTCACACCCTCGGTGGCCGCTAGCGACTCGAACCACTGGGCCAGGATTTCGGCCATCTTCGGGTTCGAGAAGCAGGCGGCCGAGACGGTCGAGTGCGTTCGGTGCTGCGCGCGGTCCCCTATTCCTTTCAGTTCGGGATATCGGTCGAAAATACCGGTTCGTGAAAGGTGGTCGAGGTGTGTAATAATGGGCACCCACTTGATCGCGTGTAGTCGAGCAGCGTTCTGTGTTTCGCTATCGATCGAAACGACGCCGCAGCCTTGCTCGTTGAATCCGATGGACGTGTGCGACTCGATGAGGTTCATCTTGCGGTCGGCCATGTATTGCACGTCGCGGTTGGCGCTGCCGCCCCACAGACCGCGTTCGGCCAGATCGGGCCAGTCGAGCACGGCAACGATGGGCACGGTTACCTTGCCTGTGGCCAACTTCGGTTCGATAAGCTGCGAGAGTGTCTTCAGGCCGTGGTAAACACCGCGCGGGGTAAGCGCCGCGACCGCCAACCCCGGTTCGGATAGCGGCACGATCACGTAAGCCTGCTCGGCGTTGGGCATTGCGGCAAGCTCGTTGGCGCCTGGGATGGCCGTTCCGTCGATCTTCCCCTGGGCATCGCACACGCCGGCAAGGATGCGAAACCCGCTGCCACCGGGCGCCGTGCCGGTTTTGGTCCGGATCAGTTCCACGAGTTCCTCCCACGCGTTTTGTTCCACGTCGGTCGCCTTTTGACCAAGTTGGACGACGATTTCCGCTACCGGCACGGTCAGCTCTCCCTCCAGGCGAACCTTCTTCGGTAGTGGGATGACCCAGCGCAACCACTGTTGGGCCTCCTCCGCCACGACCGGCTTGACCGAGACCGACTCTCTCCACGCAGGCCATGCACCATCCGGTTCCCAAGGCGCTGCCGCTAGGCTACTCGCCCCCATGCTCGCCCCTATCAAAAGAATCGTCGCAATACCGGTCCACATCGTTTGGCGTTGTCGTTTCATGGTTGGTTTCCTTTGTCATATCTTGTTCAACAAAGCTTTCAGCTTCAGTGTCGGCAGGCCGCGTTGCCATTGGCTGATGGTAGCGGCGGCCTCGGACTCGGCCAGAATGGCACCGGCGGAATGGGTTCGCACCAGTTGAAGCTGAACGGCCAGTTCCTTGGCCCAGCGCTCGTATTGCACGGCGGCTTCCTTGTCGTCGGGCACGAGCGCCAATACCTGCTCGACCTCCGCCTGCTTCTCGGCCAGCGGCCACTGGGTAAGAGTGGGATCGGTGAACGCAAAGTCCGCCAGTTCGCCGAGCAATGCCGGGGCCCGCCCGCGCAAATCGGCCTTCGCCACCTCGTTGGTCTTGCCGGCATAGTCGAAGAACACGAAGCGAAACTCACACAGGTCGGGCTTGAGAGTGAACGCCGTCTCGATACCGTAGCTGCCCACGGTGAAACCGGCTTTCTCGGTTTGGGTGGGAATCCATAGCACGGCACACGGGCCGGCGCCAGTATGCTGGGCTGAGATGTATCCGGTGTCGTAGACGTTGTCGTAGTATAGCGTCCACCACTCTTCGGCCACATTCAGGTCTGCCCACTCGCCTTGAGCCAGATCCCGCTTGGCGGTCAGTACGTGGCGACCTGCATGGCTGACAAACGCCGATGGGTAGCATCGCACGGCAATATGCGCCGACTTGATCTCGACCTTCGGCTCCAGTTGCACTTGGGCGAACAGGCAATCTTCGCCGGCCCGGGCGACGAACCGTACACGCACCACGGCCTGCGAAGTATCGAAAACGAAGTCGGTCGTGCCGCGTCCCGCGGAGGTTCGCCCGGTGAGCGAATGGATGAACGTCTTACCGATACTCTGCCCGTTCAGGACAACGTCGAAGAATCCGCCCGCATACCAGTTGCAGCCGACCGGCTCAGACATTCCGATATAGCCCTCGCCGGGGATGGCCGCCCGCGGGTCGTTCGGGTCGAGGGCGACTCCGTAGCGCAAGCCGTAGACCCGCGATCCGGTATCCATGGCAATTACCTGCCGATGGCCCTGCAAACCGACGGTGTGCGGCGGCGCTCCGGGACCGATCGTTACAATCTGTACGCCGGAGTCGGTCGTCAACACTTGCGGCTCTTGCGCAGGGGACAAGCTGTGAGAAATCACCGCGAGACAGGCCACCATGCCCGAGCAATATCTGTTCATGTCAACGCTCCTTGCAGGTTGTATCGTGCCGTCTGGCGCTACTCGACGACAAACGTTGCCGTCGTCGTGTCGCCCGTGTACAACTCGGTCGCATTGAAAGTCCACGTGCCTTTCGGATCGTTGTGCGCGACCGGCACGTCGACCACAACACCCTGATGGTCAGTTACCGTGACGGCGTCCACCCAGTCGGCCGGGCTGCCGTTGGGCAATGTTACCTGCACCTTGACCGCCTGCCGGCCTTCCGGCAAGGGCGAGGTCACGGTAACATGCTGCACG
>CAZASB010000005.1:0-9976 GCA_964487655.1 uncultured Planctomycetaceae bacterium
CACAAAACTTGCGCAACCCCAAATCGCCGCAACCCCAACTTTTTGACAGCCCAGCACTAGGCCAAAAATCCGATCGACACGCAGGGGAGATAATCGTGCTCGTTTGGCTTGCTGACCACGGCTCCGGGCGGGACAAGCCCGCCGGAGGCCTTCCTCGCGATTCCAACTTGTGTACCACAACGAAGCCACACCCCCGGCCGCCTCTCGTAATCCACCAATCAAGGCCACGATATTTATCCATGATAAGGGGTGCCTTCCGCAATGGCAATGGGAGGTATTTCCCCCCCTTTTCTCATAATGGAAGTCCATCGATCGGGCTATCCATCCCTGAGTGGCCTTTCTTTCGCAGGCACCGTTGACGGGCGAACTGGACTGGGTAAAATGGTGGGTTTTCCCGAGCCTTGGGTGACCGCGTGGGCGTAACCGCGTTCGGGCCGTCACGAAAACAACCTGACAAGCCAACCAGGAGCCCCACTGAAGTGGAAGACGCCATCCTGAAAGCTGATATCCTCATTGAAGCCCTCCGTTGGATTCGCGAGTTTCGCGGCAAGATTACCGTCATCAAACTTGGTGGCAGCGTAATGGAAGATCGGTGGGCGTTGAACCACTTGCTCCTTGATGTCGTCTTCATGGAAACGGTTCACATGCGCCCGGTTATCGTCCACGGAGGCGGAGCGGCCATCAGTCGAGCCATGGCCGAGGCAAGGATCGAGCCCCGGTTCGTCCAAGGCCGACGCTATACGGACGACGCAACGTTAAGCATCGTCGAACGCGTACTGGCCGGTGAGGTCAACGAGGAGATTGCTCGCAAGATCAACGAACTGGGCGGACGCGCCCAGGCGTTGAACTTCCGAACTACCAACGTGCTTACCGGCGAACGGCTTCAACTGTCGGGGCCTGACGGAGCGTCTGTTGATCTGGGCCACGTCGGTACGATAACCGAGGTGGACTGCAACACGATTGAGAACATGTGTCACGCCGGGATTGTACCGGTCATTCCCTCGATGTGCGAAACGTCCGACGGCGAGAAGCTTAACGTCAACGCCGACACCGCGGCAACGGCGATCGCACAGGCGCTGAGGGCGGAGAAGCTGATGTACCTTAGCGACGTGAACGGGGTGCGCCGTGACAAGAACGATCCTAAATCGCTGCTGCACTCCCTCGACGCTCGGGAGGCCAAGGCGATGATCCAAGACGGGTCGATCGACACAGGCATGATCCCCAAGGTGCAAGCATGCCTGGAAACACTCGACAAGGGCGTGCGCAAAGTTCACATTGTTGACGGCCGCCTCCGTCACTCCTTGCTATTGGAAGTGTATACCAGCACGGGAGTCGGAACGGAAATCGTCAAGGAAGCTTCGTAAGACGTTCACAATCATTCGGCTCGTAAAGCCCAGGAGTAGATTAACGTGGTTCAAGTGCCATCTGCCAGTTCGCAAGAGATCATTTCGCTTTTTCAGAAGTACGTGGTGCCCAACTACGGACGATTTCCGGTTGCGCTGACGCGAGGAGAAGGTTCGTTTGTATGGGATGCTGAAGAAAACCGCTATCTCGACTTTTTTCCAGGCTGGGGCTGTAATCTCCTTGGGCATTGCCCGCCAACAGTGGTCGAGGCTGTCCGTGAGCAGCTTGGCCGTTTGATCCACGTACCCAACACATGGTACACCGAACTCCAAGGGCAATGGGCTCGAATGCTTTCGGAACGGAGTTTCGGCGGGCAAGCGTTCTTTTGTAACTCCGGCACTGAAGCCAACGAAGCCGCCATCAAGCTGGTACGCCTGCACACGCCCAAGCAACGTTACAAGATTATCACGTTTGAAGGCGGGTTTCACGGACGCACCTTGGGCTCGACTTCAGCCACCGCGCAGCCGAAGTATCACGAGGGGCTGGGCCCGCTTGTGGCCGGCTTCGTGTACGCCCCGTACGGCAACCTTGATGCCGTGGCCAATCTGATTGACGAGGAGACGGCCGCGATCATGATCGAACCCGTCCAGGGTGAAGGTGGCATCCGCATCCCGCCCGAAGGTTTCCTAAAAGGACTCCGGAAACTGGCTGACGACAACGGCTTGCTGCTGGTCTTTGACGAAGTGCAAACCGGTTGCGGCCGTACCGGCGATTGGTTCGCCTACCAGGGGTTCGGCGTCGTGCCTGACGTGATGACCCTGGCCAAAGCCATTTGTGGCGGCATCACTGGCGCCGCCATGCTCACGACTAAGGAGATCGCCCCCAGTTTGCGCCCCGGAATGCATGCCGCGACCTATGGAGGCAATCCTATCGCCGCCTGCGCCGGAATCGCTACGTTCGAAACCATGGAACGGGACAACCTGCTCGAGTCGGCCAAGAAGCTCGGCGATCTGTTCCGCAAACGAATGCTGGCGCTTCAGAAAGAGTGTGAACTGATTCGCGAGGTTCGAGTGCGGGGATTGATGATCGGTGTTGAACTCACCATTGAGGGCGCTCCGATCGTCAAAGCATGCATGGATCGCCGCCTACTGATCAACTGTACCCAGGGCACCATCATTCGCTTGTTGCCAGCCATGACCCTTACGGAGGAGCAGGCGAACGAAGGGTGCGATATTCTAGCCGACGTCATCCAACAGCAGAAGGCCATGGAGCAACGACCATGAAACATCTGATCACTCTGGCTGATCTCGGCACGACGGAAATCGATCACATCTTCTCCATCACTGAGGACTTGAAGACCAAGTTCACCCAAGGGTTGCGCGAGTCGCTCTTGCCCGGCCGCGTCGTCGCGCTGCTGTTCGAGAAGCCATCGCTACGTACCCGGGTGAGCTTCGAGGCGGGAATCGGGCATCTGGGCGGCACGGCCATGTTCCTTGGAGCCGATACGGGATTCGGCAAACGCGAAAGCCTAGCCGACTTCGGTCGCGTTCTGAGTCAATACGTCGATGCCATTGTTATTCGCGCTTTCCGGCACGAAACCGCGTGCGAGTTGGCTCGGTATTCCACATGCTCAGTGATCAACGGCCTTACCGATTTCGGGCATCCCTGCCAGGCCATGGCCGACCTGTATACGATTCGCGAACTCGCCGGAAAGCTCAAGGGACGCACGTTGGGCTGGGTGGGCGACGCCAACAACGTCGCTCGCAGTCTCGCGATTGGTTGCGGTAAGGTGGGCATGAACTTTGTCATGGCCACGCCCAAGGCGTACCAATGGTCGGACAAGGAGGTAGCGTGGATCAAACAGCACGCGCCAGAGCTGAATCTGACCATGACAACTAATCCGGTTGAGGCCGCTTCCGACGCCGTGGCGGTGTACACTGACGTTTGGGCAAGCATGGGGCAGGAGAAAGAGCAGTCGCAGCGTAAGATCGACTTTGCCGACTACCAGGTGAACGCCAAACTCATGGCCCATGCCCAGAAGGGCGCCGTGTTCATGCACTGCCTGCCTGCCCGGCGCGGCGAAGAGGTAACCGACGACGTGATCGACGGTCCGCAAAGCGTTGTTGTCCAACAAGCCGCCAACCGTATGCATGCCCAGAAAGGCATCTTGGCGTGGCTGCTGGGAAAGGGTGGCTGACTGGGAGCTGAGAGTTGGGAGCTAGGAGAAGAAGCCTGGTAGGCCGACAGCGGAGAAGGCGTTCTCGACATGGCGGATATCCGGCTTCTGCCCCTTAGGCCAGACGATGGCAATCACGTCGAATCGCGCCGGGTATTCAAAGAGTCGGTGCCGCTTCAGGTAGCCGACCGCAAGACGCGTGAGGCGGCGTTGCTTATTCAGGTCCACGGATTCCTCCGGACGCATGGGCACGTCGCTTTGACGCGTGCGAACCTCGACAAACACGATCGTCTTGCCCAGTAGCGCGACGATGTCTAGTTCCCCGCCCTTCCAGCCCTGTCCCCGGGCGAGAATGCGATATCCGCGTCGTCGCAGGTATCGAGCCGCCACCTCCTCGCCTCGTCGCCCCAGTGGCTTCTCTGGAAACCAGCGACGGAACCACTCACCAATACGATGGCGCACACTCATTGACGGCAATCCTCGCGGCAGAAGTCGGCGAATAATCTCATGACTGCTGCGTCCCTTCGCTTGGTCTGGTGTTGGAAAGCAAACCAAGTACCAAGGAACGTAGCAGTTCTTCAATACATATTTCCCCCAAATTGCCCACTCGACAGCATTTTCAACAGCCCAGGGCAGCCCCCACTCGGCCCCTTCTACGAGTTGGAAACGTCCTCTCCAGCGATTGAACTGGCACCGGACGCAACGCTCCGTCACGTGCAGCGCACCGTCCACCTTCAGGGCCCAACGGACGCCCTGGACGCCATCGCGAGGAGTACGCTGGGCGTTGGTCTCGCCGAGATCGCGAATGTGTTCGGGTAAAGCCCCGCAATCCATGCGCGGAGCATGCCCTGAGAACGTTAGCCTTTCAATCCATCGCGTCGTGTAGTTCGCCCAGCAATCGGATGGCGGCCGTGACGAGCATTTCGCCCGAGCCTTCGGCATACCGCGTGCTGACGACCTCGTACTGACCCTCGGAAAACGCGGAGTGGTTCGGAATGTACGACGATCGGCCGTTGGACAACTCCACCACATTGGTTTGACGGAACAGAGACGCGGCCTTGATGCTCAACCCAAGTTCCACGAACACTTCGCCGGGCAACGCGACCCAGGCAATGTCGCGGCCGAGCGTGAACACCTGAACGTCCACGTCGAACGGCTTGCCCTTCCGAGCTTCCACATCAAGAATTCGATACGCCTTGACCTGCTCCAAGAAGGGCGTGTTCGCGCCTTGCCGAGCATCGATTTCATGGGCCTTGCGAAGTTCTTCCTCCGTATACGTGGCCGGGGGTAGATGAATGACTTCGGTGCGCACGCCCAGCGTTACGTCGTCCACCTGCTTTAAGTCCACGTACGCCTTGAGCACGTCGGCCGTGAGAATCGTCCCCAGGCGTTTAGCCGCGGCGGGACTGCTCTGCGGCGCCGACCAATTGACGTTGATGTGGTTGATGTTCCCACAGGCGCCGTTTGCAAATATCGTCACCATGTCGGAACCCTTGTACTCGGCCAAGAGGCGATAGAGCGTTGCCGGAAAATCGGCCGATATCATCGTACCGCCAGTAGTGTCCAGGTGTAGGGCAAAGTTGACATAAGTCAACAGCGGCATCTTGTCGGTCTTCACCGCCGGTCGACTTCCATCGGCTGCCATCTGCTCGACCGGTCCCGACGGCGCCTGTCCGGTCGTTTCGGCATAGACGACGTTCACTTGCGGATCGATGGCGCCAATGGGCCGGATCGTGTTTGGATTCTTCACGCCCGGATTCCAGCCGACGGTCCCGTCCTTCATCCAGAATCGGCGAATGAAGGACAACTTCGTCTCGTTCTCACTCGCGTAGAAAACACGGGCAGGCGTGCGCTGCTTGTCAGCCTCGACCACCGCCTGGGCCATCCACTTCGGCAGTTGCGCCGCATAATCCTTGCTGAGCTGGCTGCCGCCGGTCGCAGCTTCATCACGCGATGAACCGCCGAGCACCACCGGAGCGGTGTGTGTATGGGTCACCGAGATCATTACATTGTTGGCGGGAATGCCGGTCTGTTCCTCAATGAGTCGCCGAGCTTCGAGGGCAATGGAGCGGGGCAGCCCGATCAGGTCGCACACGACCATCGCCACCTTGGTCTTACCGTCGTCAAGGACTACCGCCTTGGCGCGGATATCATCCAGAACACCCTCGCTGTCGCGCCGGCTATAGTAGCCGGCCATGGGGATTCCAACGGGCGGCGTAATCTTGACCGTGGCCGTACCCAATTGAAGTTCACCGGCAGCGACGGGCCCAACGCATACTGGCGCCAACGTCACGCAACCACTGACGATCGCGGTCAGAAGGAAGGAAATTGTAACTCGGTGGTGGAAAACTGTCATGACGGGTTCATCCTTTCGTGAGTACTTGGCATGGGGGTAAAAACATCGTGCGAATACGTTTCGGGCTCAGGTCGCCCAACTCCGGTAGTGTATCTGGTACATGTCGACCAGCACCCCGTCCATATCGAAGATCACGGCAAGTTCCATTTCCAGGGCCTATTCCTTTGCCGAACGCAAGTATTCGATGGCCATGAGAACATGGGTCTTCACGCCTAGCGGGAGCGCGGCCTCGTCAAGCGTGAACGCCGGATGGTGAAGTCCCTGTTGCGGAGGGCCGTCTGGAGTTTGGACCCCTAGATTGATGTAGAACCCGGGAATCTTGGCCGCGTAGTGCGCAAAGTCCTCGCCACCCATGCTTGGCTCGGTCTCGACCACGTTCTCTTCGCCAGCGGCCCGCTTGAGTGTTGGCAACATGCGTTTGCCAAGCTCCGGATCGTTCCAGGTGACTGGACCATAATCAACCATATCGAGTTCCACCTTCGCGCCGAGCGACGCGGCCGTCGCCCGGACAATCTGCTCAAATTGTTTGACCGCTCGCTGGCGAACCGCCGCGTCGTGCGTGCGAATGGTTCCTTCAAGCACGACTCTTTCAGGAATGATATTCCAAGCCTCTCCCCCTCGAATGATGCCGAAGGAGACGACCACTGGCTGCCGTGCGTCGATGGTCCGGCTGGCAATGGTCTGTGCAGCCGCAATGATGTGTGCCGAGATCACGACGGGATCCACTCCCTGCCATGGCATGGCGGCGTGCGATTGCTTGCCAATCACGGTCAGCTTGAACCGATCGACGCTGGCCATCAATCCACCGAAGCGGTAGGCAAGTTTTCCGGCCGACAGACCCGGCTGAACATGCATCCCGAAGATCGCCTCAACGTCGGGATTCGTAAGCACGCCTTCCTTGATCATCATCGCCGCGCCGCCTTCCTCGCCGGCCGGAACGCCTTCTTCGGCCGGCTGGAAGACGAGCTTGACGGTCCCATGCAATTCATCGCGCAACTGCGAAAGCACCTTGGCGGCACCGAGCAGCATGGCAGTGTGGGAGTCGTGCCCGCAGGCATGCATCACGCCAGGGTTCGTCGAGGCGTATGACAGTCCGGTCTGCTCCTGGATGGGCAGTGCGTCGATATCAGCCCGCAGCGCCACGGTAGGTCCCGGATGCGCGCCGCGAATGACGGCCACAACCCCGTGGTGGGCCACGCCCGTCTGGAGATCGTCCGGCTTCATCGCTCGGAGTGCCTCGGTAATCACTCGGCTCGTGCGTTCCTCGCGATTGCCCAGTTCTGGATGGGCGTGAATATCCCGCCGCCACTCCAGCACGTGCGGGGCAACGGCCTCGACCAAGACGTCTAGCCTTGACGCCAAGTTCTCGGCCCACAAAGGCATTTCAAGCGAAGCGAATAGGGCCAGCAAGAAGACGATACCGAGCATATGGCGGACCATCATGCGACTCCTGTATGGCAATCAGGGGAGTTAATCGTTCACGATACCAGTATGGCGAATGTGCCTGGCCGTGTCAACTTGACGTGATACCGGAAAAATCGATTGTTCCGGTTTTGCATGGCATGAGCCGCGGACAGACACGGAGATGGCCGCGTATGGGAATGTCTTTTCTTGCCCGATCGGCACCGCCAACCTAAGCTTCACTGCGGAGGCTGCATAATACCGGACGCGACAAGGATCAGGTCCATGAACTGGCTTACAACACGAATCCGACGTTTTCTCAAGGCAGAAGACGGCCCCACAACCGTTGAATACGCCATGATGGTCATGCTCGTCTTTCTAGCCTGCATCTCGGCGGTGGTATCCGTCGGCCAGTCGACGTTCCGGAGTTTTGAACACTCGGGCAATGAGATTACCGAGTTCATGGAACACCGGCCGTAGGTGTGGGATCGACAATCCGCGCGCCTCGCGACCCTTCGGTTGTTCACGGAACTCATCCAGGTTCCCGGCCACGACAGTACCGGCCGAAGACCGCGAGTCCGAAGACGATCCAGAAGACGGTGACGCCGGATGTCAGCGCCAGCACGGTCTGCGGACCGAATTGCGCAATCAGCGGCAGCGACGCCGCCGTAAACAGCCCCCCACCAACGATCGGCTCGAACAGAAGTTGCTTGTAGCCGAAGCTTTCCAGCGCACCCGACTCGTTCCGCGGGTCTGCCATGCGCATTAGTAGCAGGCCGGTCGCTGTCACCCCAGTCGACTGGCCGAAATCACCGATCCCTCGTTCAAACCATCCGAAGGGGATTATTCGCGGCGCCAGAACGATCAACATAAACAGGTTCCAGACAATCCCCGCCACGGAAAGCACGAGAAACGGCACGATGTGCGTCCCAAGGGCTGTGAGCGAAAGGGTTCCCAATGCCGAGATGATGGTTAGATCGAGCGCGGCACCGGAAATCCGATTCATCAGACGCCGACTGATATGCCGATCCATGCCTGTCTTGTCGGCGACGATTTGGATGACAACGCCTCCGATCATTGCCAGCGGGAAGAGCGGCACATAAGGGATGAGCGTGAATCCACCGTCGCCGCCCCACGTGTGTAGTTCGAGGAGCAAGAGCGCCTCCTTGATCAACCAGCCAACCGCAACGGCCAGAGCGACAATACCCAAATGGACAGACAGAGGATCGGTTGGCTTGGTTTCCTGCTCCTTCTCCCATTGCAGTTCCTTCAGTTCCTCCAGGGTATCACCATCGGTGCCGGAAGCGCTGCGGAGATCGGAGATTCTGATTGGAGAAGGGGACACCGCCATCTCCCGCGAGGAAACGCCGTTCGCATCCTTGTGCAGAGCGTTCCGATTCCCTTTGGTTCTCTCGGCGGCAGCCAGACCAATATAGCCGCGGCGCGCGGCCCAGTTGATCAGGATGGTCCCGACAACGATTCCGGAAACTAAGCCAACTGTCGCTAGCGCAAGGGCCAAGTCGGCGCCTTCCGCAAAACCAAGTTCGCGGAACGTGCCAGCCATGCCGGCGGCAGTCCCATGCCCCCCCTCAAAACTAATCTCGATCAGTGCCCCCGCCAATGGGCTGATACCAAACACCGGTGTGAGAAAGAGCATACATAGTGAAATACCCACAACATACTGGCCCCAAGCCAGGGTTTGACCAAACGCAACCTGGGACCCGGCCCGCATCCAAATGTTACGGATTCCCGGGATGGACTTGCCGAGGAACAGTGAGGCGAAAACCACGTTGATCAGCAGCCCGGGAAGGCCGCGCCATACCTGGAAGATCGACTCGGGGAAGAAACCGGACACCAACAAATGGTCGCTACCCCAAAACCGCTGGACCAGAAGGCCGGTCCCTTGCGGCCCAAGGGCCAAGACGACAAAACCGGCAATAATGGAGCTTGGCAGAAACAGCGATTCAAGGAGCGATATTCGAGTCTTCAGCAGCTTTCCGACGAGGAGGGCCAGTCCGAGGATGATAAACGCCCAGAAAGCGTCAGTGTGAGACATCGTACACTCCTGGTGACCGGTACATTGGTGCGCTACGGTTCAAATCAGCACGCATAATGAGCAATGCCTTCTCTGTTGACAAGGGGCCGTCGCAAGGTAAGAATCGAGGGACCGCTTTCCATAAGATACGATTGGGAACTCCCATTATGGCTTGGCCGCTGGCCTCCCACTTCAGTGTGATGCTGCAGAATCCCCGGCTCGCCTTCCGCGACCCGGTGCTGCAGCAGTGCGTGGTCCAGAAGAATGCCCAGGGACAGCCCCGGCCCTGGGCAGGTGCGTTCGCCGTAGTATACAAGGCTACCGACGTCTACGGTCAGAACCCCTTCGCAGTCCGCATCTTTACGACCGAGTCGCCCGAGCGTCGCGAGCGTTACGACCACATTTCGGCCTATCTAAAGGCTCGCCGGCTCAGTTGCATGTGTGACTTCGAGTATCGCGATTCCTCCATACGGTCGGCCAGCGATGGGAAATGGTACCCCGTAATTCTCATGGAGTGGGTCCAAGGCGAAACACTCTTCCGGTGGGTACAAGGCCGATGCCTTGAGGGTAATTCGCCAGCCCTAACGCACGTTGCTGAAATGTGGCTTGCCCTGGCAAAGGAACTGAGCGATGCTTCCGTTGCGCACGGCGATCTGCAACATGC
>CAZASB010000005.1:10076-36118 GCA_964487655.1 uncultured Planctomycetaceae bacterium
ACCGGGTACGACAAGCTGTTGTTCCGATCGGACGACATCCACAACCCGGCTTCCTCCGCCTTGTATCACGATCTTCAAAACTTGCGCGACGCGGAGGTTCGGCAACTGGTTGACCGGATGTGCGACATGGTCCACATGCGAATGGATCAGGTGCCGCCGCTAAGCCATCTGGCCGGCTCCTACGCAAAGGTCGAGCAATTGCTGAACGAGGGCTATTGGGATGCGGCCGTTGAACTGCTGAACCGGCGAGGCCACTTCCGCGATGCCCCGGAGCACCTCAAGCCGCTCATCCATCGCGCGTATGAGCATGTGTGCCGCCAGCAAGCATGGAAGGCGTTTCAACGCATTCCGTACGAGACGAGCGAGCAGTGCGACCGTCAGATCGTTGACGCGTGGAACGAACAGCTTTTTGTCGGTTTCGCCGTGGCCGAACAGGAGCGAGTTCGCGTTGCGGACGCGCGAAGTCGCGTCATGGCCGTTGACCGAGTTTGTCACTTAGCGCAACAACTGGGCGGGGAAGTGACCCTGGCAGGCGAGCAGGCGTTGGTCCAAGCGGCCTCGCGGCTCCCCCAGGGATATCGCTACAGCCTTGCTCCACGTGTCGACCAGGCGCGTCGCCGCGCCCAGGCCGCGCAAAGGCTGTCGCAATCGCTGGCCAATCCACGGTCCGAAGCGTCGATCCTTGCGGCGGGTCGATCGCTCTTTGAACTCAGTGGTGGGCAAATCGTGCCTCAAGATCAGCGCGAACGTATTGCCCTGGCCGAGCGTCGGGCCCCCCTGCTGCGAGAAATTGAACAGTTACCGACCGACATCCCCTTGGACCAACGTGACCCTCAACTGCTGGACCTATGGCGAAAAGGCACGCTCGACCATTGCCCCGAGGCCGCTCCCTACCGCTCCCAGGTCAAGGCGGCGCTCCGGCGCGCCGAACTGCTCCGCGACATTGCCCAGGCCGCGGAACGAGGCGATGCCGAGGCGGTTGCCCTCGGCGCGGCTGACCCCGTCTTCACCGATGCCAAGCTGCCAAAGGCGTGGCGTGAGCATCTTGACGCCGCTCGGCAGCGCATCGACCGGTTGGATAGCCTCGAAAACGCATTACGCGACAGCCAGCCCAAGGCGTTTTTCGAGCACTTTGACGCTCTCCTGATTCGCCGCCTTCCTGATCGTTTCGGGCAGCACCGGGAACGGATCCGCGACTGGACGATCCACGAGGTTCTGCCGCCAAAACGGATGGGGCTCCGAAAAGTCGCCGGTTGGAGCGGCATCGTGGTCGAGGACGAATCGGCGCAGGTGTTTCTGCTCCGGTGGCACTGGCCCGAAGAACGATTTATTGACCGATGTCTCCTGACCCTCAGCCCCGAGGAACCGGCCACCGGAGACGACTCCGACACCATGGCCACCTTCGAAACCGCCATTGTTGAGCGAGAACGGTACGCAGCCGACGGAGATCGCATGCGTCTACCAATCCAGGCCGAGTGGATAGGCGCCCATGTAGCCGTGTGGGCACTGGTCGACCTGGGGTTTGAGGTGCTCCAAAGCCCGCCCGTTGCCCTCGGCCGCATCCGGGTCCCGTCGAAGTGGGGGCTGGCAAGCTGGTCGGTCTTCGCCGGACGCGAGACCGAGATAACGCCGAAGTAAGAGGAAAACAACGGCGCGACGTGGGGGGGGACAATAGGACCGAATACAACAGTGAGTTGCCTAAAAGTCTATCGTAGTTCAACTCTCCGAGTCGTGATTTAAAAAAACGGAACAACACTCCGGGGCGTAGTTTGACGAAACCGTGGCGTGCCCTTCCGGGACGTAAGATGACGACTCGGAAAATTTGCATTACTATCCTCGAAATCGGTTACCAATTCCAGAACAGCAGGGAGCAGGGCATGGCGAGGGCACCTTACACACAAGAGATCAGTCGCCAGAACAAAGCGTGTTTCTTGTTCCTCCTGGATCAGTCGTTTTCCATGGAAGAACCACTGGGAAACTCGCAGCGGCGCAAGTGCGACGAGTTGGCCACGGCCATCAACGGCTGGCTCGAAAACATGGCCATTCGCGCCAGTGGCGACGAGGGGATCAAGGACTGGATGGACGTGGGGGTATTCGGCTACCGCACGGATCAACATGCCAACCCGATCATTCAGTCGGTCCTTTCCGGACATCTGGCCGGCCGGCTAATCATCTCGATTCCTGAAATCGGCGCCCAGCCGGCACGGATCGACACCCAGTCGAGGTATATCCCCGATGACCAGACCGGCCAGATGCTCGAAATCCCGTGCGAAGTGCCCGTCTGGGTCGACCCCATTGCCGAGGGTGGAACCCCGATGTGCCACATGCTCTATCACGCCCATCAAATGTTGAGCCAATGGATCAGAGAGCATCCTCGAAGTTTCCCGCCCATCGTCATCCATATTTCCGACGGTGAGTCGCAGGATGGCGACCCAATCCCGTACGCCGAGGCAGTTCGGAACCTAGCGACGGAGGACGGCAACGTGCTGCTGTTGAACTGTCATTTGTCCGTAACGGCGGCCGATCCGTTCATGTTCCCTGCCCGCGACGACTACCTGCCCGATGAACTCGCCCGCGTGCTCTTCCACATGTCGAGCGTGCTGCCCGAGCCGTTTGTGCGACAGGGGCGGGCCGAGGGATTCGACCTCCAACCCGGCGCGCGCGGCATGGCCTTCAATGCCGACATGGTATGCCTCATCCAATTTCTGAACATGGGCACGCAAGCGGCCCCGGGACTGCGGTAGGTCCAGCGAGTTGAGCGAAACGGGGAATAAACCGGCCGTGTCGTTCCGCTCGCCGCAATCGAAAGCGGGGCTTGTTGGAAACTCCGGTTGGCGCAGCTCGCTTCCCACCCTATGATTTGTCATCGGATGCGTGTTGAGGCGTGGGTTCCAGGTGGTCCGTGGTCGATTGCCCTGCGAGGGCAGGAGGGAATGAGCCGTGTCGCGAGTCAGTCGCGAGTCCCGCTCAGGGAAAAGTCCGTCTGGCGTGAATGCCGACGATAGCTTCTTCTGGGAGGAATCCAGCGATGCCGAGTTGCTTCGGTTGCGCATTTGCGACCTGGGGCTGAAATCGGTTGGGTACGTCCTGCAACGGCGTATTGAGCGGCTGTATGAAGAATTGGAGGCTCGCGAAATCCTTTTCCGGCCACACTGTTGGCTTTCCGACGAGTGGTTTTCACAAGATGGGATTCCGGGAATTGCGATCCCCTTTTACCTGGCGCATCCGCGCCTGGAGCGACTAGAACGCAAGCAGATGCTTGAGGTTGAGGGAGGGACGCAAGAGTGGTGCATGCGCATCCTTCGGCACGAGGCGGGACACGCACTCGACACCGCTTACCGGTTGCACTTCCGGCGCCGCTGGCGAGAGATGTTCGGTGCCTATTCCCAAGTCTATCCCGATTACTACCAGCCCAAGCCCTACAGCAAGAGCTACGTATTGCACCTCGACTCGTGGTACGCGCAGAGCCATCCAGCCGAAGACTTCGCCGAGACATTTGCCGTGTGGTTGCGACCGCGCTCTCGATGGCGCAGTCAGTATCGCGGCTGGCCAGCGCTGAAGAAGCTCCGATACGTCGACGAGTTGATGGAGGAGATCAAGAACACACGCCCCCTGGTTCGCTCCCGCCGACGAATCGCACCGCTCCGGGAGATCCGGGGAACCCTGGCGGAACACTATGCCGAAAAGCGGGCCCGGTACGGCATCGAGTATCCCGATTTCTACGATCGCGACCTGCGTAAACTGTTCGCCGACCCTCGCCAGAGTACGGGCAACAGGCGCCAGAGCGCCTCTGGGTTCCTCCGCCGTATCCGACCCGAACTACGAAGAGTGGTCTCGCTCTGGACCGGCGAATACCAGTACACGATCGACCAGGTGCTGGGCGAAATGATTGAACGGTGTCGCGATCTTGACCTTCGACTCGAAAAGCCATTCGACCTAGCCAAACGCGACGCACTCGTAATGCTTACCATGCAAACAATGAACTACCTGCACGGCGGCCGCCACCGAGTGGCCCTGTAAACGCAGAGATTTACTGACGCAGCGCGATTCTCCGAGTCGCGCCATAAGACAATGTTTCCAGGCACATCCCCAATCGATCGGCCACGTCCATGAAGAAGCGCCGCATCGCCGTCTTGATGCATGAGGACCTTGTCCCCCCGGAGACGCTCGCCGGCTACACCGACAAGGAGATTGCCCGCTGGAAATCCGAGTTTGACGTACTTGCCACCCTGCGGGAAATGGGCCACGACGCCCGACCAATGGGCGTGCGCGACGACCTCTCCAAAATTCGCCGGATGATCCTCGACTTCAATCCGCACATTCACTTCAACCTGCTCGAAGAGTTTCACGGCGTTGCCGTCTACGATCAGTACGTCGTGGCCTATCTGGAACTAATGCGGCAGTCATACACGGGCTGCAATCCTCGCGGGCTGATGTTGGCGCACGACAAGGCGCTTTGCAAACAAATTCTCTTGTACCATCGCATTCCCACGCCGCGATTCGCGATGTTTCCCCGCCGGCGAGCCGTAAAACGTCCGAAATTACTCAGGTTTCCGTTACTGGTAAAATCATCCGTGGAAGAGGCTTCCACCGGCATCTCCCAGGCGTCGGTGGTCAGTAATGACGAGAAGTTGCTCGACCGGGTGAACTTCATCCACGAGCAAGTGCAGACCGACGCCATTGCCGAGCACTACATCGATGGCCGGGAACTGTACGTGGGCATAATGGGTAACCGCCGGCTCCAAACTTTTCCCGTATGGGAAATGCTTTTCACGAAGATGCCCGACCACGTGCAACGCATTGCCACGGCGCGCGTGAAGTTTAATCCCGACTACCAGGAGAAATACGGCATCCGCACGCAGGCGGCCATGGCTCTTCCGGCCGGTGCCGAAGAACGAATCATCCACCTGTGTAAACGCGTCTACCGCGTTCTTTCCTTGAGCGGATATGCACGAATGGACCTACGGATGCGCAAGGACGGTCGCGTTTACGTGCTCGAAGCCAATCCGAACCCCAACTTGGAATACGGCGAGGATTTCGCTGAATCGGCTGAGGCCATGGGCCTCCCCTACGAGACGTTACTTCAGAGAATCCTCGGCCTTGGGCTGTCTTATAGGGCAGCATGGCGCGGCTAGGCAGCCTGGAAAGGTCAACTCGCATCACGAGATGAGGTATACCAGCCCAGTTATTGGTCTTGATACAATCCAGATCACGAAATGTCGCCGGAAAAGCCGTATGCACCCTCACGGGATGCGAATCCACTGACGCATATTTCCTCTTCCCTTTTCATTGTGTATAATAGCCCCATGCCACGGGGACATCCGCCGTTTTCCCTAAATGCGGTAATCAGCATGTCTTTTGAAGCCCGGGCCTTTCAACTTGCAAAGGACCCTGAACACCCGGCTGAGAATCAGGATGCTTTCGCGTTCGATCCTGAACAGGGAATCGCCGCGGTGGCCGACGGCGTGGCTTCGGCGATCTTTTCGGCAGCCTGGGCCGAAATCCTAGTACACGCCACAGTCCGGCAACGGCCCGAACTGGACGATACTGCTCGTTTTACCGAGTGGCTCGCCGACTGCCGCCGACGGTGGAGCGAACAGATCGACACGACCGGCTTGGCCTGGTTTCAGAAGGCCAAGTTGCCCACCGGTGCGTTCTCCACGTTGCTCTGGGCAGAGCTTTCTCCACTCGGTTCCGATCAAGCCGGCTCATTCGGTGGATTGCGCCTCGTCGCTCGCGCCATTGGCGATAGCTGCCTGTTTCACATTCGGCACGGAGAACTGCTTCGTTGCTTCCCGATGACCTCGGCCGCCGAGTTTGCCAACAACCCGCTGGCGCTGGGCAGCGTCGATCTGGGCCGCGACGCTCTCATGAAGTTCGCAACTCTCGACGTCACCTGCTACCCAGACGATCATCTTCTGCTGGCAACGGACGCGATCGCCGAGTGGCTGTATCGGCGCGTCGAGGCGAACGTTCCGCCCGACTGGTCAATGTTGTGTGAGGCCAGTCCGTCGCAGTGGCTCGACCAGATCAACGCTTTGCGAGCCTCGCGAGAAATGCGTTACGACGACGCCACGCTCCTCGCCCTCCGAATCACTGGTAGGGAGCAGCCGGAAACGGCCATCGAGTTGGGGTGCGCTCCGGCTGCACAGTCGGCCGCCATGTCGCACGATGCCACGTCGGAGAAGCCCATCGACGCAATGGCCGTGGCCCCCCCCTCGCCAACCAAGGCTGCCATGGACCAGATTGCCGATGGATTCACTCAGCTTGCTGACGAATCGGCTCGCGCCAGCCGTGCCTTGTTCGATCGCCTTCGAGACCGGTTCCGAAGGCCCTGAATGAGATTATTCGGGTAGATAGCTGGAAGCCTATTCCACCCCCAGCCGGCCGCACTGCGGCCACTCGGCTGGATCCACATGGTAAAGCATTCGCAAAACCTCGTAGAGTTCCGGGTGATGCTGCTTGATGCGGTGCGGTTGTTCGAAAAAATGTTCCGTACTGACCGCGAAAAACTCCGCTCGACTGGCTGCGGCGTACTCGTCCAGCACGGTCCGCCGCCCATGACGAACATTGTCGACAATACGGGCGTACTCGTGGGCCATGACCGCCTCCCACCGCTCGTGCTGGGCGCGAGTCGGTAAAGGCGGAGAACCGTCCATCTCGCCGCTAAGTGCGTCAATCTGGTGGGCAAACTCGTGTAGGACCACGTTGTGTCCATCGTGAGGATGCCGCCCACCCATCAAGGCATGATACCATGAGAGAATCACTGGACCCCGGTACCACGCCTGCCCAGAGATAGGCAACCCCTCGTCGACAATCACTTCGTGCTTCTGCATCTCGGGCGGCAAGGCCACGGCGTCCGGATAGACCAGTACACTTCGGAGTGTATCGAAGCACCAATCACCTTCAATGCCCAACAACAGCAGACACGCTTGGCCGGCAATCGTCACCCGCACCTCGTCGGTGACAACGAAACCGGCGCAGCCCACCCAGATCCGTTCCGAAATGAAAATCCGAAGCAGATCACGCAACCGATCCTGCTGGTCCGTGCGAAGGCAGGAATACTGCCGCACGTTCCGATGGAGATATCCAAGCCACACTTCGGAAAACGGTCCGACGAGGAGTTTTCGCCGACGGCGTCGCTTAAGCCAGGAGAACAGCATGAGGCGAACAGATCGTTATTGGATTGTGTTCAAGGTTTCCGGTGCGTACTGCTCGAAATCTCGATACTCGTAGACACTCAGCAGCGGCACTCCCAGAAGTGTTCTTCGGTACACAGGCACGGCATTCTCCAGCAACCAGCGGTCACACGGTTTCCAGGCACTGGGACGGTGCTGCAAAACGTACCAGCGATACCGGCCCGGCTGCGAAGTGCGCCAACCACGTTGCAGAAGCCCCCACTTCGATAAAAGTAGCAAGTTATCGGGCGAGGGAGCGGTGAATCGGATCTTCTCGTTCTCGTCCGTATGGGCATCCAGCCAAGCAAGGGAACTCGCGTCGAGCGCATCCCACCAGTACGTTGGCTCCATGCCCACGGCCGCCGCGCCAGGCAATCCACCAATCAATACGTTGTAGTAAGAGAGCCACTGGGGCACATAAACTACCAGATTCGCCAAGCAAACAATCGAAATCAGCGCCAGGGCTGTGTTTACTAGGGCGCGAGGCCGCCAACCAGCGATCCGGTGCCGGGTCGCCCACCGGAATGACTCGTGCGCGCCAATGCCAGCTAAGGCGGCTAGGAAGGCAAAACTCGGTAGGAAGAGCCGCACCCCGTCATGCACGGGAACACCCGGCAACGCGCGAACTACCACCAGCGTCGCCCAGTTCAAGATAATCAGCACACCGGCAGACCGATCGCGCGGGTGCCGCAAGGCAGCAACCGATCCGAGGCCGGCAAATGCAAGTATCCCCAGCGGAACCGTAACCGCAGTCCAAAACAGCGTGTTATACCAAGGCAATGGGTAATCCAGGTTGTGCATGCAACCAAGGAACTGGGTCGAGAGATTCAGTCCCATCCCTACCCGTCCCGCATTCAGTCGGAAGAATGCAGTTAGGCCATCCACCGGCTGTGCCCACAAGGGTGGATTCATCAGCAGAAACATCGCCAATGCAATCGATACGCCAACGGCCAGGGCGCGGGCGGCAGATCGGTCGCGATACAGAATAGCCCAGAGAATGAACGGCACGGGCGCAAGCCAGCCGGTGGCCTTCATGCTGAATGTCACACCCAGCATGGTGCCCCAGATCAAGGCAGATTTCCAGCCGTTCCTCGCCGGAGCAAAGGTGGCCCACGACAGGATCCAACAGGCCGTCAGTGGCCCGTCGCCCGCGGCAACGTGCGCATGCGCAAACATCCTTGGGAGGAATAAGAGCGACGCCACTCCGCCCGCGCCTGCGGTGATCGAATAGTCCTTGGCCAATCGATAGAACAGTGCCCCGGTCGCACAGGCAAACAGCATCATCGGCCCGAACCGAACCGCGGTCAGCGGCGGTAGCCAACCGTCGGCCAACCACCAGCCGATGGCGATCACGATTCCGTAACCTGCCGGATGCCCCTCGCGCTGCGTGGCGAACTCCCACTGTCCATCAAATATCTGTCGTGCCCGGCGAAACGAGTCGCCTTCGTCCCAGGTAATCGGCAGCAGGGATGCCGTGGTAACCAGCAACAGCGCTACCCCAGCTCCGACGGCAAGGGTCGACCACAAAAGGCAATTGCGTTGGCAGGGAAGAACGCCCATGCTGCTATTTTAGCACACGGCGGGACAACTCCACCGGGGGGCGGATTCGTCGTCAAGCTTTCGGGCCGGAGGGCTCTCGGGGTACCGAGACCATTCGTCCTTTGTCCCGACGCGTCCATTACCGGTGGATGATGCCCCGGAGACGAGGCGAAAGGGTGACACACGAAACGTCTTCAACAACAATGTCTTCAACAGGATGTCTAAGGCTTGCACACGTGACCAATTCTAGGGATATTGGAAGGTAACTTATGACCGTGACTTCGGAGCCATCGCATGACTTGCCACGAGACGCCCCCCGCTTATCCCGACCACGCGTGGCACGGCCACGCCACGGTCCTGGAAAACGTAGCGGTAGCCCACGCGACCTATCGGATTCGTCTGGCCGCGTCCGAACTGGCCCAACGGGTTCTTCCCGGGCAGTTCCTCATGCTTCGACTGACCGACCGCAATGACCCGCTCTTGGGTCGTCCGCTTGCGATGTACGATGTCGTGGTGGACTCGGCAGGCAACGCCCACGCCATCGACGTCGTCTACTTAGTCGTTGGGCGAATGACGAGCCGGCTGGCCGAGCTACGCGCCGGGGCGCAGCTCGCTCTCTGGGGCCCGCTGGGGAATGGCTTTCCCGTACAGACGACCGAGCACCTGATCATGGTCGCCGGGGGAATTGGTCAAGCTCCGTTTCTGGCACTTGGCCGCGAATTGTTGGCTAGACGCCGGTACGGCACGCCGCCAAGGGATGTGTCGCCTGCCAAGCGGGTCACGCTTTGCTACGGTGCTCGCACGAACGCATACTTGGCCGGGCTTGCCGATTTCGAGGCCGCCGGCATCGACGTTCACGTGGCAACCGAGGACGGCTCTCGCGGACACCATGGCCTAGTGACTGAATTGATCGAGCCGCTGGTCACCAGCTCGTCCTGGCCTTGCCGCGTCGTAAGCTGCGGTCCCGAGCCCATGATGGCCGCCGTCGCCCGTCTGACACGGCAACTGGCCATACCGTGCCAAGTTTCCCTCGAGACCCCCATGGCTTGTGGCATTGGCGTATGCTTCAGTTGCGTAGCGCGCATACGCGATGTCTCGGGCGACTGGGACTACCGACGTACCTGTATTGAGGGTCCAGTGTTTGACGCCGAACGAGTCGCCTTCTAGTGGAAGGCAGCCTATTTACCGCAAGGCACGGCGGGCAACCAACCGAGACTGCCCGGTCGCTACGTAGTTACTTGCTTCGCGAGCCGGATGGCGCTAGAGAGTCGCGACTTGGTCCGCGCGGCGGCATTTCGGTGGATGATGTTCTTGGCGCCGGCTCGGTCAAGCTTCTTGGCAGCCAATCGTAGTTCCGTTTCCGCCCGATCCAGATCACCCTCGTGGACGGCCTCTCGGACTTTGCGGCACTGGGTGCGCAAAGCCTGCTTGATGGAGCGGTTTCTTGCCCGGCGGACAACATTCTGACGTAGTCGCTTCTTAGCGCTTCTCGTATTCGGCATGATCTGCTGCAATGGAAGTGTAGGTACACAGGGGGAAAGACCCCCTGAGAGGATTAACCCTCGCTATTCTCTCGCTTCTTGGCGATTGTGTCTAGTAGGGCCGAGACATCTCGGTACGTGAAATCGAGGCCCGCCAGTGTGGTTAGGTGTTTTTCGGCGGTCTCCAGGTCGTCCAGATGCATGGATATCTTCCCGGCAAGATACAAGGCCGTCTTCTTATTCTCGGCATCACGGTCGGGAATCTCTTTAATAGCCATCTCGTAGTGGTCAACCGCCAGACGATTCTGCTTGATCTTCTGAAAGCACTGCCCCAGGCAGAGCATGCAGGTGCCCTTCCGTCGGGGGTCGGTACGGGAGAGCTGAAATTGCTTGATCGCGTCATTGTAGCGGCCAGCCATCTGGTAACGTTGGCCCAGCTTGAACTTGAACTCGAGATTGTTGGGATACCGCTCCACTCGCTTTTCAAAGACCTCGACCTCCTTGTCGATAAGCGCCTTCTGCGTCTTGACCACTGCCACCTTCGCGGCTTCCCCCCCCCCCTCGCCGGCCTTCCCTTGACCCCTTACGATCCTTTTCCGGCGCCCCCCCAACTGCCCGTCTTCCCCCCGTCCGCGTCCGTCGGGGTCGTGGCCCGAAATCTCATGGGCCTTTTGCATCAAGTCAGCTGCATCCTCGTACTTCTCCTCGTCGATATAGAGTTGGGCAAGCTCGTGATAGTGCGGCAATTCCTTCGGCTTACGCTTGATGAGTTGCTTAAGTTGGTCCTCTCGGGATATCTCCGGCCCCTCAGCTACGGCGACCTGCTGCCGCTTCGAGGGATCGCCCTTCTCCAACTGACCGCGGTCAATCGTCTTCTGAACTGCGTATTTCGAAATGAGCTTCTGGATCTCTTCGTCGTCCGGTTTGATCTTCTCCACACGGTGCAAACATGCGATGGCCTGATCGTATTGACTGCGGGCCGCCAGTGCTTCGGCACACTGGATATTTACGGTCGGATCGTTCATATTGGCTTGTAACGCCGACTTCAAGTAGAATAGCTCGACTTCGTCGTCGGCCATTTTCTCGGAAGCCGTCGCCATGGCCAACAGGGTCGCCACATCCCATGGATTTACTGTCAGGACTTTCAGTCCGTTGCGGATTACGTCCAACCACTTCTCTTGGGCCACGGCCTTGCGCGCAGCGTTTTTCGCACCGCGCTGGCCAAGTTGAACCACGAAATTCGCGCCTTTCCGATTGTTCTTGTACTTCTTCTGGAGGTTGCCAACATAGCTCTGCACATAGACCAAGTTCCCCGGATCGCCCACGACAGCCTGACTCAGCAATTCCGTTGCGTAGTCGAAGTTGTCTTGCGACATCTGTTTACTGGCGTGTTCAAACACCTTCTGGAGGCGTTTTCGCTTGGCAGGTGAGATGGGCTCGCGGACATCGACACCGCTGTCGCCTTCCCGTTCCACTCCATTAGAGTTATCTTCAAGTGACATGATCGACCGAGTGTTAGCAGCACGTGACACAACCAGAACACAACTACAAGAGCCCGGCGCCGGCAGGCGAGACAAGGCGCGTCCGCGCCCCACTGCGTCTCTCGCTCACTCGACCCCGAGGGCTAACTCCCATTGTAATACCCTTGGGCAAGAACGCAACAGGTAGCTATGCAACCTCCAGCCCAAAAGGCATCCGGAAGAGTATACCTGATTGGGGTCAGTCCTCGCGACCCCCAGCTCTCGACCGTCCGTGCAAACGAATGCCTGGCCCTAGCCGACCTGATCCTATGCGACGGTTCCTTGGACCGACGAATTACTAAGTCAAAAAGCCCCTCTGCCGAGGTAATCTGGCTCAATTCAGTTGTCTCGGAAGGTCCAGCCGAACAATGGCCGCTCCAGGAAATCGTTACGCGGCTTGTCTGCTCCGCGCGCGCCGGGAAGGTAGCGGTCCATTTGAAGGATGGCGATCCTCGGCTTTTCAGCTACGACACCGAGGAACTTAGGACATTACGGGAGGCAGCCGTAACGGTTGAAATCGTGCCGAGTGCGACCGCGACAACGGACTTTATCGCTCAGGCTCCCGACGTGGGTCGAGACACTCCACGCCCGCTGCTTGGAAATCAGATTCTGCTGACCCGTCCCGGCGACCAATCGGCCGACCTGCTCGCCAGACTTCAGGAACTTGGCGCAGAGGTGACCGTTCAACCGGCCATCCAGATCGCCCCCCCTGCCACATGGCAACCGGTCGACGAAGCAATCGCCCACCTGGACCGCTACGATTGGCTCGTCTTCTCCAGCGTCAACGGTGTGCAGTACCTGCTCGAACGCATCCGAGCGGTGGGAGGCGACGTGCAACGATTGGCAGGCATAAAGCTGGCTGTTATCGGCCCCGCAACGGCCGAACGCCTACAACGGTATCACCTCAACGTCGCAGCGATTCCCCCGGAGTTTCGGGCTGAATCGCTTGCCGACATGCTGGCCGAGCAAGCGGCTGGCAAGCGGTTCCTGCTTGCCCGCGCCAGTCGCGGACGCGAGATTCTCGCCGAACGGCTTCAAGCGGCAGGTGGCAAGGTAGACCAGGTGGTTGTTTACACCAGCCGTGACGTGGAACACCCGGCCCCCGGCATCGCCCTGGCCATCCTGGCAGGCCAGTTCGACTGGGTCACCGTAACCAGTTCCGCCATCGCCCGCTCACTCCACACCATGTTCGATCAGGCCCTCGAATGCACCCAACTGGCCAGCATCAGCCCAATCACCTCGAACACGCTAAGAGAATTGGGACACGAACCGGCGGTCGAGGCGAAGGAGTACACGACCAACGGCCTCGTGAAAGCAATCTTGGACAAGTGCCAACTTTTGCCGTGAGGCGTTGCCAACCTCTGTCGTGAGGCATTGCTCTAACGTCACCCTACTTCTGCTCGCGTAGTGATGACCAACTGAGGTATGCCAGTATCCCTGACGAAATGATGAATCCGGCATTCATGGTCAGGCTTGCCCCGCCAAAAGGAAATGCCGAGTCAAGAAGGAAGTACGTGGTCAAATCGAGTCCGAAGACTAGGAAGACCAACAAAGAGACCACCAGTCCCGTGTAGCAGAGGGCTTTGGGCATCAATCGAGTTCCTTGGCAATCCGGTGGTTGAGCAATATGTCGACTTCCTTTAGTATAATCAACCTGCCCTTGAATCTCTACTGGGCGTGCCGTATCGTTGGAACGTCCTGATTTTTCCACCTTGGTACGAAATCGTATTTCATCATGAAGAACCACCGACCACTAGATGCCTTTCGCGGCGAGATGCCAGTCTCCAACCGCTGGGCATACTTCGATCACGCAGCGGTAGCCCCCATTAGCAGGGTAGCCCGTGAGGCCATCGATCAATGGGCCCATGATAGCGCTGAGAACGGCGATGCCAATTATCCCGATTGGATGGCTTGCATCAACCGGCTTCGGTTGCTTGCCGCAAGCACGATTGGCGCCGAGCCATCCGAAATCGCTCTCCTGGGCAACACGACCGCCGGGATCAACCTAGTGGCCGAGGGTTTTCCCTGGAAGGCTGGCGACAATGTAGTGACTCGTACCGACGAGTTCCCATCGAACCAGTATCCGTGGCTAAACTTACACCATCGGGGGGTTGAGGTTCGTCGTCTACCGATAGAGCCAGACGGTAGCCTTGACCTGAGCCGGCTTGCCGATGCCTGCGATGATCGAACACGAATCGTCACCTTGAGCTGGGTAGCCTATTCTAATGGCTGGCGACACGACCTCGATCGAATCGCCCGCCTTGTACATGAAAGCGGGGCGTTGTTGTTTGTCGATGCCATTCAAGGGCTGGGGGTTTTTCCGCTCGACGTGCGGCAAACGCCGGTTGACTTTTTGGCAGCCGACGGACACAAGTGGATGCTGGGCCCGGAAGGAGCCGCCTTGTTCTACTGTCGGCGGGAACACCTGGACCTGCTGCGTCCGCTGGGCGTCGGATGGAACAGCGTGGTCAATGAGCACGATTTTGGCCGAATCGAGCTGATGCTGAAGCCCACGGCGGAGCGATACGAAGGCGGATCGGCCAATTGTGCAGGATTGATCGGACTGGGGGCTAGCCTGGAAATGCTCTCGTCGTTCGGGTTTGAAGCCATTGCCGCGCGGGTTCTGGCAATCACCGACCTGGCATGTGAGCGACTCGCGACCGCTGGTGCCCAGGTGATCAGTAACCGCGAAGCCGAACACCGTAGCGGGATCGTCACCTTCGCACTGCCCGGAGCCGATCACCAGCAGGTGCGGCAGCACTGCCTCGACCAAGACATTGTGCTAAGCTGCCGGGGCGGAGGGCTACGCATCAGCCCCCACGCCTACAACAACGAGACCGACCTCGACCGCTTGATGGAAGCGATCAGAACGGCATGATGTATACATCTTGAGCAAGGGGAAACTATGTCATCCGTTCCGCATATCGCCGTGTATCCCGGTTCGTTCGATCCAATTACGCTAGGACACGTCAACGTGATAGAGCGAGCGAGCCGGCTGTTCGAACGCCTTGTCGTTGGCATTGGAGTCAATATCGAGAAGCAGCCACTGTTCGACGCCGAGGAGCGAGAGGAACTCGTACGGGAAGCGATACAGCATGTGGAGAACCTCGAAATCCGCACGTTTCACGGCTTGGCCGTCGAGTTTGTTCGGGACTGTGGCGCGCGCACCATGGTGCGCGGAGTACGTCCGATTACCGACATCCCAGCAGAGATGACCATGATGATGGCCAATCGGTGTCTGGCGCCGGATGTCGAGACGCTGTTCATGGTTGCCGACGGGGAACTTGCCCACGTTTCCAGCTCGCTCATCAAGCAAATCGCGTCGGTTGCGGACGACGAGAAGCTCCGCCATTTTTTACCGGAAAACGTGGTGACCGCGATTCGAAAGAAGCTTGGGTAGCCCGTCCTGTGGACGCATTGCCCAAGGTATACTGAGGTATCTGCCGTGTGAAGCGACACTCCACGAGCCACATTGCCCCTCGTGTGGCGGTAGTCTTCGTGAGGCACGGCAAGTCCGGTTGTCAATTGAGCGATCTCCTGCAACCATACCACCTATGAACCCCGCCTTTTGGAATCGCATTGGAGCCCCTCCTTCAGGTTACATGACGCCATGAGAGTGTACGACGATTCGCCCTTGCTTGTCGGTGCGGCGCGATACTTCACCGCGTTGTTCGTTTTCCTGTATCTGACAGCTACGGCTGCAGGCAACCCGGCACGAACGGCATACGAACGAGGCAACGAGTCGGTTGCGCACGACGACTACGAGGCGGCAATCCGGCACTTCACCCGGGCCATCCAACTCGACCCACGCATGGTCAACGCATGGTTTTCGCGCGGTTGGGCTTACGGCCAACTGGGCGATCCCGAGCAGGAGATTTCCGATCTGTCGCAATGTATTCGCCTTGTGCCAGATTATGCCGAGGCGTATTGCAACCGCGGAGCGGCCCATGCGAAACTGGCCCGTTTGAAACCGGCACTAGCCGACCTCAATACGGCCCTGAAACTCGACCCGAATTTGAGCGTTGCCTGGTCCACTCGCGGATGGGTCCGCTTTGAACGCGGCGAGCATAAAGAAGCGGTGGCCGACTACACGCAGGCGTTACGGCTCGATCCGGACGATGTGGATGCCTACGGCAGTCGAGCGAAGTGTCTTCACGCCCTGGGCGAGTACGATCGGGCCGTCGCCGACTTTGATCGTGCGCTGACAGCCTACTCGAAAGACGCCGACTTACTGGGCTCGCGCGGAGCGACCAAGGTGGCCAAGGGAGATCTGATTGGTGGTGCCGCCGACCTTGCAGCGGCCATCCAGGCCAATCCGCACGACGTTGGCACAAAGTACACCCCCTGGAAACAGGCCGACCTTTCGCCCAGCGCGGTCGAGCACGGGGAAGAGCAGTTGCGCAAGATGATCAAGGACCGGCCGGGCTTGGGGAGGCATCTCGCTCCCGACGATATCCTTTGGAAATGGGCGGTGCGCCAGTTGGCTGGCGAAGCGCTCGGCGAACCGATCGACTGGGATCCGACCTCGCCGCAAGACTCGGAAGCCGAACACGTTGCGCCTGTGGATGGACGTCGTGGCCGGATTCGCGTGAAACCGTACGACGAGACTATGTCCAACGCGGCCCCAGACGCAGTGTTTGAGGCGTTATGGTCGCACGTCGTTTTCGAGTTGCACAATATCGCGTTCGTACCACGGTTCGATGCGCTGCGACAGGAGGCCGCCGAGGGGCGGGTCTCGAAGCGGCAGTTCGTCGAACATACCTTCCACTACGAGCATGAGGCCATTCAGCAAACTCGCGCCTTCTATGTGAAGCTCCAGCTTCCGTGGGCAGCGAGGAAGAAACTGAAGTCGGACGCCACTCTCTGGTTCGCCGACCTGTGGCTCGACGTCGACGCGGCGTTCAGCGACTTCACCGACCCGCTTGAATACCCGTGGAACCCATACTCGCGGCAGTACGATTGGCTGCGCATCCACGCACTGATCGACACGGAGAAGTATCGCGATGCAATGGCGATCCTTAGCAAAATGCTTGCCGAAGAAGGCTATCAGGGCGACGTCGGCCACGTCCAGTATTGGATTGGCGAATGCCAGATGACGCTGGACAACCTGCCTGCGGCGTTGGAGGCAGTCAACGCCGCGATTGCCTCCGACTCGGAAGATGCCAACGCCTACGAGCTTCGAGCAGAAGTGTACAAAAAGCTCGGCGAAACCGCCAAGGCGGCCGCCGATCTGGCCAAAGTTCGGCGTCTTGACGAACAGGCCGAGAAAGACTGAATGTCAGTACGTCAATTCGGGCGCGGACATACTCGCCGTATGCGGAAACCATGGCTTTCGAAGGTGTCAGGTAGAATAGCGTGAAATCGCCCCTAGAAATTGGCCGCGAGGGGTTCAACCGCCATAAGCCAGCCGAGGGAGAACCTGCATCTTCAAGGAAATCGGTCAACCGACCGCGTCGGAACGACTTGGCCACCAGGAGTTTGTTCTCACGTTCAAGACGTTCGAGTCGACCGGCCCCGTGTGCCTGCCGGGCGCATGAACATTCACGCAACCCCCACGCGAAGTGTTACCGTGAAAATTGTCGAGATATTCAAACGCCTGTTCGGTATTTGTCGAACGCAACCGTCCACCAATGAGGCTTGCTGGCGCATGGTCGACGGCAACGTGGAGATTGATCTTTCACGTGCTTCCGAACTGCGCGAGGCACACGGCACCATCCGGATTGAAGGCAAACCGCTTCCGGAGCGGTTGCTCGTGTTCCGTGGCGAGGATGGCCAATACCACGCCCTTCCAAACCGATGCACGCACGTTGGCCACCGCCGATTGGACCCACTGCCCGGCAGAAACTGCGTGCAATGCTGCAGCGTGGGACAATCCGTGTTCGACTACCAGGGCAACCGTATCTCCGGTTCAGCCAGGAAACCGATCCAACCATTGGCCGTTCGCGAGCAAGACGGCGCACTGATCATCAGCCTTGACCGAGCCTAGCCCAGGCATCGTTGTCGGGTAGACCAGTAATGTGGGACTCGCCTTGCTCGGTCCACCCTCCAAGTCGTGGACGCCGACCCGGGGCTACTCGTCTTCCGGCGTGTCGGCTGCAATCTCGTCCGCGGTCAGGAGCCGTACCCGGATGCCGCGGACGGCGCCACTGCTTTGCCAAGTGGAAAACCCTAGGGGCCGACTGAGGTCGACTTCCATTCGGAGGTCGAACTTGTGTCCCTTGCGAGGCTGCTCCACCACCTTCTCGTCGTCGATCCACGCGCTGATCTTGTGATCGGAAACCCGAATGCGAATGGCATACCAAGTGTTGTCCTTGAACTCCCGAAAACTGGTCGTCAGATTGTCGGAAGCATCGTAGTAATCGACGTTCGAGAGACCAACCACGGTGCCGCCCCAGCCACCGACGACCAGAGAACAGTGCTCCTCTCCCACGGGAAAGGTCGTCGTGCAAAAGAAGTCGCTTCCCTGGAGCCGCTGGCCCTCCAACTGAAGCTCATAATTCGTTCGCGGCGGCTTACCGGTGAATGTTATGCCAGACATGTCGCCACCCATCTCCATGACGATCATTCCATCGCGCACCTCAACAGCACCCTCGCCGCCGAAGTTCGTAGCCTTCCATCCCAAGAGCGACTTGCCGTCGAACAGAACCTTCCAGGGGTCGGCTTCCGCTTGCTCAACCGGGGCCTCTGTTGCAGCTATGCACGAGCAGCACGCCCCGCAGCGGCGGAAGAGGCGTCGCGCGCCCATTCGGGGACGGCAGCAACGCGTGCGATATTTACAGCACGACACGCGGCACGGCGACTGCGCGGCTTCTACCATCACCGGTCCGCAAGCAGGCAACACGGCAGGCTGTTGATCGACAGCAGGCGGGGCAGGAGGCGACGTATCGCTTGGACTGGGCGTCGGTTTCCCAACGCTGGCAGCGGGCGCGTCGGGCGTCGGCGCCATGGAAGACGGTTGGGCGCCTCGCAGAACCGGCAGCAGACAGAACAACGTCAGTCCGAAGCACAACGGAGTCAGGACGACAAGTCGCGCGCGAGCATTTCTAGGGTTCATGATCGTTCCTCTCAGGGGGGCGTTCTTGCGTAATCGCAGCTGCGTCAAGGAGGCAATACGGTGAAGATGCCACCTGTTTATCCTATTGTGCAACATCAAGAGCAAGAAGTCCAGCGTACAGGGCGTCCGAGTAGGAGAACTGCAAAGTCCAAGGCGAATTGATTGGGAGGACGAAGCTCCCGCCAAGCCGAGTTGGGCGAGACATGTGTCCTTGCGTAGCGGGGTAGCAGGAACATCGCCCGCCCAATCCGCGTGTTTGGTAACCTCCCAGACGTCTGATACGTGACGTTGTCAAATCGTTCTAGCGATCTCCCATGACTACCCGCCCAATACCGCCCAGCACCGACCCCTCGCCTTGGCTCCCGCCATGTTGGGGGGCTGCGGCCAACACCCGGCCGGCTAGGCGAGAAAACGGAAGCGACTGCATCCAAATATGGCCCGGCCCGGTCAGCGTGGCGAAGAACAAGCCCTCTCCCCCAAACACGGTATTCTTTATGCCGCCGACCAATTGAATGTCGTAGCTCACGCTCGGCATCAGGGCCACAAGGCATCCCGTATCGAGTCGAATGACCTCGCCCGCCTGAAGTTCCCGCCTCGCGAGCGTTCCGCCTGCGTGAACGAGGGCAATGCCGTCGCCAGTAAGCCGCTGCATGATGAAGCCTTCGCCGCCGAACAGGCCGACACCGATCTTCTTCTGAAAGGCAATTCCGATCTGAACCCCTTTGGCGGCGCACAGGAAGGCATCCTTCTGGCAGATGAGTTCACCACCCAGTTCGTCGAGATGCATCGGTACGATCCTTCCCGGATAGGGAGACGCGAAGGCGATCTTCTCGCGACCGGCAGCCTCATTGGTAAAGGTTGTCAGGAAAATCGATTCGCCGGTAAGCGCCCGCTTACCAGCCGTAACCACCTTGCTGAAGAACCCCTGCTGTTTCGCGGAAGGATCGCCCAGCACGGTGTCCATCTTGATGCCGGCCGTCATGTACATCATGGCTCCCGCCTCGGCGATGACCGTTTCGCCCGGATCGAGCGTAATCTCGGCATACTGCATCTCGTCGCCGAACAATTCGTAATCGATCACGTCGGCCCGTCGTCCGGCAGGCGGCGGTGGCGGCGCATCACCGGAGCCGGTGGCCGCCGGCCCAACGATTGCGGCAACATGTCGTGCCTCAATCCATTCCGGAGCGCCGGGACCATAAACCAGCGTATCCAGACTCGAGGCCATGTCGAGCCGCCGAATAAGCTGATCGAGCGTCATTGGCCCGACCGATTTCGATCCTTGCGCCAAGTACCATCCATTGGTTTCACTCATGACTGCTCCTTTGGGAATGTTCTTCGGTTAGCGCGCCGTGCTGGAGGGGGCGTTGCGACCAGTTATGGACATGATCGCTCACGGAAGACGGCCCACCTCGAGTACAAGCAAGTGAGCGTAGCAGGAAGGAAACCACGCCGCAAGCGGTCCAGGCTCTCCAAGGGGTATTCCAATCGAAACCATTCCACTGCTACAATAACCGCAGCGTTAGGAATGCTCTGGAGAACTTAGCACGTAAGGGTCGAGTGCGCTGAATGGTCTCGGTTAGGGCAAGCGTGCCATCAATAGGTCCAATTCGGCGGCGATCTCTTTGGGGTCGGCCTTTGCGATCAGATAGGCGTGGCCGCCGCCAGGATCGGCTTCGTATCGGCTGATGCCATTTTCGACTCGGACGCGACCAGGCGGCGACAGCGACCAGTAGTTGCCGATGCCGCGGACGGCAAAGAGAACCGCCGACTGGTCCCAGCTTTCCCTTGTGCCGCCGACCCGGCCGCGATAGAGTTCATACGCGCGCCGGACCGGGCTGTTGGCGGGAACCTCGGCGAGTTTCGAGCCAGTGTGAATCGCCGCGCCAATCTCCCAGCCGCTGAATACGATGGGGGTCGGCCAGTGATCGAGGGCGTATGTCGAGGCCGGAGCGTCCCCCACCAGGTTGGCCTCTGTCTGCCGCTTGACGAAGTTGCCGCCCATGCAAACCCACCGAGCGACCTTCTGCCGGACAAGTTCGACTCCGGTCAGAGTGCCGTGCTCATCGGGGCCGCTCGCCAGGAGATTACGGAGGTTGGTTGCGTAACCGATGGTCACGACCACGACACTCCGGTCCGGCTGAGCGGCGAGAATACGCCGATACAGAGCGGTGGCATTGGGCGCTCCGTCGCCGCCAGCCAGGGTTCCGGGGAACGTTTCGGCGATCTGCCGCGCATACCGCGAGTCGCGAAGAACCGCCTCGCCCGGACGCGACGGACTGGAAACCGGCGTACCTTTCACATTGCCGATCGGCACGTCGCCTCGACCGAAGTACGTATTGATTCGGTCCGTGCAGGCGGCGCTGTGCGGGTTGGCGGCGCAGATCATCACGGCCAGAATCCGCGCCTCTCCGCGATCGGCAAGGGCATGGAGTAGAGCCAGGGCGCCAACATCGTCCACGTCGCTTTCCATGTCGGCATCGAGAATGATAGGCACCGGTTCGGCCCCAACCAGCGGAACGGCAGTTGCCAGGAACAGCCACGTCAACACGGGAGCAATCATGCCCGAAGAAGGACGGCAAGTGGTCGTAAGACAACAGCGCATCGTGACTCTCCCCTGAATAGGCGACGCACCCCGCTCCAATCGCATCTACGCTGACCTTCTAGCTACTCGGCTAGGGTATCGCCAGCCCGCCCGATGACGTCCCAGGGCGATGAATCTCGAACACAGTCCATTCTGATGCATTTCAAGGTCACTTGCAACCATGTGGCCGAAAGCCGATACTGAGCAACGTGTTCACACACCATTTCCCCAGAAGTTTACTCGGAGCCTCACCATGAAACCGCTTTCAACAGTGCGCATTATCGCCGTCGGTATTCTACTGGCATACGGCTTACCGGCCCTGGCCACTGGACCGATCTCATCGGAACAGGCAGCTACAGTTGGTGCTAATGTGGCGATTGGGGCGAAGGTCACCTTGTGGCCCACGCCGAACTACCGACTATGCACCGATCCGGACGACGCCGTCCAACTCACCGATGGAAAGTCAACCACGGATTACTTCTGGACTCAGAAGGGAACCGTGGGTTGGAGCGCCGCCGCGTACGCAGTGATTACGGTTGACCTGGGCAAGGTGCAGCCGATTTCCGGCGTCTCTTTCACGACCGCGGCCGGCGCGGCCCAGGTGACGTGGCCTGCGGCAGTCCAAATACTCACGAGCGACGACGACAAGACCTACCATAACGCGGGCGACTTGATTGCGATGGACCGGAAGGCCTATGGGCCACTGCCCGAAAGCTATGCAATCCGGCGATTGACAACCGATGAATTGAGAACGCGCGGCCGGTACGTACGGTTTGTCGCGATTCCACCTGCCGGTGGATCGTATCTTTTCGTTGACGAGGTCGAAGTCTATCGTGGGCCGGAGGAACTGCTGACACAGACGCCTGCCGGCGAGCCGGTGGAGGATGTTGCCAACCTGTTCATTCAGTGGCGCAGCCGTTCTGCCTTGACGCTTCGCTTCGAGGCAGATGCATCCGCGTTGGAAACCCAAGTGCGCCAGACGCCGCTACCCGACGAGGCCGTGCGCGCTCGACTACTCGATCGACTGGTTCAGGCGAGTAAAAACTTGGACCCCGAGGCCATTCAGGTCGACCGGTCGTTCCGAGCCATTCTGCCGCTGAGCGAGGCGCACGGGCGGCTGTTCCAGATTCAGGCCGCGCTCTGGCAGGCAAAGGGCTGTGCGCCGCTGGTAGCCGAGGCCGCCGGACCTTGGGATCCGCTCGATCCCTTCTCGCCGCCAACCGATTCCGATAGCAAGATCGTGGTCCATACCATGCGAGGCGAGCATCGCGCGGCGGCACTCAACCTCTACAACGCCAGCGAGGAGCCGCTCCAGGTGACCTTGCGTTTCGAAGGGCTACCTGGGCAGCCATCGCCCGGATATGTAACCGTTTACGAGGTCGATTGGACCGATACGGGGCGCGGCGTGCCCGTGGCCGCCGCGCTCAGGGAGATTGCCCCAAAGGACAGCGAATGGACCATTCAGGCGCCACCGGGACTCGTTCGCCAGGTATGGCTGAACTTCCACGTGCCGCGCGGCGAGAAGACCGTCGCGGTGGGAACGCACGAGGGCCGGATCGTACTGAGCAGCCCGGACGCAAGCGGCCCGGTGGCCGTTCCCATCCAACTGCACGTGTACCCTGTGGATTTCCCGGAAAAGACCACGCTTCGGCTTGGCGGCTGGAGCTATACGAACGGTGGCGGCGCCTGCGGCATAACGCCGGAGAACCGTGCCGCGTTTGTCCGGCACCTGCAAGATCGTCATGTAAACGCCCCGTGGGCTACCGCATCGGTATTGATGAAGTACACGTTTCCAAAAAATGCTCCGGACCGGATCGAACTCGATACGGAGCAACTAGACGCCTGGTTGGCCGAGTGGCCCAACGCCAGCGCGTACATGGTGTTCCTGGCGGTCGGCGATTACTCGGGGGCATTGACCGCCGGGTTTGCCGGAGCTGCCGTGGACACTCCGGAGTTCCAACGCCGCGTGGGTATGTGGATTTCCGCCTGGGTGCGTCACTTGCGCGACAAGGGGATCGAACCGGGAAGATTGGGGCTGCTCATCCACGATGAACCGCACGAGGGGAGTGACGTCACGGCCCTAGTTGCATGGTCGCGAGCGATTCGCGCCGCCGAGCCGGGGGTACGCATCTGGCTGGACCCGACCTACCACGATCCCGCCAAGGCACCCGGCGAGGTATTCGAAGCGACCGACGTTCTCTGCCCAAACCGTCCCATGTGGCTCGGTGGCGGCAAGCCGTTCGCCGACTTCTTCATGCGACAGCAACGCCTCGGCAAGGAATTGCAGTTGTACTCGTGCAGCGGTCCAGCGCGGCTGCTGGACCCTTACGCCTACTATCGTCTCCAAGCGTGGCAATGCTGGCGCGACGGGGCCACGGGCACGTTCTTCTGGGCGTTTGGCGACAACAGCGGTGCCTCGTCTTGGAACGAGTATCTCGCCAAGTCGGGCCCCTACACGCCTTTGTTTCTCGATGAAACCCACGTCGCACCGGCCAAGCAGATGGAGGCGATTCGCGAAAGCGTTGAAGACTACGAAACCCTGCTGCTGCTGAAACGAACGATTGAGAGCGCCGAACAATCGGGCCGCGACGGTCCAGAGATCCAAGCAGCGCGCAAAATACTTGACTCGGCCGCAGCCGAGGTGCTCGACGCCGACGGCGCTTCGGAACTCCGCTGGCACGACGCCAAAGATCGTTCGATCGCCGACGCCGTGCGAACACGCGTTCTACAGGCACTATCGTCGCTTTAGGTTCCGGATACTCCGGTTACTCGGCGGCCCCTCGTGACTGCGAAAACAACCAGGGCAGCAGTTCTGGCTCCTGCATGGCAGAAGTCCAGCAATTGTGCCCCACGCCCGGATATTCCGTATACTTCGGCTTCCCACCGGCAGCACGGATTGCGGCGATCATGTCGCGCGATAATTGCACCCGGACCGCTCCGTCTTTGTCTCCGTGGAAGTTCCAGACGGGCATGTCTTTCAAGATCGCCGCTTTCTTCGTGTCTCCACCGCCGCACATGGGAACCGCGGCGGCAAACTTTTCAGGATACCGGGCAATGGCATCCCACGTACCGAATCCGCCCATGGAAAGCCCCATGATGTACTGCCGATTGGTGTCAATGGAGTACTGTTTCTCTAGCTCGCCAAGCAACTGCATGGTCTGCGTCAATGTCTTGGATGCCTCGGTCGGCTGCACGACCGTATCAACGCTCCACGGAGTATCGCACCAGAGGTAACCGGTCGGGCATTGCGGCACGACGACGAAGCACGGATGCTTCGCCCGAACTGCGTCTTCCGTAAACGTGCCGACCACGTGGATCAACTGCTTCTGATTATCGCTTCCGCGTTCGCCGGCTCCGTGCAAGAACACCACCAGAGGATACTTCTTTGCAGGGGAGTAGTCAGCCGGTTTCAGGAGCCGATAGAGCAAGGGCCCTGTGGCGGACGAGAACGTGCGAGCTTCGTAGGCTTCGAGATCGGCGGCGAAAAGTGGCGTTCCAAACGTCATGAGCAGTACCGAAAGCACAAGGGGACAACAGTTTGCGTGAAAACGAAGCATTTGTGAAACCTCCAGGGTTTGCGGAAAGGTATTTGGTCAATCGCGGTCAGCATAACCAGCGGGCCATCTGCTTCGCCCAATAGGTGATGATGACTCCAGCGCCGGCCCGCTTGATGGCCGTGAGCATTTCCGTCGCCACGGCACGTTCATCGAGCCACCCGCGTTCCGCGGCGGCCTTCACCATGCTGAATTCACCAGACACGCTGTACGCTGCGAGTGGAACGCCGGGGAAGGTTTCCCGGACCAGCCGGATAACGTCAAGGTAGGCCATCGCCGGCTTGACCATGACGATGTCAGCTCCTTCGGCCAGGTCGAGTTCGACTTCGCGCAGAGCCTGCCCCGCCGTCGCGGTCGGGTCCATTTGATACCCGCGTCGGTCGCCCGTCCGCGGCGCGCTCTCGGCAGCCTCGCGAAACGGGCCATAAAAGGCACTGGCGTATTTGGCCGCGTAGCTCATGATGGGCACGTGCTCGAACCCGGCGGTATCGAGAGCCAAACGGACCGCTCCTACCATGCCGTCCATCATGCCGCTCGGCGCGATTATGTCCGCGCCGTTTCGCGCGTGAATGACCGCTTGCCTGCCGAGCAAATCTAGCGTGGCATCGTTGTCTACGTCGGTTCGCCCAGTCCTGCTGGACAGCGGGCCGCAATGTCCGTGGCTTGTGTATTCGCAGAAGCAAAGGTCGGTAATCAACGGCATGTTGCCGGCCGTGCCGCGGACCGTGCGAAGGGCCTCCACTACGACGCCCGTCTCGCGGAGCGCATCGCTACCTTCGGCATCCTTCACGGCCGGGAGGCCGAAAAGCAAGACTCCACCGAGGCCAAGGGCGGCTGCCTCCTCGACTTCGCCAACCAAAACGTCGGGCGAAACCTGGTAGTTGCCAGGCATGGCGGAAATCTCTTGACGCAAGCCCGCGCCGGGCCGAACGAACAGCGGAAGAATCAGGTTTGACGGGTCGAGATGCGTTTCGGCCACAAGCCTCCGCACGCCGGGGTGCTGCCGCAGGCGGCGAAGTCGGACTGTCGGGAAACCGGAAAATTGGGGACTATTCATTTGGTTGCAACCTCCGCTGCGCGCCCCCCAGACAGCGCGCATTGCCCAGAATGACGCAATTGTACTAATCGATCAGGG
>CAZASB010000006.1:0-30241 GCA_964487655.1 uncultured Planctomycetaceae bacterium
TTCTTGGTGTTGTATCCGTTCTGCCACCGCCAACGGCGGTCAACTCGCAAGCCCCGGGGCGCAGCCCTGGGTAACCAGTCACCCGCGCAACGGAAGCCCTGAAAGGGCGGCACTCCTTGCGGTCCAAGATTGGAGTTTCGCCCTTGCAGGGCTATTGGGTTGCCGTCGGGGTCTGTCCCCAGGGCTGCGCCCTGGGACAAGCGAGTTAATCCCCTTCGGGGACACGCTTCGGCCGTCAACGGACTGCGTGCCGACTTGCATACATCAACGAGGGCTTCGCCCTTGGGTGCCCCTCCTGCCACGGAGAAGCCGGCGTTGCTGGCCGCTATCCACTGGCGTCTTTGCGTTAAGCAGCGGAGGGCCCCCCGGCGCAGAGACAGAGAAGCATCCAGCGCAAAGGCGCGAAGGCGCAAAGAGGGGAGCAGGAGGAAGGGAAGATTGGCGTTTTAGGCTTCGCCCTATTGCAGGTGGGGTGCAACCGTATTTGGCGCGGAGGCGTCGGCGAAGTCAGGAGAAAGCCTGACCTACGAATATGGACGTGCCATAGTAGCAGGCACGCTCCGTCGTGCCGTCCGCCATACCGGCTGAAAACCTGGCCGTCTTTCCAACCATGCAAAGCGCATCGCCTGTCTTTGCGTTCCTCCTGTCCTTGCAATGTGTCAATGCCTGGGCTGGCCTTGGCAGGTCGTCTTACACGGCCGGGACCGACCAGATATAGACCGGCGACGTCGGTTTTGAATTGTAAACTCGTTCGCGGCCGCCCCGTGAACTTGGTCGTTCGCCGACGCGAGAACGCGGAATGTATAATATGCACGCCGTTTTGACCATCTGTCTTGCGGCACGACCAGTGCATTTCATCGGCAGCGTTGCTATTTGGCATTGTCAGCGGCCCCTCCGGGCTCCTCGCACCTCCCCTGGGTTCAGTGTTCGGTGGGTTCATTCCCGGTATGCATCCTTGCGATGTCGGACTCGCACGACGCATAGGACAAGCCGATCATCTTCGATCTGGTAGAGAATGCGATACACGCCGCACCGCAGGCGGTACTTTTCCTCGCCGGACAACGTCTTTGACTGGGGCGGCCTGGGGTCTTTGGCCAGTGCACGAATTGCGATGATGATGCGTTGCGTATGTTTCTTCGAGATGCCCTTGAGATCCTTCTCAACCGACGCCCGGACGATAACGCTATATTCTGCCATTGCGCTTCAGTTTTCGGACAAAGTCCTCGAAAGCGATGACGGGTTCCTGCTTGCGGGCTTCAAAACTAGCCAGATCGTCCGCGTCTTCCGCCAGTTCGTCGCGTATAGCCTCGTTGATCAACTCCGAAACGGAACGAGACGTCTCGGCGGCCTTTAGGCGAAGCGCCTTGTGAAGCACCGGGTCAAGATAGACGGTTGCGCGTTTGCTTAGAGTGCTCATGGAATCCTCCTGTCCTTCTCCCAGCATAGCATCATAACGTTATGACGTCAAGCCCGCTGTGCCTGCCCTAATCGCGCCCGTTTCCGGAGGGGGCAATGGGTGCGGGGCTTGGCGTGATAGGCGGACCAGATAACGCGCGGACAGCGAAATCGCGAAATGACGGCAGGGTCTTGACCGGCAACGGGTTACGGGCCAGAATTGGCGTTGGCTTGGGGGTTCTTATCCCGCCGAACCGGCGGGCCTAATGGATTAGCACGGCCAAAGGCGGGCGGGATAAATACATGATATCCAGCTGAAGCACGCTGGCTTACACCACAGATGGTCAAGAACCCGTATGGCTTGAGAAACAACGACCCAACAGATTGGGTCAGCGTGTACGAAGTCGCCAAAAGCGATGGAGATGAATACTTCTGCGCCGATTGCGGGTGCCAGTTCGTTGTCGTTCAGCCTTCCGACCCAAGAAAACAATGGTTCTTTCGCCACCAAGTCCTGGGTGATTGCGAGGGTTCACGCGAAACAGCGATACACCGGATGGCGAAACAGATGTTGGTCGAAGAACGGAAGGTCATGTTGCCGTATTTGCTAATGAAGCCCGACCCAGAAATCTATCGCGAATACAAATACCACCGCGAGATCAAGCTCTATCGACTTGGCGAGCGGAAAATCTATCACTTCGATGCCGTGGAGGACGAGGTCTGGGAAAAGGGCAGGACACCTGATATCGTTGCAGTGTCTAGCGATCGCAAGCTGTTTGTTGAGATCGTCGTTACGCATGACATCGACGAAGACAAACTGAATTGGATTCGCGAGCAGAACATTTCTACATTAAGGGTATCGTTTCGCGGACTTCCGTACACGTCGAGCGAACGTGATGTGAGGCGCTGCCTCATGACTGGCTGGCTGAACAGCGTCAACATCATGCATTGGGTCCATCACGCGAAGAAGCGGGACCATCAACAGCGAGCAAACGCGTTCTACATTCAACAAGTGATGGAGAAGGGGCTTGGTCCAAGACCGATTGAAGAACAGGAGACGCCGGCGCGACCTGAACCGAAACAGCCGAGTCAGGGCACTCTGTTTCCTTGGCACTGAACCCTAAGAAAGCGGATAACCAAGCCGTCCACCGGAGCGGCCGGCAACGCGGGTTTTGAAAACAGTGTCTTCTGGCGGTCACCCGGTTATGGGTGTCGTTAGCCCCTTGCGAAAAACCAGGAATTGGATTGGAATGCCTTGGACTTCGGAACACACGAAATGGCTCGTCGACACCGGCGAACGACTGAAGCTGACTCCCCGTAGTCGTGGCGCCGGATTAGTCTTGTTGTGCGTCGGCAAGCGCCACTACGAGGCGTTTGCCCACGGCCTCGGCGTAGCGCACGAGGGTCTCCACCGTCGGGTTGGCAGTCTGGCCGATTTCGAGCTTCGATAGCGAGGAACGGTCCATGCCGGTGAGGTCGGTCAGGTCGGCAAGGCTGATACCTTTTGCCTCGCGTGCGGCCTTCAGTTGCACGAGCAACTCTTGCAACTGGTCGAGGGTCGCCATCCGCTCATGGTGGCGGGCGATCAGGTCGGGCAGTTCCTCGGTGACTTGGTCTCGAATCGCCTTGTACTTGGCAGCTTCTTCAGGAGTGAGCCGGCGGTCGCGGGTGATGCGTTTCATAGTCGTCGCCTCCTCGGAACGTCGTAAGCGGTCACTGGGTAGACGGTGTCCGGGTCGATTTCTTCGTACACTACCAGCAGGTGCCGGCCCGTGCTGGTGTCCCCGAACACCACAGGCCGGCCGGAGGACCGGCTGATGTCAGCGTCCGTCGCATTCTGGAACACCTCTTCGACCTCTTCCTTCCTGAGCCCGTGCTCGGCGCAGTGCTTCACGTTGCCATCGGGATCGTCATCAGCGGAGAGTGCCCTGCCGGCGGCCGCGAAAAACGATGCCACACACATTGCGTTGGCCGCGGTTCACGGCATGGACTCACCTGCTCACGTGGAACTGCCATATTTTTGCATCTTACGTAGGCCGGGAATTGTGGTAGGCTGAGAGCATGGCGCGAGCACCACGTTGAGAATACTGCAAATGGACCGAAAGTGTAACATGCAAGCCTGATCCCGACATCCGGTCGGCCCGACATCCGGTTCCGTTGCTCCTGGTGGTTAGCCCAAACGTACCATGTATGCTTGTAGAATACCCGATTCGTCGGAGTTATAGAAGGCCGTCGTTCCGTCCGGGGAGAGGAAGGGATGGATGTGGGCCTCTTTTTTGCACGACGATTGTGGGTTGAGCAGGTAGGTGAACTCGCGTAGCGGATCCTCCCCCTCGCGGCCCAAATCGGCCATCCACACGGCTCCGCCTTCGCGCAACGGCTGCGCGTCGGACACTAGCCGTCGCCCGGCGATGTCGGTGGCGAAGTGGTAGAAGTGCGGGTTGGGGAAGTCGCGGGTCAAATCGTTGCGCCGGCCGCCCGGAGTGGCAATGCCCACGTGGTCGGCGTGCTCGGCCGCGTAACCCTCAATCAACTGGGCCTCGGGTGGCTTGCGCGTGCCCGTGCTGGTAATGGCCCAGGCGGTGCGTCCGCGCCAGCACTGATGCCCTTGGCAGTGCTCATTGCCGTCGCGCCCCCACGGCATGTTGCGGAAGTTCGTGCCGTCGTCGCGAATCACGTGGATGTCCGCGCCCGGCGAACCGACCAGACGTTCCATCGTTCCCGTCGGCGTCACGACGTTCCCGTGATTCTCCTGCACCAGAATATCGTGGCTGGCCTTCGGATCGGTCGAGCGGCAATATTGCGGATGCAGGTTGCACCACGAAGGACCGTGAAGGGCCAATTGCACGCCGCCCTCCTGCAAATCGAACACCAAGAGGCCGTACGGCGGCGGGTCCATCTGGCCGTCGCCCAGGAATGCCGCGATGGCTAGGCGACAGCCGTCGGACGAAATGGTCGATAGGGGGTAGACCCGCGAGGCACGAAATGTCGTGTCCGGCAGTGGTGAGTCGATGACCGCAATGGTTTCTCGCCCGGTGCCGTCGATCTCCACGCGTTTGAGTGTAATCCGGCCGCCGCCAAGCGTGCTCTCATCGACAACATAGTAGAGATACTTGCCATCGGGTGAAACCGACGGCGCAATGGTTCGCGGCTCATCGGTCAGCGGATGCAGCGAGCCGCCGTCGTCCAGGTCGCAACGTAGGTACTGATGCCGCGGATCGGTTCGCATCGGTCCGTGCGCGCTGGCCGCGCGATGTACGATCAACCGCTTGGAGTCGGGCGTGAATATCTGCGCCTCCATGTAGACGTGGCTGGCCGGCACGTCCGCCTCGGTTGTGAGCTGGAAGACGTCGATACCTTTGCGCGACTTCTCGTCCAGCAGGTCGGGTCTCGACTTCATGGCCCAGTGGTCCGTGAGTCCAGCGGCCTTCGTATCGGCGACAACCCGGCGAGTTGCCAGCGTGCCAGCAACCACCGTGGCCGCCGTGGCTCGGAGGAACCGGCGGCGGTTGACAATCTTCTCAGCGGTGACGTGGGGGTGTGTATTCATGAGAATGTCCTCATTACAGAGTTGCAAAAGAACCGGTGTTTGCGTTGTGATAGTGAAGACGCGCTATCGCAGCGGGTCGAACTCGACCTGCCACAACCGATACCAGGCGGCAAGGCCGGCAAACTCGCTTCGGGCGCGGTCGATTGGCAGCATTGCACCGCGAAGCAGTTAGGCCTTTCAAAAACTGCCCCCGGTGGTCCCATAGAAGGTACGCGCCGCCCCTTAATTTCACCTTTCCCCCATGGCAGCTTTTGTACGTTCCCAGTCCGCACTCTGTTTTTTGCGTAGTTGCCCCAATTCATACCGACCGCCGGCACCATGTACGATGTTATCGCATTGCATGTCTTTGTTGTCTTGTTTGTCGCGGCGCTCGTCACCGGCCAGATTCCCTCTGCCTCACCGACTCAACAAGCTGCCGGAATGCTTCGGTCTCCTTGCCGACCAGTTTGACGAAACCGTTCTCTTCGGCTGTGCCTACGACGGCCCGCATTTCGGCGGCGTTACGAAACGTCGTCTGACGGAATCGGTTGGTGTAGTCCTTCTGACGCGTAAGGAGCACCTGGTCTCGCACGTACTCCTGGATCTGCACCGCTTCATCCAGCGCCGCGTCCCATGTCTCCTTTCCGAGCGACCATCGACCGCCGGAAGTCTTGTCTGCACCGAGGTCGAAGAGTGTGGCTAAGGCGTGGCGATGCTTCTCACTAGGGTAGGCGGCCCAGAGGACATCATAAGCCCGATGAATCTCGGTCCAGGACCGGAACTCACCGGCCCGAATATCCGCACGCAGCTTTTCCGCGTCGGGATCCGCAACGAGCTGCCCTCCAAGATTCACCCAGTTTCGCTCGCGCGTGCCGACCAACTCTTCGCACATCGACGCCAGCGTAGCCGCCGAGTCGGCCTTCAGGTACTCCAACAGGTTCTTCACTGCGTAGTAATGCAACATCTGCTGGTACGCGCGATAAGCCTGATAGACCTTACAGATCACGACCTTGCGGCGAGAATTCTCTATATGCTCGCCGAGGATCTCCAGATCGGCCGTTCGGTCCTTCTCTGCGTGAAGCAATTGGCGGCCGAGCAGGATCAACTCCTCGTCGGCCCGGCTGTTCACCGGTTCCCCGCGACTGGCCAAGCTAGCCTTACCGGTCCAGAGTTCCAGAAGTTTCATCGCGTGGAAAATCTCTTCGACCGTATCGGGGGCAAGGAAATCGAATTCTATCTTCTGCGTCTTCGTGATGCGATTGTCTCGCGTCAGAAACTTCCATGTGTTCCTCGCCAGGGCATACATATTGTGCAGCCACCAGTAAGCAGGAGTCACCGCAAGACGATCGTGTGCCACGTCGTCGGCCACCAGGGTAAACGGCAAGGGAATATCCAACTCGGCTGGATAATCCCCCTTGGCCAGCAGCACGAACGAAGCGAACCGGCAAGAGTGTTTCAATGTAGTGCAAAGCCCCGGCCAAAAACCGCGCCCGGCCTGAATCTCGCCGTCGTTGGCGCGGCTGTTGTGGTTCGAACCGATCGTCGCCCCGGCGGCGAGGTTGCTCTGGCCCATGAGCAAGGCCGAGGCGAGAAACGAATTGTTGTGGTGCTGCTCGTGCGCGGGAAAGACCAGGTTGTTGAGGATTTCGCAGCAGGAGACAGTCGAATTGTCGCCGAGAAAAGAATGGATCAGCCGCGCACCATACTTGAGGTTCGCGTTGTTGCCCATCACGAAGCGGACCGCCTTCGAGCCGTAAAAAATATGGCAGCCAAGGCCGACGATCCCGTTGACGAGCTCGACGCCCTCGCCGATCTGCGTTGGCTCCTCGCGGCTGGAGTTGATCGTGAGGTTTTTGAGCTTGTTGGCCCCCTTGATATACGCGCCGGGACCGATCTTCACATCTTTGACGATACCACAGTTCTTGATCACGCAAGTGTTGCCCACCATGCCATAGAAGCCGCGCCGCGGATCGAATTGGCGGCGGGTGATCTCGTCCAGCTTGGCTATCAGCTCGGTGTCGTCGCGGTACTTGGCCCAGAGGTAGGCATCGGCCGCGATCATGCCATCGAACGGCGGCACGGCTCGGCCGCCGGCCTCGTTCAGCAGGTCCATCCAGATGCGGACATCCTCCTGCTCGCCCTCCTTGACCACGCCGTTACCGAACTTCGCGTGATTGGTCGTCTGCATCTCGTCGATATTCAGCAAGATGACTTTATCATCGACGATGTAGTGGGCGAGATAGCGGACATGGTGGATCGCGCAGTTGTCGCCAATGTCGCACGAGATGATCCGGCTGTCGGTGATCCCGGCGAGAGTCTGCAATTCGTGATGCTCAAGGGCCACCGCCTCCAGCCGCCCGATCCGAATCAGCCCGGTGAAATGGGAGTTCCTGACGAGGTGCGGGTGAAAGGGATCGGTGACGAAGACAGTGTCCCAGTCGTCGCATGTCACCCCGTTCTTGACCAGCGCCTTGATCTCGGCAGAGTGAAGGTGCCGCCAACGCCGCAGCCTCGAGGCCGACTGCTCGTTTCGCAGATAATATTCGTCTTTTCCCTGGGGCAGGTACCTGTCCGGAATGAATTTGCGGCCGAAGTCCATTTCGGGAATCAGTTTCACTTCTCGCATGGGGAACTCCTTAACGAAGGTGTCAACCTCTCAATTCATTCTGGTTTCGGGGCGGTCGGCTCCGCCTCGGCTTTCCCAGCTTCCATTTTCTCCACCTCTGCTTTTCGAGCGACTTCCTCGGCAGCCTTTTTCTCAGCTTCAGCCTTTTCCGTTGCTGCCTTCTCGGCCGCTGCCTTCTCGGCTTCCATCTTCTCCGCTTCTGCTTTCCGGACGGCCTCCTCGGCGGCTTTCTTCTCGGCTTCAGCCTTTTCCGCCGCCGTTTTTTCGGCTGCTATCTTCTCCGCTTCCGCCTTGCGAGCGGCTTCCTCGGCGACCTTCTTCTCAGCTTCGGCTTTCTCGGCCGCCGCCTTCTCCGCTTCCGCTTTTCGGGCAGCTTCCTCGGTGGCCTTCTTCTCGGCTTTAGCCTTTTCCGCCTCCGCTTTTTCGGTCGCCATCTTCTCGGCTTCCACCTTGCGTGCAGCCTCTTCAGCAGTCTTCTTTTCGGCTTCGGCCGGTTCCGCCTGGGTGTTCCCAGCTTGTTCCGATTTGGCCTGCCGGGCTGGATCAAGACGTCCCGACATGAGTTCGTACATTCGCGGAACAAGCACATCCGTTGGGATCGCGTAGGTCTCCACGCGACCGCCGCGCGCGATATTCACGCCAACCGCGCGTCCGTTCAGGTTTACCAACGGGCCGCCACAGTCGGTCGGCTTCAGCACGGAATCGTGCTGCAACACGATGGGGAAGTCGTCGCGCCGGCCACTCACGCCTACTCCGAGGCGATTCATCTGCTCGCGTCGCTGATGGTTGGGCGTCGAAGGGGATGCCAAGGCAATGGAGATTTCCAAATGTTCTTCCCCGCGGCGAAGCGTTACGGTCACCGTGGTCCCGGGTCGATAGGCGCGGATCGTGTTGACCAACTCGTCTCGTGTCGTAATTTCCTTCCCGTTGACGTGCGTGATGACGTCGCCGGCTTGAATGCCAGCCTTTTCGGCAGGGGTTCCCGGAAGAATGCTTTCAATCACCGCGCCGTTGTGCTCATCGCCCAGTCGCACGCCCAACACGCCGCTGGTGGCAGGTATGGCGAGACGCGGCACGCTAATGACCCCCAGTGCCAGCGGTTCTGGTTCAGGCCCCGGCGTTGCCACCCAATGCCCCACCTCCGGCGATTGCATTTCCCAGGTGATGGCGGGAAGGTCGGTGGCATCTATCTTGAGCATGGCAATGTCGAACTGACTGTCCACGCCGACAACGCGCGCTTCGAGTTCCTTGGCGTCGGGCAGGATGCACACGATTTGCTTGTCGCCCAACTCGCTTGCCTTCGTAACCACCCAACCATGAGGGCCGACAATCGTTCCCAGGGCAACCGGTTTCCCGTCGTACTTCACGCGAACGACACACGGCGCCGTGGCATCGACGGCTCCTCGCAGGGCGACCTTCACGTCGTCGCCATCGCGTTGGGGAATGGAGAGCGCCCACGATTCGCCTGCCGCCAACCGGTCCCAGTTTTCGTGGAAGATGTCGATGGGTACGTGGAAGTTCATCGACATGGCACCGCCGATTCGGCTGTTGATGCCAATCACCTTGCCGTCGAGATCGAACAGGGGCCCGCCGGAATCGCCGCCGACCAGGGCGCAATCGGACTGGACCGTCATATCGCCGAGCCGCAGAACGCGGCCTGCCCGAATGACCGGCGGACGCCCGGCCCTATACCCCAGGGGATGGCCCAAGGCCACGCACCAGGCACCTAGCTTCAAGTCGGCGGAACGGCCCGGCTCCACGAAGGGCCACTTGCCGTCGTCGGTGATTTGCATCATTCCGGCATCAGCGGTTGCGTACACACCCAGGGTCTTACCCTTCGCCGTCTTGCCGTCGTGCAGCGTGAAGAGAACCTCCTGGCCTGGCTTGCCGACGACGTGTCCAGCCGTGAGGACGAGGCCATTCTCGCTGACGATGACGCCACTACCCCGCGAGACGCCGATTTGCGTGCCCACGGTCGCCGGCACGACGCGCTGGAGCACTTGATGTATCTGTTGTTCAATCTTTTTCAGATCGTCAAGATTCCTGGGCGCGGCCAGAGAGCTGCTCTCTTGGGGGGAGTCGGCCAGGGTCACTTCCGTGTCGAGCCAGACGGATGCGACAGCCAGGAACACTAGGAGAGCGAGAAGAAGGGGGAGTCTGGGACGCGGTAGAAGCCTTTGACGCATGGTTGATTTCCCAAGAAACGAGCACGGTCTGTGAAACCCCCATTATCCTCCGAATCGGCGTCCAACGCAAATGCGAGTGGCCAATGGGTTCGTGATGCCGCATGAGAATCAAGCAGCATCGGGCATCATGGGCCGACCAACTGCGAGCATCCGGAATCCTCCAGGCTTGCCCTGGAGATCGTTAGGCTTTTCGCTACACAAGCTGCCCCACAAGCTCCAGCCATCCCCGCGGTCGCGCGGGACATTTTCGGGGATGGGATCGGGCCGACGCGTGTGTAGCAAGAAGCGTGAACCTCCACAGGGCAAGCCTGTGGCATCCTGGGACTGTCATCCGGGCGGAATCGGCAAAGAACGCACGCCGGCCGGCAGGAACTGCGCACGTCGCGATGGGAACCTCGGGGGAAACGCGGAGCGATCAGCGACTAGCTGCCCGTAAGTGCTGGCTGCGCAATGGTTTGCGACATCCGCCCTGGCCGACCGAATGCTTTTCACTCGCTTTGGCATGGCGGTTGCTTCCCTATCGGAGCAATCGTGTTCCGCCGGAACCTTTTTCGCAGGGGGGCGCCCTGTGTCAGCCGGCTGCCATGCCTTACGGACTATACATATCGGCCGAGGGGGCCCACGCCCAGAGCAAACGGCTCGAAGTGATCGCCAACAATCTGGCGAACGTCGACACGGTGGGCTTCAAACGCGATTTGGCCGTCTTCCGGGCACGCTACGCCGAGGCGATCGAGGAAGGGCTCATTCCACCGGCCGAGGGTCGGTTGGAGGATGTCGGCGGCGGCGTCGAATTCCTGGAAACCAAAACCGACTTCTCCCCAGGGCCCCTGAAACATACTCGGCAGAAGACCGATGTGGCCATCGAGGGCAACGGCTTCTTTGTGGTCGAGAAGGATGGAGAGGAGTTCCTGACGCGGGCAGGCAACTTCATGGTGACCGCCAACGGCGAGTTGCGCACGCAGCAGGGATATGCCGTCCTGAGCGACAGCGGTATGCCGGTGGTGGTCAACCCGCAGGACAATACCTGGCAGATTACTCAATCCGGCTCGCTCCGGCAGTTGGGAACGGTCCAGAATCTGGCCGTGGTCCGGCCGGGTTCACTCGACGAGCTGATGAAGGTGGGCGAGAACCTGTTCCGCCCAATGACTGACCCCGAAACGGTTCCCCTGAACGAGCGCCGCATTGCGCCCGGATACGTGGAGGGCTCGGGCGTGAAGGCCACCTCCGAAATGACGGCCATGATCGAGGCATCGCGCGTACTGGAGGCCAATCTGAACCTGATGAAGAGCCAGGACGAAATGCTCAGCGGCCTGATCAACCGGGTTCTGAAAGTGTGACATCCACCACGTTTCCTTGGAAACAATCGACTTTTCCGAACTACGATCCCACGACTCTTATCTCTTCCTAATCGCTTATGGCAATTCAAGCACTGTATACCGCGGCAACCGGCATGACTGCGATGGAGACAAAGCTCGACGTCATCGCCAATAATCTGGCTAACCTGGAAACGGTCGCCTTCAAAAAGGACCGAGCAAACTTCGAGGATCTGTTCTACCGGCACGAGACGATGCCCGGCGCGGAGGACACGACGGGCCAGTACACGTCCACGGGTACTCACATCGGCCTGGGCGTGCGAGTCCAAAGCGTACAGAGCGATTTCACGCAAGGCGCTTTCGAGGAGACCGGCGGCGAACTCGATTTGGTCATCGAGGGAAGCGGTTTCTTCCAGGTGCTCGATCCCAGCGGCGACACATTGTACACGCGGGCGGGCAACTGGTCGAAGAACGCCAACGGCAACATCGTGTTAGGCTCCGCCGGCATCGGCCGGCTCATGGAACCACCCATCACTATTCCCGAAGATACGACCAATATCGTCATCAGCCCCGAAGGGATTGTCTCCGTTCGACAGCCGGGCAACCAGCAGCTTTCCCAAGTCGGGCAAATCGAACTGGCGTACTTCGTGAATCCGCAGGGGCTCTTGAAGCTTGGCGAAAACCTCTATGCCGAGACCGACTCCTCCGGATCGCCCACGCTCGCCAACCCGGGACAGGACGGTATCGGCTTGCTCCGGCAGAACTACCTGGAACGCTCGAACGTCGAACCGGTCAACGAACTGATCGACTTGATTCTTACGCAGCGGGCATTCGAAATGAACTCGCAGGCGGTGAAGGCAGGCGATGAGGTACTACAACAGGTCGCGAACCTCAGGCGATAACTATGATCCGTCATCCACACCTTGCCGACAGCATGTTTATGACGATTCTCCTTATAGGAATTGGCGCGTGCCAGGGCCTTTGGGCCGCGGAGATCCGGCTGAAGCCACAAGCCGCGCCGAGCGGCACCATGGTGACGCTAGGCGATCTGGCCGATGTGTTCGCCGCCGATTCGGCTGAGGCCGAGCAGCTTCGCGGCATTGAACTGTTCCCATCGCCTTCACAGGGACGAGAACGTTTCGTCCGCGCTCGTGAACTCCACGACCTGCTTGTGCTTCGCGGAGTCAGTCTGGCCGAGCACCGCTTCTCGGGCGCCAGCCAGATTGCCGTTTCGGGGTTCGGCCAGGCCGCTGGCGCATCGGAGCTGGGGGCAGCCTCGGTGGCACATACCCGCCGGGCCACCTCGCGAGTAACCGACGCTCTGAAGGCGCACCTGATGACTCGTGTTTCCGCGGAAACACCGTGGCAGATCGACATAACCCTGCCCGACTCCCTCGTGCGCCTACTGGCCGACCCAGCCACGGAACTGCAGGTTGGCGGCGGCGAAGCGCCCTGGGTCGGCGCGCAGCGTTTCGACTTGCGTCTGACGACCCCCGACGGGCCACGGCAGGCGACGGTCGATGCCCACGTGTCGATCCCTGCCTCGTTTGTCGTCGCCGCTCGCTCGCTATCGCGCGGTGCTATGTTGCGCGCAAGCGACCTGCAACTGTGCCACGCCGAAATATCCCAGGAACAGCCAAATGCGATCTACAGTCTGGATCAGGCGATTGGGAAAGAGACGACGCGTTCGATTCCGGCGGGCAAGCTCGTGACGGCCGATGCCATCCAGGCGCCGGTGTACGTGCGACGCGGCGAGGTGGTAACCGTTTACGCCCATGCGGCGGGCATTCGCATTCGTACCCAAGGCCGAGCCCGCGACGACGGCGGCAACGGGACGCTGGTCGCAGTCGAGTCGCTCGACACGCGGGAAGCGTTCTTCGCTCGCGTATGCGGGGTTCGTGAAGTCGAGGTATTCGCTCGGGCCGCCCGAGTTACCGATGCCAACCCGCCCGCCACGCAATGAGTACAACGCGAACCCCAACAACGCGCCGCGAGGGGCGTCTTCTGAAACCATCGAATTGAGACAAAAGGACCTGTGATATGCTCAATCGGATTGCTTTCGCGGGGCAGTGTTTCTTCCGGTGCGCCATGCTGGTGGCGTCGGTCGCGGCAGCAAGCACGGCCTCCGGGCAAGACTCAAGCCTCTTCCGCGATGCCCGCACGTCGGGCCTGACGCTCGAACGGGCAAGCTGGTGGTACCAGGCGCCGCCCGAGCCGCGCCCGATCCGTCTGCACGATATCATCACCATTCTCGTCGACGAGAAGGCGGTCGTCATCAGCGAGGGCGACATCGACCAGCGCAAGAAGGCCAGCCTCGACGCTGTCCTGAGCGACTGGATTCTGCTGAAGAATATGGCCATGATTCCCGACCCGCAGACCGCTGGCGAACCGCGAGTTAAGGGACAACTCGACAAAAAGTACCGGGCGGAAGCGTCGCTGGAAAGCCGCGACTCGATGATCTTTCGCGTAGCGGTCGAGGTGGTCGATATCCGCCCAAACGGAAACCTCGTGGTCGAAGGCACTCGCTACATCCAAAACAACGATGAAACGTGGGAATACTCGCTCAGCGGCGAGGTGCGCCCGGAAGATATGAACAAGCAGACCAACTCGGTTCGCAGCGAAAACGTGGCTTCGCTCCGTATCATCAAGCGAGAGCAGGGACATGTTCACGACGGGTACAGCCGCGGCTGGCTCCAGAAGATCATGGACCGCTACCAGGCGTTCTGAGCACTAATTATCGAGCCATGGATATTAAACGCATGAACGTTGGAAAAGGCGACCGGGCAATGCAAAATAGGTCGTGGATTCTTGGGCTTGCCGGAATGGCCTTGGCGTTCGTTCCGTTCGGACGAATTGCCGAAGCCGACGCGGCGCCGACAACCACCATGCTTAAGAGCGTGTGCCGACTGAAGGGGCAGGAAGAGAACACGCTCCAGGGAATGGGCATTGTTGTCGGCCTCGACGGCAAGGGCGACGGTGGCAACTATCAACCAACCGTTCGCAGTCTCGCCAAGCTGATGAGCGTTATGGGCGAGCAACTTGGACCCGGCGGACTGACGGAATTGAAGGATGCCAAGAATGTGGCCTTGGTCATCGTGACCGCCACTATCCCAGCGGCCGGCGCCCGCCAGGGCGACCGGATCGACTGCACGGTCGCGTCGATCGGATCAGCGAAAAGCCTGGCCGGCGGGCGGCTCTTCCTCACGCCGTTGGTCGGCCCCGATCGCCAAGACCCGCGCGTGTACGCGTTTGCCGAGGGTCCCATCACGATCGACGGCGACAGTATGCTAACGACCGGTCGAATCTTCGGAGGCGTTCGACTCGAGGCCGACTTCTTCAACGCATTCACCAAGGACGGCAAGATCACCCTCGTGCTCGACGAAAATCATGCCGGCTTCGGCAATGCCCAGGAAGTCGTGGAAACCATCAACAGCCAGTTGGGCTTCGGCACGGGGGGAACGCCCCTTGCGAAGGCCATCAACCAGCAGAACATCGAAGTAGCCATCCCATCGCAGTACCAGCAGGACACGGTGCTCTTCGTGTCGCTAGTGCTCCGCCTACCGCTCTTGCAGCCGGAAACGGAGCCTCGCGTGGTCATCAACGAACGGGCAGGCAGCATCGTGATCGGCGGCGACGTGCAGATCGGCCCGGTCGTGGTCTCTCATAAGAACATTGTCATCGAGGCTGGGGCTGCGCCGGCCGCCGGCGGATTCGTCGCGGTCGACCCGGCCGAGACCTCTGCCCCTCGATTGAAGGCCATGGTCGAAGCGCTCAACGCCATGCATGTCCCCAATGCCGACGTGATCGAGATCATCAAGGGGCTGCACCGGAACGGAAAATTGTACGGCAAGCTGATCATCGAGTAGCCCGAGAACGTAGGTAGTGCCATGAATGCAAGCTTTGCCATCCCCGCTTCTTTCGACGCAAGCCTCGCAACCGCTGGCCTTTCGACACCCAGCCTTTCGACCGCTGGCCTTCGAGCAAGCGAAACGGCCAACGCCGGAGTGGTGAGCCGCGAAGCGGAGCAGTCGGGCGACGATGAGGTAAGGCAGAAGTTCCAGGAGATCCTGGGCGAGTTGATGTTCGGGCAGATGCTCAAGTCGATGCGGCGCACCGTCGATAAACCGGCCTACTTCCACGGCGGGCGTGCCGAGGAGGTGTTTACGCAACAGCTCGACCAGATGCTTGCTCAAAAGATAAGCCAGTCCTCCGGAGAGCAGTTCTTCGGCCCCATGTACGAGTTGTGGGCGACTGGAAGAAAGTAGTCGCGATCGATACCCCTGATTTTCGCCATTTATTCAGCCTCGAATCCACGGAACGCCTGGAATGCCCGACAACTGGGAATCGGAACTCGCAACCATGCTTAGCGACCTGCTGGGCGTACAGGATAGCTTCCTGAAACTCCTTGCGAAGAAGCGAGAACTGCTGATTGCCTATGACACCAAAGGACTCGAGGCCCTAACCGTCGAGGAAGGGCAACTCGTCGAGGCACTGCAAGCGTGCGTCCAGCGACGTGAGTCACTGCTTGGCGAGGCCCGCCGGGAGGGGCTCCCTTCCGAGAGCATTCGCGCCCTCAGCTCGGCACTGCCTGCCGCTGAGCAGCAACGCTTGCACCCTAAAGTTGCGTTAGCCAAGTCCAATAATCGTATCATGCAGCATCACAGCCTCGCCCATTGGGTCGCGGTCCAGCGCAGTCTACTCCATCTTTCCCATATGTTGGAGATTATTGCGACCGGTGGGCGAATGAAGCCGACATACACAGAAGAGGACAAATCCCGCGCGAGCGGCTCTCTGATCGACAGGGCAGCCTAGCTACTCGGCGCAGTTTCGCGAAACAGGGCAAGTTCCGTTCCATGTCTCTCTTCAGTTCGATCACGTTGGCGGCAAACTCCCTGCGGGTGAACCAGATCGCCTTGCAGGTAGTCGGGCAGAACATTGCGAACGCGAACACGGACGGCTACATCCGGGAACAGGTCATTCTGACCCCGGCTCCCACCCAGAGAATTGGGGGGGTTCTACTGGGCATGGGGGTCGAGGTTTCGGCGGTCGTCCAGAAGATCGACCTTTTCCTCGAGGGGCGGCTGCGAGGCGCCGTCAGTGATCAGGCGAATACCGGATCCTTGGAGACCACATACTCCCAGTTGGAAGCGATTATCGGCGAGCTTAGCGATACCGACCTGAGCACCTCGATGAACAACTTCTTCGCCGCGATCAACGAGGTGCTCAATCAGCCCGAGGACGTCTCCGTCCGCAACTTGGCGGTCTTGCAGGGGATCACGCTCACGCAAGACATCCAGCGGATGACCTCGCGCGCGCAGGAATTGCGCAGCGACGTGAACGATCGAGTCGACAATATGACGTCCGATATCAACCGCCTGCTCGAGGAGATTCGCAAGCTCAACGTGCGGATTGCGGAAACGGAGGGCGGCGATATCTCCGGCAGCGACGCCGTCGGGCTTCGCGATCAGCGACTCAATGCGATGGAGAGCTTGGCGGAGATCATCGACATTCGCGTGGTCGAACAGCTCAGCGGCGGGGTAATCGTCTACCATGGCGGCGACTTCCTCGTATTCGAGGGGAACAAGCGGGAAGTCCAGGCCGTCTACGACACCAATCGGGGAATGACCGTGGCCGAAATCCGCATGACCGACACGGATGCGCCGCTGGCCCCGGTTTCCGGCGAGTTGAAGGGTTTGGTCACCGCGCGCGATGATGTGCTTGGCGCCTTTATCGACGACCTCGATACCTTTGCCAGGACATTCATGAATGAGTTCAACAAACTCTACACCAGCGGGCAGGGCCTCAATGGGTTCAATACGGTGACTGGAGAATACGCCGTTGATGACGTCGACCTGCGGCTCAACAAGGCCGGCCTGGAGTTCACGCCTCAAAGCGGCGTATTCCAGGCGATGGTGTACAACACGAAGACAAAGCTCACGGAAGTGAGCGACATCCACGTCGATCTCGACGGTCTCGGAAACAATGATACGACGCTCAGCGATCTGTGCGTCATGCTCAACGACGTTGATGGTATTTCAGCCGAGATCACGCTGGACCGTCGTCTGAAGGTTTCCAGCATGGCAAGCGATCAGCAGATAGCGTTTGCCGACGACAGTAGCGGCATCCTGGCAGCCTTGGGAATGGCAACATTCTTTACGGGCACGTCGGCCCGCGACATGGGGGTCAACGCTGACGTGAGGTCCGACCCAGCCAAGTTCGCCGCATCGAAAAACGGGGTGGGACACGATACGGAACTGGCCATCGAATTGGCTGTATTCGGTGATCGAGCCATCGAATCGGAGAATGGCGCCTCGGTCACCATCCTGTACAGCCGGATTGTCGGTAAGACGACCCAGGGCTCGACCATTGCCCGTGCCGACGCGGAGGGGGCTCGCGTATTTGAATCGACACTGCGAGGCCAGCGCCTGGCTGTCAGCGGCGTCAACTTGGAAGAAGAGGCGATCAATATGATCGCCTACCAGTATGCGTTCACGGCGTCGGCGAAATTCATCGCCACGCTGGCCGAGTTATTTGAAATCCTTGTAAGCATTTGAGGGGGTACGAGCGAAAGCGCCTTGCTTCACCTCGTTTGTAAACATGGCGTCATCAGTTACCGGCATTCCGACCACCCGAGTGAGCAATATCTTCATCCGGCAGCGGCTCCTAAGCCAAACGCAATCGGACCAGACGGCGCTCTACCGGCTGCAAATGCAGCTCGCGACCGGCCGCCGCTATGAGATGCCCAGCGAGGAGCCAGTGGCATCGCTGCGCGCGATGGGCTTGCAGCGGCTGATCGAGCGAAAGACACAGGTTGCATCCAACCTGGCAACCACCGCATCGTACCTGAGCAATACGGATACGACGCTTGGGACCGTTTCCAGCAACATGGCTGACGTGCGGGCCGCGGCACTCGGCGTGCTTGGCACTATTGCAAGCGATGAGCAGCGCAAGGCCGCAGCGCAGCAAGTGAGCCACGCGCTTCAGTCGCTGGTGGACACGGGCAACCAGAACTTCCGCGGGAGATATATTTTCGCGGGCACTCTCACCTCGGTGCGACCGTTTACCTCTCTCACGGATGGTTTGGTTCGATACGACGGGAACGAGGGCCACCTCCAGAGCTATGCCGACATCGACCTGCTGACCGCCACCAACCTGAACGGAACCGAGGTGTTCGGCGCGATGAGCGAACCGGTTCGGGGTACCGTCGATCTGGAGCCCATCCTCACCTACGATACTCGCATCTCCGATCTTCGTGGCGGCCTGGGCGTCAGCAAGGGAAGTATCAAGGTATCGGACGGGTCGAAGACGAGCACCATCGACTTGAGTGGCGCCAAGACCATTGGCGAGATGGCCGCGCTGATCAAGGCGAATCCGCCCGAGGGCCGCGAACTGTACGTCGAGGTAACCAGCTCCACCATTCGCGTCCAGTTGGCCGGTACGACCGGCAATCTATCCATCCAAGAGGTCGGCGGCGGCACCGTGGCCTACGAACTGGGAATCCTGAACGAAGTCGGCGCCGGCCTCAAAGCCATCACCGGCCGCGACCTTGACCCCGTGCTGCGCGGCACCACGTCGCTGGACAGTGTGTTGTGTGTCCACGCCTGGACCGTGCTCCACTCACCCGGTCTCGACAATGACATCTTGCTCATGGCCAACGTGCCGGGCGAGAAGCTGCCCGACGGAACCGACCTAAACCATTTGACTGTCAGCTTTCTTGCAGATCCTGCAATTACGGCCGGCAATGAATTGATCGACTACGACCCGGCGGCTGGAACCCTGGTGGTCCACATCGACGAAAGCAGTTCGACGGCCAGGAACGTGATTGACGCAATCAACACTCGCGCGGATATTCCCTACACGGCGAGTATCGATCGGTTCGACAACGTCGATGGCGGACAGAGCGTGGTCATGGCCGGCGTCAGCAACGTGACCGCCGAAGGGCGCGGCACGCCACTGGATAAGGACGGCGGCCTGCGCGTTGTCAACCAGAACAATGTCTTCGATGCCGCCTTCTCCTCGGCCAGTACCGTCGATGACCTGCTCAATACGCTCAACGGCCTCGGTGCCGGACTGTTGGCCGAGATCAATGACGCCAAAACGGGTATCAACTTGCGTTCTCGCACGAGCGGCTGTGATTTTATGATTGGCGAGAACGGCGGTCAGACGGCGACACAACTGGGCCTGCGCACTTTCAGCAACTCAACTCGGTTCAAAGATCTCAACTACGGCTTTGGGGTTCACGTTGCCGAGGGCACGGACTTCACAATCACGATCGCCAGCAGCCCCATCGACATCGAAGGCAAGCCAATTCCCCTGGAAGTTGATATCAGTGGCATGACGACTATCGAGGAAGTGATCAAGCACATCAATACGCTTGCGCCCGGCGAACTCGAGGCGAGGCTCGCCGAGTTCGGCAACGGCATCGTCCTGATCGACACGAGCAGCGGCCCGAATACGCTCAAGGTGGAACGGACCGAGGCGAGCACGGCGGCAATTGACCTTGGGCTGATCCCTAAAGGCGAAACGGAGAGCGGAACGCCCGTTGTCACGGGCATTCCAGAGACAACCGTCGTTTCGACCGCGCCGAAGAGCAACGTGATCATCCGAGCGATTGAGGAAGGGTCCGATTACAATAGCGTCGAGGTGGTTTTCGACAACACCATCCCGCCCGGGTCGGCCGTCTACGATGATGTCGGGAAGACCCTGACGTTTGGCATCCAGGGCGGCGCAACCGGCCAGCAGATTCTTGACAACCTGGCCGCATCGCCGGTCGGCGTATTCTTCACCGGCGAACTCGATCCGACCGACGGTAGTCACAACAACGGAACCGGCCATGTCGGTGCCACCGATCCGGTGACCCCGCCTGAGGCGTCCGGCGGAAGCCTGACCAGCTACGCGACGGTAGCGGTTACGTCTGCGGGCTTCGACAACGACATGATCTTCACGGCCAACAACCTTGGCGCACTGTACAACGGCACGAAGATCAACCTCGTCGACAATCCCGGCAGCGGCGGGGCCGTCGTGCTCTCCTATACGGCAGGCGTGGAAATGACCGTTCAGTTCGATTCCACCGGGGCGCACTCGGCCAACGATATCATGGCGGCGATTGCCGCCAATCCCGCGACCAATGCCCATTGGGCCGTCACCCTTGACCCCACTGACGAGAGCCCGAATGACGGCTCCGGTCTAGTGGATATCAACGCTGGCGAGCCGCTGGTCGGCGGTGTGCAGAACCTCGACGGCCGCGACGTGCATCAACTCGAGACCGAAAGCATCTTCACCGCCCTGATCCGGCTCCAGCATGGCCTGGAGGCGAACGACGTGCTCGAAGTCCAGCGGGCCATCGAGATGCTCGACCTAAAGACTATTGACTTGAGTTTCGTCAGGGCCGAGTTGGGCGCCCGACAGCAAAATGTCGACATGCTGCAGTATCGGATTGAAACGGAAGACGTCGAGCTTCAAATGTCGCTATCGCTAGAACTCGATGCCGACTTTGTTAAGATCGTCTCGGACCTTGCCGCGCGGCAGGCGTCGTTCGAGGCCTCGTTGAAGTCGATGGGCAGTACACTGCGGATGTCTCTGTTGGACTACTTGTAGCAGGCCTTCCGTCGGTTGGCACAAGTTGCATTTGCCATCGGAGCAGCGGCCGGGGCGTGGAACAAGCCGGACGACCTGATGTTTATCGTCTATCGATGTTCTTCGATACCCGACGGAGATCAGCCGGACTAGAGCTGGAGCATATCGCGGAGCGCCTCGCCAATCGCCTTCGGATTGCGGGCAACATTGATCACGAGCCACGCGAGTATGAGCGAGCCGGCACTGAGAAGGCTGATGCCTCGCGGATTGCGACCCAGTTCGACGGGCGCCAACGCGGCTGCCAGTTCGCGAGCAAGCTTTCGCCACCCCAGGTCGTTCTGATGCCTGCCCGACGAAACGAGCGAGACGTTGCGCATCCAAACCGACGACTCGAAATGCAGCTCGACGCCAAGATGCGGCAAGCTCAGGCTATCACCGGCCCAGCAGGCACCCGGATCGAGTCGAGTGGCTAGGGCGGCCAGGATGGGCCGCAACTCTTCGGTGGACACGTTGTAGACAATCAGCCTCGGTCGCATGGTCAGCAGCACCAAGATCAGGCACATTCCATAGAAGCCCGCCAGCAGCGGCCAAACATACGCGCCATACCGAAGCATGGCGACGCTAGGCACAAACAGCTCTAGTGGCCCAACCAGGATCAACCCGAACACGGCCAAACCTAGTGCTGCCGCGTCGCGCACACCCGACACAACCCATGGGCGACGGGAAAGGTTTAGCACGCCCAATATGAGCATATAGACCGCGACCAGCCCAAACGCCAAGCACAAACGCAACGGATCCATCAGGGAAAGCTCTCGGTGGCAAGGGGTTCCACGTCAATAAATTTCCTCCAGTATATCACGGCCATGCCACAAGGGGTATGGGTGCCATAACCTGAACATTCCGCCCAGATGTGCTAAAGGTGGTGTCATGACTGGCCAGTATGCATGTCGAGCGGCACGGTCTGTCCCGTTTCCTGTGACTGCAGGGCGGCGGTAAACAGCCGGTGGCTTCGCGCCGTTTCGTCGGGGGTTGCGCAGCCGGCGAACGGGCTGGGGAGTTGGCCATGTTCGAGTTCATGAAGGAACGTGGCCCACATTTGCAGAATGGCGTCCGTAAAGCCGAACTCGAAGATGCCGCCGGTAATGGCCGGATAGGACGTCTCGTAGCCTAAGTCCAGCCGGCCCCATATCTGGTCGCCACCGTCGTATTGCAGCAGTTCGAGACATTTCGGGTTCTTCGTCGAGAACCGGGCCGATGCCTTCGTGCCCAATACCTTCAGATACCATGGAAACACGTCCGAACTTCGGTTGCACAGGGCAACGATTTCGGGGCGCGCCTCCATGTTCGTCAGATGCCCCCAACGCATGGCAGCGCTGGCGAACTCGCGCCCCATCAGGCCGCAGCCGATGATCCCAAATCGTACCGTCTTCATGGTGTGCTTTCCTTTTGCGCGACACTCGCCCTAATCTCGCCTCATTGCCATATTGAGCAGTTCTCCGCCGACCGGGTCGAGCTTGAGGTGGACGAGTGAATCCATCGTTCGCTCTTCCGAAAGCATATAAGGGCAAATCACAAACCAGGGCATATAAACCAGCGAACCTTCGCCGACCGGAACGCGGACTGATGCTATTTCGTCCAGTTCCGCGGCGCGGAGTCGCAGCAAAGCCTGCGTTGTCCCATTACAGGCGAATTCTTCAAACAACAGGCAGCGGCACTCGCCAAACGTATTCCAGTCGAGTCGCGTCAATTGAAGCCTGGCGACCGGATATTCCACGCCGGTCGGCAGACACACAAATTGCGCGGCCGGCGGCTTGCTCCTGTCGAGAACGGGAAATGGAAACCGGTATCGATCATCCGGATGAACGGCCGGAAACCGGTGTTTCGGCAGAAGTCGCGCTAGTTTCGGCGAGACCTGTCCACCTAGCCACACGACGTGTCCCCCGCGGTTGATGTAGTGGAGCGCGGCCGATTCGAAGTCTTGCAGAAAACGGTTGTCCATGCATTGCGGGGCGACGATAATCAAGGTGGGGTTCACCTCCGGGTCTAGCTCCGGCAGGTGTTCGTACGATAGGTTCCGATACGGTATCCGGTCCGCCTTGAAACTGTGCATGATGATACTCGTCAGCCACTGATGCTTGCTCCCGAGAGGGCATCCGGCGGTATACACGAGGCTGGGGATATCCGACACGACGATTCCCACGGCGCCGGGAATCGGCTTGTCTTGCCAGATGCCGGTGAAGTGGACCATGTCTTCCGCTCGAAACTGGTATTCCAGCGGGGGCGACTGTATCTGGGGCCGGCCCTTTTCGCGCGCGAGCACGTAATCAAACTTGGGGAGTGTGTCCCTTTCAGCAAAAGCGATCCCCGTTGTCAAAATGTCGAGAATCTCCCGGTTCGTTCCCGCGACGAATTGCGCCAACGACGCGGCAAGCTGTCCGAGTGTCTTCGGATCGTTCGTCCGGCAGTAGTCTTCCTGGCAACAGAACACCTGATAGACAAGAGGATTCGTGTTCATTTCCACTTTACGGTAGTGGTCCCGCAGGTAGATGTGCCGCAGCACTTCCAATGGGTCCGTATCGAGCACCTTCCCTTGGTAGCCCTGCATGGCGTCGTCATACAAGGACTGATACTGCCCGTCGAAATAGGTTTTGTTGTAATTCGAATCGGGCGCGAACGCCGCACCAACGCTCTTTCCACCGGGCCCTTGTACGCCCGACCAGCCGAGACATACCTCGGAGAACCATAGGATGTCAGGGTGATTTAGCGCCCCCATGTCGCCGACGCTGTGAACGATACATCCTGCCCACATCAAAGCGTGCTCATATTCCTTGTCGTGCAACGCTTTGACAAAAAGTGGAAAGACCGCTTCCGTTTTGTGCAAATGCACGTTCAACCTATGAGCGGTTTCCAGGCAATACTTGCCGGCCGGTTCCGGTGGTGGCGTATTACCGGAATGGCATGTGTCTGGATAGTGCGAATAGTGTCGAATGAAGTCCTGTTTCTGTTGCGGAGTGAATCGACCGGTGAAAGACTTGGGAAGCAGTCTCCATATTTGATCCGCCTGACTGTTGTGCCCCATTCCCCACGCAAAGACGGAGGACGGCATCGCGAGTGAAATCAACGACAATAAGACCACGTGTCGGGCATGGTGTCTTGGGGTGTTCATGGTGTTGCCTCGATGCGGTTGTTAAAGCAATTCGCGCTGGGCCGCGCCAATGGCCTCTTCGATCAGTTCCAGCCCCTTGGTAGCCGTGGCGAAGTCCATCACAATCGGCGGACTCATCCGCAGGATGTGGCCGGCGGGAATCCATGCCAGGCCGTTCCGGAACGCATGTTGATAGACAAACTCGCCCGCCTCGGTGAACGGTTCCTTGGTGTGCCGGTCTTTGACCAATTCTATGCCCATCAGGGCGCCCTTGCAACGAACGTCGCCGATGATCGCGTGGCGCTCCTTCATGGCGTTGAGGATGCCCATGCAGTGGGTTTCAAGCTCACTCGCGTATTCCAGTAGGTTCTCTTCCTCGATCACCTCGGTGCTTGCCAGGGCGGCCGCGCACGCCATCGGATTGCCGCCGTAGCTGCTCGAAGCGGAGATTTTCTCGAAACTCTCCTTGTACTGCTCGCGCACGGCCACGCACGTCACGGGGAACCCGTTGCCGAAGCCCTTGCCCATGGTGACGACGTCCGGCAACGTGTCCCAGTGCTCCATGCAGAGCCATTTGCCGGTGCGCCCCCAGCTTGTAAGCACTTCGTCGGCCATCAGTAAAATGCCCTTCTCGTCGCAAAATGCCCGCAACTTGGGGAAGAACCTCTGCCAGTTTCTCCACCAGCGCCGTCTTCACCGGCGTGGTGAAGTCATGCGCGTTCATCAGTTGGTGGGCGTATTTCGCCACGGCCTCGCTGACCTTCGGATGGCAGTGGCCGAGCGTGGTCACGTAAATGCCCGACGAAAAGTCGATGTACCGGTTGCCGTCTACGTCGGTCAGCACGCATCCGTTGCCCGATTCAAACGCCACGGGGAACAACTTCACCTGCCCGCTGAGGCCCTTAAAGTACTTGGTGCATCGCGCGTGGTAGTCGTTCGCCTTCGGGCCGGGCGGGGGCGTGACAATGTTAGGGCAGCCGTCGAGGTCGACTTTCGCCCATTCGAGCGTGGGGCGTGTGATAGCCGTCATGGATGGGGGTTCTCCTAGGGCGTAGCGAAAAAGGCCATTCTCGCCGATAACCGGGAATCGGTCTAGCACCGTTTGCGCACGGAAATTGGATATGCGAGCAGGGCTGGCGGGGGGGTGATGTGTTGAAAACTTGCAGTGCGGGTTTTGGCAAGCTGGAAGATTATTCCGCGGCGGGCGATGCTTGACAGAAAGTAGTGCCGACGGTCAAGATATTAGGACATCGATCTTTAATTCCCACCAGTGTTGGAGAGGCAATCATGGGTATGTGGGCAATTGCTCGTGCGAGTAGGGGGACGAGGGGTTCTTCGTCAATGGCGGTATGGCTGTGCGCCGGTGTCCTTATTTGGCACGGAATTGGGTACGGCGGGACGTTTGCGACGGAACCGGATGCCGATTTCGTTGTCGCGCCTAACGGGAACGATGCAGCAGCAGGTAATGTCGCCGCGCCGTTCGCAACGCTTTCGCGTGCGCAGCAGGCGGTGCGCGAGCTGCGACGACGGCGGCCCGAGCAGGCTATCATGGTCCTCGTGCGAGGAGGCATCTACCTGCTCGATACGCCCATTGAGTTCACGCCGGACGACTCCGGCGCGGCCGGCGGCAAGACGGTTTACGCCGCCTGGCCGGGCGAACGGCCGGTGTTTTCCGGCGGCCGAGTCATCGAGGGTATGAAGGCCGGAGTCGATGGTGTATGGCGGGCCAGTGTGGGTGACTTTCGCTTCGAGCAGTTGTACGTTAACGGTTGTCGCGCGGCGCGTGCCCGGACGCCAAACGATTTTTTCTTCTACGCTCGCAGCCGTGCTCCGGGTGCCGGATCGGCCGGCAAGTCGGCCGCACCCGACCATATCAGCCGGCGCGCATTCCGTGCCTATGCCGAAGACTTGGCACCCTTGCAAGGGCTTTCAGCGGAGCAGCTTCGTCAAGTGACGGTCATGGTGTATAACTCGTGGGAGGTGTCGCGTCACCACGTTGCCGCCGTCGATCTGGAGACTGGCCTGGTCGAAATGACCGGGCCGTACTTCGTGCAGTTCTTCCACTTCGCTCGGCCGAAGTATGTCCTGATCGACTGTCCCGGCTCGCTGGACCAGCCGGGTGAGTGGACGCTCGGCCCGGATGGTACGCTGGCCTACCTGCCCATGCCGGGTGAGTTGCCTGACACGACCGAGTTTGTCGCCGCCAAACTACCGCATCTGGTTGTGTTCGCCGGCGAGTCGATCGAGAAGCGCGTTGAGCACATTGAATTGCGAGGATTGAACTTCCAGCACAGTGCCTACGTGTTGCCACCCGAGGGCGAAAGCAGCAACCAAGCCGCGTCGAAAATTCCCGCTGCCGTCATGCTCGACTACGCCGCGGATATCGTGCTGGGCGACTGCCAGATTGCCCACACCGGCAACTACGGTGCATGGTTCCGCGACGGCTGCCGTGATTGCACGGTCCAACGTTGCGAGTTCACCGATCTGGGGGCCGGCGGCGTGCGCATTGGCGTGTGCGAGTTGGACCGCGCCAGAGATCCCGCGCACGCGACGGGTGGCTTAACCGTCGACAACTGCATCATTCACGACGGGGGCCATATCTGGAAGGGCGCCGTCGGAGTCTACGTGGCGCACAGCGGCGACAACTGCATTACGCACAATGACATCGCCGGACTGCAATATACGGGCATTTCGCTCGGTTGGCGATGGGGCTACGGCGACGTGCCATCCAAGCGGAATCTCGTCGAACACAATCATATTCATCATCTCGGCGACATCCTCTCTGACATGGGCGGCATCTACACGCTGGGCGAAGCGCCTGGCACGGTGTTGCGAGGCAACGTCATTCACGACATCGATGGCTCCGGCGCCTGCCACATGCGCGGCATCTATAACGACAATAGCACTGCCGACATGCTCATGGAGAACAACCTCGTGTACAACGTGCGCGACGGAGGTTACACCTTGGGCAGTGGCCGCGCGAACGTACTGCGCAACAATATCTTCATCGGCGGCCGAAATGGCGTGTGCGGGTTCAGCCTATACTATCCGGACCGCGACCGGCATCTGGCCGTTACCGTGCAGCGCAATATCTTGTGCGCCCTGCCCGGCAGTACGCCGGTCGAATGGTTCAAGGGACGATATCCGGACGACTTCCTGCGATTCGAGCGCAATGTTTATTTCGATCCCTCCGGCCGCGAGGTCCGCCCCCATGGCAAGACGTTCGCTGAGTGGCAGGCCGCCGGCTACGATGCAGGTTCGATTGTGGCCGACCCCAAGTTCCTCGCGCCCGAACAGCACGATTACCGCTTGGCCGACGACTCACCCGCGATTCGACTGGGTTTTGTTCCCTTCGACACGAGTAAGGCAGGCATATACGGCGATGCGGCGTGGATGGCCAAGGCCGCGGATCGCGAGTTTCGACCCTTGCGACCCGATGCCCCGGCTCCCCCGCCGCTGAGCATTGACGAGGACTTCGAGAACGCGACGGCCGACTCGCTTCTGTTGGACGCGGAGGTCCATACGGAAGGTTGGGACCGGGCCGTAACGCTCTCGACCAACGCTCCGGCGGCCGGCCAATACTGTCTCGAAGTACGCGATAAGCCGGACATGGAGCATTCATTCAACCCGCACTTCTACTTCAAGGCTGACCACTGGACGGGCCGCACGTGTGTGAGCTTCGACCTTCGCCTTGGGCTGGGCGCGAGGGTGCATCACCAGTGGCGCGAGTATCCTGGCCGGCCGCACTTCCATACGGGCCCCAGCCTCTACATTGCCGATAACAAGCTTTCCGTCGCTGGCCAAACCCTGCTGACATTGCCCGAAAGCAAATGGGTGCATTTCGCAATCGAGGCCGGCCATGGGGAGCAGTCGCAAGACACGTGGCAGCTTGCAGTCACGTTGCCCGGCGAGTCGGCGCGTACATTTGAACTGCCGGTTGGCAGCCCAGGCGAATACAAGCGTCTGACTTGGCTCGGTTTCGTCAGTGCCGCCGACGCCGACGCGGTCTTCTGGCTGGATAATGTGCGCATGGACAGTTTCGTTGACCAGGCCGGTGGGCCGCGGTAGAATCATCTTCCGACGCTACGCAACAAGGAACGAAACAGGGCGCCGACGTCACCCTTTCGCACCAACCTATCCCAGGAGGAACTCCCGATGACGCTGTCCTGCAAACCGGATGATCGAACCAGTCTGATCCTGCCTCGATTTCACGTTCATCGCCGCAATTTCCTGCGAACGGCCTCGGCCGGACTTGCGCTTTCCACGCTCGGAGCGTACGGAGCCGATTTGGTCAACCGGAAGCCGCGCCGCGTGGGCCTGATCGGGGCGGGGTGGTATGGCAAGAGCGACCTGTGGCGATTGATCCAAGTGGCGCCGGTCGAGGTCGTGTCTATCGCCGAACCGGACCAGAAGCTGCTGGCCGGCGCGGTGGAGATGGCGGCCGAACGGCAGAAGTCGAAGGAGAAGCCGCGAGCCTACGGCGACCACCGGAAAATGCTGGCCGAAAAGGACCTTGATATCGTGCTGGTCGGCTCGCCTGATCACTGGCACGCGCTGCACGCGATCGACGCCATCCAGGCCGGAGCGGATGTCTACCTTCAAAAGCCGATTACCGTGGACGTGATCGAGGGCGAGGCCATCCTGGCAGCCGCGCGAAAGCATGGCCGCGTGGTGCAAATCGGCACGCAACGCAAGAGCACGCCCCACCTGATCGACGTGAAGAAGCAGGTGATCGACGCAGGCTTGCTCGGCGCGATCGGGCACGTCGATATGTGTTGCTACTTCCACATGCGGGCCAATGGCAACCCACCCGTCGAGCCGGTGCCCGACTACTTCGACTACGACATGTGGACCGGGCCGGCCCCGCTACGGCCGTTTGACGGTATGCCGCATACTCGCTGGTGGCGCACCTTCATGGAATATGGCAATGGCATCATGGGCGATATGTGCGTCCACCTGCTCGATACGGTCCAGTGGATGCTCGGACTCGGCTGGCCGAAGCGAATCAGCTCGTCCGGCGGCATCTACGTACAGCGGGAGGGGAAGTCGAACATTGCCGATACGCAAACGGCCATCTTCGAGTACGACGGCCTCAACGCCGTCTGGCAGCATCGCACCTGGGGCTCGCCCACCGATTCCGATTATCCGTGGGCCATGTTCATCCACGGTGAGAAGGGCGTCTTGAAGGCCAGCACGATGCGAGCCGACTTCATCCCGCGCGATAAGAACGCCGAGCCCATCCACTTTGAGTGCCTCTACGAACGCGAGCAGTACCCGGAGGACCTTACCGAAACCCGCATCGAGCTGAACGCGGCCCCGGCCACTCGTCGGCACATGCTCGACTTTCTGGCCGCGATTGACCAGCGCAGCCGGCCGGTGGCCGATATCGAAAAGGGGCACATCTCCACGGCGAGTTGCATCCTGGCGAACGTGGCCATGAAAGTCGGTCGCGCGCTGGTCTACGATCCGGCCAAGCGTGAAATCACCGGCGACGCCGAAGCCACCACGCTCTTGCGCCGCGATTATCGCAGCCCGTGGGTACATCCGGAGCCAGACAGCGTCTGATAGTCGCACCGACCACCGCTGCGCCCTTCCACACACGCGGAAGCGGGGCAGTCGACAACGGTTTCCCAGCAAGCTAGAATCCATTTTGACGGTTGGGCAGTGCCCAGGGCGCAGCCGTTCGAGGGAGAAATACGCCCTTTGGGCGAACCGGACCGAGCCGCCTATGAAAACGCCCGATTTTGGGAGCCACCGGCATGATTACCAGACTGCACGTACAGAATTACAAGGCGCTCCGAGACGTAACGGTCGAACTGTCGCCGCTTCACGTGCTCATCGGCCCGAACGACGCGGGCAAATCAAGCATCCTGGAAGCCGCCTACGCGCTGATCGAGAGCGCCAATAGCCCCCTGCTGGCCAGCTTCCCCGGGTTGTGGGAGGGCCTCGATCTGGTCTGGAACCGCACGCCGGACGCTGCCGTCAAGATCGTTGCCGACATCGAAAGTGGGGAAAAGCAGTACGCGTATGGGTTCGAATGCCAGTTCCTTCCGCAAGGCCAGACGATCGTTATTCAGAACGACTTGCTGGGAACTCCGGGCGATGTTCGTTCGCTGGGGAAGGTTTATAGTGGTGCTCAAACTCCGCTCGCAACGATGAAGACCGTCAATGGCAAACACTACCCGGCCGACCTGCAACCCCTTGCAGACGAACTAGAACCCATCCTGACAGGAGTTCATTGGTATCGGTGGGATTCACGCTACCTGGCCATGCCGGCGGCAGCCGATTCGCAATGGAAGTTTCGGATGCAGCCCACGGGCTTCGGCTTGCCCCGATGCCTGGACGACATCCTTGGCTACGATCGGCGCCGTTTCGATCAATTGGAAGGCGAGTTCCTCAAGATATTCCCCGAGTTCGCCTCGATCAAGCTCGAGCCATGCCCGGCGTATCGCTCGGCTCAGAGTTTCCTTGGCC
>CAZASB010000006.1:30341-31494 GCA_964487655.1 uncultured Planctomycetaceae bacterium
TCGATCAAGCTCGAGCCATGCCCGGCGTATCGCTCGGCTCAGAGTTTCCTTGGCCGGGATATTCCCAATCTACAGAACGCAGAGGGGAAACGAGTCGGCTTTGAGTTGAAAGAAAGCGGGACCGTGCTGCCTGCCTCGCAGGCGTCGGACGGCGTGTTGATCGTGCTCGCCTACCTGACCGTCATGCATCTTCCGAAGCCGCCGGCCATGATCCTGGTCGAGGAGCCGGAGAATGGTATCCATCCAAAACGACTGAAGGAGATTGTGCGGATCCTTCGAACGTTGGTGGAGAAGAACGCCCATACACAGATTCTGATGACCTCGCACTCGCCCTATCTGCTTGACGAGTTTCAGCCGGATGAAGTGACGCTCTGCCGCAAGAACAAGCTCGGCGCGGTTCAAACGCGCCGCCTTTCCGAGATCGAACAGATATGCAGTCAACTCGACGTGTTCTCGCTCGGCGAGATATGGACTGGCGAAGGCGACGAACGCCTTGCCGGCGCAACTCTTGCAACGGAGGCCACCTAATGCGAGTGCTCGTTGTCGGCGAGGGGCCGCACGAACAGCGTACCTTGCCTGTCCTGGTGCGCCGGCTCTAACCTGCGGTTACGGAAATGGCGTTCGATCTTGTCAAGAACGGCCGGCGCATCCACGGGAAGGGCAAGGGCATGTTCAAGAAGGCCGTCGGCTGGATACTCGATGCCGCGAATCGTCACTGCGATGCGTTGGTGTTCCTGACCGACGAGGACGGCGATCGCTCCCGGTTGCGCCAGATGGATGATGCGCAGCACTGGAACGGCACGAATCTGCCCCGGGCGTGCGGGATAGCCATCCGCAAGTTCGACGCATGGTTTCTTGCGGACGAAACCGTTCTGGAAGAGATCCTCGGAGCCCATGTCGATCGGCAGCCGGAACCGGAGAAGACCGCCGAGCCAAAGGCTCAGTGCAGATCGCTGCTTGAAAACTCGAAACTGGTCGACTCTTTGGGCGAGTTGTACGAGCAAGTCGCGCAGTGCATCAATGTCGGTACGCTCTCGGACCGATGCCCAAACGGCTTCGCCCCGTTCGCTGAGCGAGTCCAGGCGCTCGGGCAAGCGACGCAAGGAACCTCTCCGGGACATCTATAGTCCCCATTATTCGCGTAGGCCGGAAC
>CAZASB010000006.1:31594-35631 GCA_964487655.1 uncultured Planctomycetaceae bacterium
ACCTGCCACGGGGCCCCGTCAGCGAAGTCGGCGCTCATGGGCACGCTGGTCGCCCATTCGCGATGACGGCCTGGCATCCGCGCGGCATGACCGTCCGAGGCGGCCGGATCGGCGACGTCGTTGGTCCACTCGCCCGGCTTGTGCATGTGAAACTCGTTGTCTTGAATGTCGAGCCAGGCGTCCGCCGGCAGATCCTTGCACGGCTCCGGCGGCGGGCCGGCGGGGCGGAACTTGCGAGCAAGCTGCTCCTCGCACTCGGCGAACGGACGCCCCTCGCGGAAGCTGCCCACCCCATGCTTTCGCGCCAGTGCGATGAACTCGTCTCGGGCGGCGGCCGGATCGTCGGGGCCAAGGAACGGCTTCCGGTTGCGACTGGCCTGCCGCCGCAGGGCGTGGTAACGGTTCAGCCAGACATGGTCCAGGGGCAACCGCTCGCGACGCACTCGCTCAAGTAGTTCAGGCTGGTCGCGCACCGCGTCGAGTGCCGCGTTGTACAAGCGCATCGCGTCGTTCAAGTCATCCAGAGTGAGCCATTGCGATGTGTCGGGCATGAAGCAGCGGAGATATACACCAGACTTCTCCCCCGCGTCGTGAATCCGATCAAGATAGGCCAGCAGGTGCGGGCCGGCCGGGCCGTAGTAGCCGTCGAGGAATTCCTTCATCAGTGCCCGGTCGTCCAGCTCCGGATTCCACATCAGTCGCGACAGGACCCAGGCTCGCATCGCGACGAAGTCTCCCACGCCGCTTTGTGCGTCACCTTGCTCAAACAGCGAAATTACGTTGTGATCGACGAAGAAGTCGATATTCGGCTTGAGCACGCGCAGGTTCGCGTGCGGCAGGATGTAGTTCGAGAAGTTGGTCACGTAATCCCAAACGAACAACTGCTCGGCCACCTGTGACCAGCCCTCGATATCGGACCGGAACGCCTCGTTCTGCTCGCCCTTGACCAGCGGCTCAATGAACGAGCATTCGATCGAGCAGAGGCGGACCACCACGTTCTTTCGCGGACGCACCAGCTTGGGCGGCTTGCGAGTGTACTGGTAGGCGAGGGTCTCGACCAGCACGTCGGGAAACTCCTTCTCGATATCGACCGCCACGGCATTGACGAATCGCAACAGCGGTCCGGCCGGACTTCCCTCTTCCTCCTCGACGGCCTTGCACCGCGGGCACTGGCAGGCGCCATGCCAGTCGTTCTGGCTGATGGAGATGATGTTCGATTCCGGATCGTTCCGGAGCCGCTCCAGCGAGTTGCGAACCAGCTCTTTACGCATCTCCTCGTTGGTCAGGCACAACTGGGCACGCTCCCAGCGGCGTTTCCCATCGATTTCGCTGTACCATTCGGGATGCTCGGCAAAGTACTTCTCCGGCGGCAGCAGTGGAAAGAAGGTGTGGACGAACATGCAGAAGCGGTTGTGCCCGCCATATTCCGGCGGCACGCGGTGCATGTGGCCGTTGAGCTTCAGTTGCGAGGCGAAGACGCCGTTGAATGCATCTCGATAGAACACTGAGCGGATTCGCAGTTTCGGGGCGTACACGGTGTCCTGCGACGGTACTTCAAGCGTGGGCTGGATGGCAACGAAGCTTTCCTTCGAGGTCCACCAGCGACAACCGACAACGTCTTCCAGAAATGTGTACACCGCGTAGAGCGTTCCCCTGGGCGGTCGGCCCAACAGCACCAGATGCTTGCCTACCGTTTTAATGACAATACCGTCGTGCCCGAGCGCCGCCGGGTCCAGGTCGGGGAGTAGCTCCTTGGCGCGCCGACAGGGGCCGACGACAATCGAGGGCGCGTCGGCCGTCGCCTCAGCTTCCGAAACGATGGGCAGCGTCGCGCCGGTGGCCTTCGTCAAGTGCTCCTGCAACTCGCGAGCGGCGGTCTGCACGACGGCGTCGGCCTCGGTGGGAATGACAATCGAGTAGTCACTCTTGCCGTCGGTCGCAAGGGCGATCGACTCGGCGGCCGAGGCCGAGGCGGGCAGCAGGAGGGACAAGGTAAGCAGGAAGGACGGGCACATGGCAGAGGCTCCTGGGGGGTGAGGTTCTGTTGCACAATGGTCGTGGTCAATCACCGTCCCACGGGGATCAGCCCCGGTGGCGGCGTTCACGCATCAAATGACTCTTTCCACGTATCTTTACGCCAGCCGGCTGCGGAACGTCGCACAGCCATAGAGGGCAATCACGGCGAAACATATCAAGGGGAGCACGAACGACGCGCTCACGGCAGGCATCTCGATGGAACCCAAGTTGAGCAATCCGGTTACGCTGTCGCCCATGTCGATAATACGCCCCTGAAGCGGCGGCATCAAGGCGCCGCCGACAATGGCGAAAATCAGCCCCGCCGAACCGAGCTTCGCATCCTCGCCGAGGCCGGCCAGCGCGATGCCGTAGATCGTGGGAAACATCAGCGACATGCACGCCGAGATGCCAATCAGGCAGTAGAGCCCCGCCATTCCGTTGGCAAACATGGCCCCCAGCGTTGTCGCCATGCCGCCAACGGCTAGCACGGCCAGCAATCCACCAGGCGAAACATACTTCAGCAGGTAGGTACATATGAACCGGTTGCCGCAGAAGATGACCATGGCCGCGATGTTGTAGCCCTGCGCTTGTGAGAGGCTCATGTTCAGGTTGATCATGGCGTAATGGATGATGAACGTCCAGCACATGATCTGCGCGCCGACGTAGAATGTCTGCGCGACCACGCCGCCCAAATATCGCCAGTTGCCGGCAAGGTTCCCCAGCGTTTCGAGGAAGTGAACCTGCCGGTCCGTGCCTTCCGCCTTGGGAAGCTTTGCAACGGCGAACACAATGAAGGCGCCAACGATGACCATGCCGATAACCATATAGGGCAAGCGGATCACTCGCAGGTCGTGCGCGACCATCGCATCATGGCTTTCGAATCGTTTGCCTGCCGCCTCACCGGCAGACTTCTCGCGCACGGGAAAGTCGTCATGGCCTTGCTTGTAGGCCCCCATTGCGGCCATGACCCTCGAATTGACGCGCCCGGGAAGCATGGGCTGGTATGCGCCATCAACGGCCGCTTGCAGGTCCCGGAGCTGGGTCACGACATCCTGATGCCGCTGTCGAAGATCGGCCAGATCGGGCGAGTCCTTGTCGAGGCTCGCCATGTCCTTCTCAAGGCCGTTCTTCTCGGCCGCTAGTGCTTCTAGGCGGGCTTTGTATTCCGAAGGTTCGGTGTTGTAGCGAACGACGTTCGCCTCGAACTCCTTGCGATGCTCTGCCTGGATGGCCGCCGTTTGGATATTGCGAAACTCCTGGACGCCCAGACCCGCAAGGACAACCTGACTGGCCACGACCATGCCGGTCAGTGAGCCAATCGGATTGAACGCCTGCGCGAAGTTTAGCCGCCGCGTGGCAGTGCTCGTCGGCCCCATGGCGAGAACATAGGGATTGGCGGTCGTTTCCAGGAACGCCAAGCCGAATGTCAGGATGTAAAGGGCCATCAGAAAGACCCAGAAGACCCCGGTCATGCTGGCCGGGATAAACATCAACGCGCCAGTGGCGTACAGCGCCAGCCCGACCAGAATACCTGCCTTGTAGGAAAACCGGCGGATGAACAGCGCCGCCGGAATGGCCATGGTGGCATACCCGCCGTAGAAGGCCGTTTGCACCAGGCTGCTCTGGGCACTGGAAATGAGAAAGATTTCCTGGAACGCTCTGACCAACGGGTTGGTCACGTCGTTGGCGAACCCCCAGAAGGCGAATAGGGTGGTCACTAGACAGAACGGTAGGAAGACCGTGCCGGGTATGACCGGATCGTGGTCGCCTGCGGAACCGGTTGTGCTGGCGGAAGGGAGTGAGTCCGTCTGGCCATGCGATGCTTTGCTCGTCATACACGGCTTTCCGATGAACGAGTCGATTGGGTGGTAGGGAAAGATCGTATGATATCTTCGGGAGAGCGGAATTGCCAGTCGGGGCCACTGGTAGCCAGGAGAACTGCAAAGTCGCGGAACCATCGAGCGGACGGTCTGTTGATTTAGTGTCGTTCCGCATCTCCGAGGCGGAATATCTTGGGGGCT
>CAZASB010000007.1:0-10186 GCA_964487655.1 uncultured Planctomycetaceae bacterium
ACCCTGCCGGTCCCTTCCTTGCTGCCAAGCAGAGCCGTGGTGAATAATCCGGGTTAGCGAACCTCTTTCACCAATCGCTCAACTCCGGAGGTGATGCGGTCTTCCAAGTCGCCGCTCCATCGCATGGCAGGCAGGCCGTATTCGCCCAGGTAACCGCCCTCGTATCCGCCTTCCTCCCAAACGCGGCGCGAGGGAATATACGCGGTGAGGTCGTGGGTGAAGCCGTTGGTCCAGGTAGTCGGCCCGAACATCTCCATGAACTTCAGCGAGTAATCCACCACGACCTCGCCGCCGAGGCTGATCCAAAGCTGGTCATCGCCTAGCTTCCATACCTGCACGGCGTAGGGATAACTGCCGGGAAACGTCTCACCCGCCTGCAAACGCGTCTTCATGCGCTGGGCCCATCGCCCATAAAGACCGCCCTTTGCGATGAAACCATCGAGGTCTTCGACCGTCATGGTCTTCTCGAAGGGCAGGTCGACGAACTCGAAGGCCGTCTTCAATTGCGGGCTGATGGACCGCATGGGTCCGGCCAGCGCTTGCTCAACGGCCGCCGCGAGCTTCAATCCGTTCTGCTCAGTCAGCTCAACGGTCCTTCGCGGCATGGCGCCCTGATCCGCGCCACATGCCTGGTAGAACATAGCCTGCGCGCCGGGGTGCTTCTCCTCCACGGCAAGTTGCGCAAACCCGGCGTAATCGCCGGACCAATCGTAAATGCCCAGCATCGACGTATGGCATGCGTAGCCGAACACGAGCGCCTCGGTCGTCCCGTCGGCCGATCGTACGACTAGTAGCGGCACGCGATGATCGACCGGGCCTTTTAGCGGTTCACCGTTGGCAAACAGTTCGTCAATCTTTTGTTCGTTGTTATTGCGGCGGTTGACGCCGAAGTCGGTGTTGCCCTCGGTCGCCCAAAGCGTGACGGGCTTCATATGCCCGATCGCCTTGGAAACGTGCTCGACAATCGTCTTCTCAAGCGCCAGCGTGTACTCGGTCGCGCGGTTTCGGAAGTCGTCGTCCCACGAGCAATAATCCTGGAGGCATTCTCTGAGCGCCGGTCCGCTGTGCGTGTGAGAGTAGGTCAAGCGGATTTGCGATCGTGTGAGGCCGCAGCGCTTCTGCAACTCGTTACAGAGCGTTTCATAGGTGATCTTCGAGATGCCGCACACGTCGCTGGTAACAATCAGGCCACGATGGCCGTCGGCCGCTTCGAGTACGAGGATCTTGACCCACAGGTCGTGTAGCTTGCCCTCGGCCGGATGCGTTCGTCCTCCGAACCCTGCCATCCAAAGCGGCTCTTGCGGCGTGATGTTGATGCGAGCCACGCCTGCCTTCCAGGTCGGCTCATCCGCCGTGCAAAGACCGGCAACCAGAAAAATCAGTGTTACCGGAAGAAGTCTGCAGCAGCGCATGTCTGCCCCCTTTCGTTACTTTTAAGAATTGTTGCTTGCTGATGGGCACTTGATCCGCACATCCACGCGGGCGTCATTCCCCCCCCTCCCGGCCCGACGATGGCGGTTCAAGGCATGGCTTAATTTTTACCCCAAGTGGCTCTCGAAGTCTAGTCTTCTTGCTCGTGTTCAGCGCGGCGATACTCGTAATCGACGAGCTACATCGACGACGGCTGCCGTTGCGGCTCCCCATTGACGCCCGCCCCCCTCTCAATTACTATGGAAAGGGTAGGCCTCTATCTGGGCCCGGATTGTGCGCGTAGGGTGCAACGGAGAGGGATAACGTGAGCAAGAAAGCCTGGGGTGGAGTATTCGATGGGGCAACCGACCGTCGCGTCGAGGAGTTCACCGAGAGCGTGAGCTTCGACCGGCGACTGTACGCGCACGATATAGCCGGATCGATCGCCCACGCGCAAATGCTGGCCAAGGTCGAGCTGCTAACGCCCGACGAATGCCGCCAGATTGAGCAAGGGCTTTCCGAGATTCGTCAGGAGATTGAAGAGGAACGATTCCCGTTCTCCTCCGAGCGGGAAGATATCCACATGCACATCGAGGCGGCGCTGATCGACCGCATCGGCGATACGGGGCGCAAGCTACATACGGCGCGCAGCCGGAACGATCAGGTTGCCACTGATTTGCGGCTGTGGGTTCGCGAGGCTATTGACCGGATCGACACGCGTCTGGTCGAGCTTCAGAAGGCGTTTGTCGGACGCTGCGACGCCGACTTCGACGTCCTCTTGCCCGGCTATACGCACATGCGCCGGGCGCAGCCCGTCCTGGCGCCCCACTATTGGCTGGCCTACTGCGAGAAGTTCGAGCGCGATCGCGACCGGCTTGCCGACTGCCGCCGCCGCGTGAATGTGTGCAGCCTCGGCGCGGCCGCGCTGGCCGGCACCAGCCTGCCGATCGACCGGGCAGACACGGCGCGGCGACTCGATTTCGTGGGGCAGACCACCGGCGAGCCGCAAGTCACGGCCAACAGCCTCGACACGTCGAGCGACCGCGACTTCCTGATCGAGTTCACCTTCGTCCTAACGCTCATTGCGGAGCATCTGAGCACGTGGGCCGAGGAGTGGATCTTGTGGTCGACCGTCGAGTTCGGGTTCCTCGACCTGCCGCAAGCGTTTTGCACCGGTTCGTCTATTATGCCGCAGAAGGTAAACCCAGACGTGCTGGAGTTAATTCGAGGGAAGACGGCCCGCGTGGTCGGCGCGTTGCACACGCTGCTGGTGTTGGTGAAGGGTCTGCCGCTGGCGTACAACCGCGATTTACAGGAGGACAAGCCGCCGGCGTTCGACGCATTCGACACGGTCGAGGCGTGTCTTGCACTGGCGGCGCCCTTGGTGGCCGGGGCCAGCTTCCATCGCGAGGCAATTGCCGACGGCCTGGACCGAGGGCATCTGGACGCGACCACCCTGATGGAGCATCTCATTCGGCAGGGAACTCCGCAGCGCACGGCGCACGGGATCGTGGGGCGTCTGGTGCGCAAGGCGCTCGACCGCGGCGCGCGCCTGGCCGATCTCTCGCTCGACGAACTGCGCGAGGTCGATCCCAGTTTGGACGAAAGCGTATACGCCGTGCTGGGCGCGGAACACGCCGTGGCCGCCATGACCAGCTACGGTTCGACCGGCCGCGACCAGGTTCGCCTGCAGATTCAACGATGGAAGGAACACCTTTTCGGCAGCGCATACCATAATCACTCCTAGCCGCTTCGAAGATCGTGATGAACAATCGGCGGCAACGAGTCCGGGTGAAAGAACGAAGAGCTTATCAACATCCAGAGAGAGCAGCACGATGAAACCCTATTTTGCGATCATGGCCCTTGTCTTCTCACTGGTCGTCGTTGCGCCGGCCGTCGCCCAGGGGCCAGCCGCGCACCCGGCGTTGGACGCGCCGCTGCCCAGCCGCGAGGTCGAGGCATTGCTCCAGACGAAGCCGACCACGGCCTCCGAGTGTTTTCAGGCTGCCAAGATTCTCGTGGAATTGGAGCGTCTCGACCTGGCCAAGCCGTTCCTCGCCCGCGTGCTGGCCATGAAGCTTAAACCGGAGCAACTGGCCGAATTGGCTGACCAGTTCGGTTCGCCAGCCTTTCTGGGCATGGCGGCGCGGCTTGAATTGAACCCGGAAGCCCAGCAACTATCCACGGTCGTACTCGACGCGGCGAAGCAAGTGCGGCAGGATCCCGGGCGCATTGAGCAGTGGATTGCGCAGCTTGCGGCGCCATCCATCGCGGACCGCAATCGAGCCATGTTTGGCCTCCTGGAAGCCGGCGGCGCGGCGATCGGGCCCATGGTGCGCATTCTGGCGGACCCGAAGCGCGAAGCCGAGCACGCGGCAGTGCGCAGCGCGCTGGTGGCCATGGGAGGCGGCGCCGTGGAGCCGTTGCTCGGGCTATTGGAAGACGCGAGTCCCAACCTGCTGCCTCAGGCAATTCGCGTGCTGGCGGCCCTCAAGGCGGACCGCGCGGTTCCTCGCTTGCTGGGCATTGCGTTTGGTTTGGAGCACGACCCGGGCCTCCGGGCCCTGGCTCAAGCAGCCGTCGAGCATATTGCCGGTACGCGTCCAACACCGGATGATGCCGTAAGTCTTCTCATGTCGTATTCCCACGAGTACTTCGACCGGCAGCGCCCCGTTTCCGGCGCCATGGAAGGGCGCGTGGAGTTGTGGCACTTTGAAGGGGAAATGCTCGAGCCGAAGGCCTACGCGGAAGATGCCGCCCGACGATTGTTGGCCGCGCGCCTTGCCCGCGATGCCCACGCCATTGTCCCCGAAGATCGCGACGCCCAACGGCTGCAACTGATCACCATGCTGGAGCAAGCGGCGTTCGACCACGGGCTTGGCAAGCCGTTGCCCACGGATCCGGGTATGCCTGCGGCCCGAGCAATCGAAGCCGGCCCCGTCGTCCTAGAAGAGGTCATGCAAGAGGCGCTTGCCACCGGGCATCCAGCGGCCGCCACGGCCGCCGCCTTCCTCCTCCATAAGACGGCGGCCGGTGGTCGTATCGCCGAATCAGTGCCAGTTGAATCCGTCTCCGCGGAGTCGGTACCGGTGGAATCGGCGCCCGCGGATTCCTCGCCCGCGGAATCGGCGTCGGTCGATCCGGCCTATGAAGCCGCCGCCCGCGCGCCCGAAGCCGAGGCGCCCGCGGAGATCAAGGCCAACACCGACACGGCCGCCGCCCCCGAAACGCGCGACGGGGCCGACCTTGCCGAGTTGCTCATTCATCGGGGACCGACGGCATCGCCGCTGGTGCAGGCGGCGATTCACACAGACCGCCGGGTGCGCATGGCCGCGTTGGAGTCGATCGTCGCCTTGCAGCCCACTCGGCCATTCGCCGGCTCGCACCACGTGCCGCGGTCGCTCGCGTATGCGGCGTCGACAGGCGGTTCACCCAAGGCCCTCTTGGCCGGTCCGAAATCGGAAGAGATGCTCCGGTTGGCCGGGTTCCTGGCCGCTCGGGGTATTGGCGTCGATACGGCCACCAACGGTCAAGAGATGCTCTGGTTGGCCGCGTCCTCGCCGGATTACGTGCTGATCCTGGCCGATTCGCGATTGGACAATCCGACCATCGACATCGCCCTGCAGAAGCTGCGCTACGACTACCGTAGCGCGGACCTGCGAGTAGGCGTCTTGGCCCGGGCCGAGGAATATGGCCGCGCGGAACACATGGTTCGCAACGACCCGGCCGCCTTGTGGTTTGCATGGCCGCACGACGAAGCGACATTCGGCTGGCAGTTCGGCAAGTTGATTGGGATTGACGCCCCACACCTCGTTCCGCCCAAGGAACGCCAGCGGATGGCCGCGCGGGCGATGGACTTGCTGCTGGAAATCAGCCGGCCGGGACAAGAGCTATTCGATGTGCGAACGATCGACGACGTGTCCCTGAAAGCCCTGAACGTGCCCGAACTGGCCGAGCGCGCCACCGTGCTGGCCGGTCGGCTTGGCACGCCGGCGGCCCAGACCGCGCTGGTGAATCTGGCCAGCCGCCGCACGGCACCCATCGCGTTGCGCCGAGCGGCGCTTACGGCCCTGGGACGCACTATCGAACAGCACGGCATTCTGCTTGTCGCCACCCAAATCGAGCAGCAATACGAGCGTTACAACGCCAGCGGAACGCGCGACCAGGCCACTCAGCAGGTGCTTGCCCACATTCTCGATTACCTGGAAGCGCCGACCAAGGAAGCGTCCATCCAAGAAGCGCCCGTCCAGGAAACGCCCGTCCAGAAAGCAGCCATCCTTGAATCGCCAAAAGAGGAATGACCGCGACTTCTTCCCGCGTCCCGCGTGGGAAGGGGTACGTGCAACGCTCCGCGTTGCCCGGCAACCAACCAACGCGAAACGTCGAACCGTGGGTCGCCACGCGGAGCGCGGGGACCAGGGGTAAACATGGCACGTTACAGCCAACCCATCGAGACGAACGAAACCGGCCCTCCCATTCCAGGTTTGATCGGGTCCGGGCCGGCCATGGAGCGCGTGTACCAGCTCACGCGCCAAGTGGCGCGATCGAACGCTTCGGTGCTCCTGTTGGGCGAAACGGGGACGGGCAAGGAACTCATTGCCAAGGCCGTCCATCGCCTTAGCCCGCGTGGAAGCGGTCCCTTCATCCGGGTCAACTGCGGCGCCCTGGCCGAGAACCTCCTGGAAAGCGAACTGTTCGGGCACGTGCGCGGTGCCTTCACCGGCGCCATCGACAACCGAACCGGCCGCTTCGAGGCTGCCCATACGGGCACCGTCTTTCTCGATGAAATCAACTCGACCACGGCCAAGCTGCAAGTGAAGCTGCTCCGCGTGCTGCAGGAACATGAGTTCGAGCGGGTGGGCGATACGCAAACCATTCACGTGGACACGCGGGTGATCGCCGCCAGCAACCGCGACTTGTTGGAAGAAATCGACGCCGGCCGGTTTCGCGAGGATCTCTACTACCGGCTTAACGTCATAACCGTCTACTTACCGCCGCTGCGCGAGCGGCGCGAGGACATTCCCGCCCTAGCCAGTCACTTTCTGGGCATCTACAACAAGAGCAACGACCGGCACGTGCCACACATCGAGCGGCGGGCACTCGAGGCGCTTCAGGCCTACGATTGGCCGGGCAACGTGCGCGAGCTGCAAAATTACGTCGAGCGGGCCGTCGTGCTCGCGCCGGGCGATGAACTGACCCTCGACCTGTTGCCCGAGGCCGTCCTCGGCCGGGCGCCACGGCGAATCGGGCGGCATCGGGTCGTCCATGCGGACTCGACTGGCGATGACTCGGCCCGTTTGGGCGGGGTTGGAATCGGTTCGGGGCCACACGGCTTGCGTGCGTCGGCCGCCGGCCGCGTCGAGCGCGAGGTGGCCGGCCAGATGAGGCTGGAAGCGCTGACCGTCCAACTAGTCGAACAAGGCGTGGCCCTGGCCGGCGCTAACTCGCAAAACCTTCATGCGTTCATTGTCAGCCGGGTCGAACGCGAACTGATCGACCGGGTCATGGCAGCGTGCGGCGGCGTGCAAGTGAAGGCCGCGGCATGTCTGGGCATCAACCGCAACACGTTGTACAAGAAGCTCCAAGAGCACAGATTGGAGAAGTGAGGTCCGATGCTCGCCGGTGTGCAAATCATCTGCTTCGCTGCTAGTTACACGGTGGCCTTTCTACTGGAAATCACCCGCATGGTGTTCCGAAGCGGCGTGCGCGGCGCACTGATGCTCGGGTTCGCCGGCGCCGGGCTCGTTGCACACACGACATTCCTTTATCGCCGGGCCACGGGGACGCCAGGCTCGCCCCTTTCGAGCGAGCAGGATTGGTACCTGATTGCCGCATGGCTGCTAGTGGCCGTCTACCTGTACTTGACGTGGTACCATTCTCGCCACAGCTTTGGGCTGTTCCTACTGCCGCTGGTTCTAGCCCTGATTGCCGCCGGTACGTTCCTTGCCCGGAGCGAGCCGTTTGCCCGCGAACCGGCGTCGCGTGTTTGGGGATTGATCCACGGCACGGCTATCCTGTTGGCCACGGTGGCCGTGCTGATGGGCTTTGCGGCCGGGGTGATGTATCTTAGTCAAGATCGGCGGTTGAAGCGGAAGCTGCCCCCGCCGCGAGGACTCCGACTGCCAAGCCTGGAATGGCTTGCTCGGGTGAACGGGCGGGCCCTGATCGTGGCCGTGCTCATGCTGGTGGTCGGCGTGGCGTCGGGTGTGGTGCTCAATGCGCTTCGGCGAACCGACGACCTGAACCTGTTGCCCTGGTACGATCCGGTGGTGTTCGCCACGCTGATCATGCTCTTGTGGCTGCTGTCGGCCGTGGTGGTCACCGCTCGCTATCCTTTGCAGCGCCAGGGACGAAAAGTCGCCTACCTGACGCTCGTGAGCTTCGTGTTCCTCCTGGTCGCCCTTTCCGCCATGCTGCTATTCGACACGGCCCATGGCGGCAAGAACCAGGGCGGAGGAATGTCGAATATCGAACGTCCACGCGCCGAATGTTCCAGGTGCGTGGATCCGGCGGTTTCGGCAACCAGCTTACCCACGCCGCTTGCTGGAGTGTACACTTTGGCACGCCGAAAATATCATCCATTGTTTGCCCACACGCTAAAGCGTACACTCCAACAGTTACCGGATAGATTGTCCATTTTTAGAACATGTCCATGCAGGTTGTAGGCTGTAGCCATCACGGCACTTCGATCGTCCTTCGAGAGCGGCTCGTCTTTTCCGGCGAGCAGGCGGCCGAAGCGCTCGATCATTGGCGACGGGTATTTCCCGGTGTCGAGGCCGTGTTGCTGTCTACCTGCAACCGCGTGGAAATGTACTCCGCTGTCGAAGGCGCGGGCGTGCCCGGCCGGCAGCAAGTAGCCGGGTTCCTTGCCCGATTCCACAAGCTCGATCCGGATGAGCTGATTGAATCGCTGTACTACCATCACCACGCCGACGCGATCCGCCACCTGTTCACCGTGGCGTCGAGCCTCGACAGCATGGTCGTGGGCGAGCCGCAGATTCTCGCCCAGGTGAAGCAAGCGTACGACCTAGCCACGCGGCACGACAACACGGGTCCGATCACGCACGCGGCGTTCCAGGCGGCCCTGAAATGCGCGCGGCGGGTCGCTTGCGAGACGGCCATCCATCAGCGGCGAGTGAGCATTCCCAGTGTGGCCGTGGCCGACTTTGCCAAGCAGATTTTCGACCGATTTGACGACAAGCACGTGGTCGTGTTTGGGGCCGGTAAAATGGCCGAGGAGACGCTTCGTTATCTCCAAGACGAAGGCGCCCACCAAATCACTGTGGTCAATCGCAGCTACGACCGCGCGGTGAAGCTGGCCGACACATGGCGCGGCCAAGCCATTGCCTGGGACCAGGCAGCCGAAGCCCTGGTCACGGCCGACCTCGTGGTCAGCACGACCGGCGCACCGGAAATGGTCATGACACGCGAGACGTTCGCCGGCATTGAGCGAGCGCGGCACAGCCGCCCGCTGTTCATCCTCGATCTGGCCGTCCCACGCGACTTCGATCCAGCTATCGGTCAGCGGCCCGGCGTGTACCTCTATTCGGTTGACGACCTGCGGGCCGCGTGCGAACGGAACCGCGCCGAGCGCGACCGCGAGCTACCCGCCGCACTGAAGATCATCGAACAGGAGGCGGATCGTTTCCTGGCCGATCTGCATCATCGAGCCACGGGGCCGGTGATTCGGCAATTGCTCGAAGGCTGGCAGAAGCCGAAGGCGGAGGAACTTATCCGGTTATTCAATCGCTTGCCCGAACTAAGTGACGAGGGGCGAGAGGAAGTGCGCCGGGCGTTCGATCGGCTCGTGAACAAGCTGCTGCACCCACCGCTGCAGTCGCTGCGCGAGGAATCGCGCGAGGGCATTCCCAGTCGGCTGATCGACGCCATGCGGAAGCTGTTCCAGCTTAAGGATTGAGACGCCCTTCGTTTCTAATATACGAGAGATTTTTCAGACACTGGAGCAGGCGTACGGCTGCCCGGTCAACATCAAGTGCCCGGTCGATATCGAGTTCGTCGCGAACCTCATTATTGACAAGTCGGCGCACCGCGACCGGGGCGTTCAGCTACTGGCCGACGCCGGCCAGCAGCAGCACCCTAGCGTCTTCCTGGCCGAAAGTCCCATCCCCACGAATTAATCCCGTTACCGTGGAGCGTAGGACTCCTTGGCCTTTTCCTCGGTAAATCCGGCCGGCTGCGGGTAATCCTGGTTCTTCAGCAGTTCGTCGTAGCTAGGCGTCTTGGAGGGAACGCCGCCTTCGGGAATATCGAGTCCGGCCGTCCAGGCGATGCCGTTCAAAACGAACGTACGAAAATCGTCCTGGGCCCAGGCCCAATGCCAGTGGCCGCCCGTAAAGCCGAACCCGCGACCGCCATCAGCCCGGTTGCACACCCAACCGACGTGCTCCGGCTCGCCTCGTCCCGCGCGGACGGTCGGGTTGTTGCTGTGCGGACCGTCCGGCCGCTCGCGCGTGCTGTCCGGCGGGATGGCGGTTAGCAGGGGCGTTACGCCTTCCATGTTTGGCCGGAATCGCATGTGATAGTACCATTCGTCGTTCAGTGAGAAGGGCTTCACGCCACGCGTGACCGGATGCTCCGGAAACTGCTTGAACTGGGCGGTCCACCACGGATTGACCGACCAATGCGTTTCGAAGTACCCGCCAATCCAGTCAAGGAACTGCTGTCCCGCCTGCTCCTTCGGAACCTCGACGCCATAGTGCAGGCAGACAAGGCCCACGCCCTTCTTCATGAGCGGTTCGACCTGGTCGAGGTGCGG
>CAZASB010000007.1:10286-35066 GCA_964487655.1 uncultured Planctomycetaceae bacterium
GTCACCTCGGCCACCGTGTTGCCGTTGATCTTCTGGGTGATGGTCCATCCGCGGGCGATGATGTGGTACTCGTTCCAACCGGCAAGGTCGATCTTCTTGAGCAACTCGTCCGAATCGCCCACCTTGCCGACCACCGTGGGCTTGTGGTCGCTTCCAATCACGGTCCGGTCGCCTCGCATGGCAAGGATTCCACGAAAGCGTTCGCCGTAGACGATACCCATGTACCGGCCACTGTCTTCGATGTCGCCCTGGTAGCCGCCGGCGACCCACTTGCCCCATTTTTCCGGGTCTTCGAAGCTGCGGACCTGAATGCCCGAGTTATGGTTGGCGAGCTTGAACTCGGCCTTCAGTTCGAAGTCGGCCGGTTCGTCGCCCCGCCAGATGAGGAACGTATTGCCCGCGGTGGGGTTTTCCGGCGTGGTTTGGCCGACGATACAGCCATCCTCGACCCGCCAGAATTCCGTGTTGCCGTCCCAGCCTTCCAGCGTCTTACCGTCGAAGATCGGTCGGAAACCGTCCTCTTCGGCCCACAAGGTCGAAGAAACAACGGCAAGGGCCACGGTTAAGAGGCAGCTTGTCAACAACGTCGCTGGTCGCATGGTGAGATCCTCCGGTGGGAATAAGGAACGCAGGCCAAATCGAGCCTACACGGAAAACGCCGCGGCGCAACGCGTTTGAGCCGCTAAACCTTACCGGATTCTACCGGCCCGAGAGGCGCGAAGCAAGTGGCCAGGCATGAACACTCACGGCAAGCGTCAGATCCCCTTGAGCGACTTGGCCTCGTCGTCTGCCGAAGGTTGGGCCGTCGCCGGTTCAGCGGTCGGGTCATCCTTGATCGAATGGGAGTCGACCATGGTGAACAGATCGTGCTCCTGCTTGCTGGTTTCCGAATCCTTCTTGTTCACAAGCCAGTAGCCGATGCTCATCGCGAGAACGACCGCCGCGGTGCTCCATACATACGCCGGATCAAGATCCTTGAAGTCGAGGATGATGACCTTCCTCGCAATGGCCATCAGGGCGGTTGCCATGACAATCCGGACGTGAATCACGTTCTCGGTCAGATAGACCGTGATGTTCACGAATATCTCGATGGCGATCAGAACCGCGATGAACGCGCCGAACACGCCCACGATGTCGCCAATGGTCACGAAGAACCACGGCGGATCCAACAATCGCTGGTAGATCGTGTAGGCCACGTCGGCCACGCCAAGCAGGATGACCGCCGTCATCAGCACGGCTAGGCACCGAACCGCGAACCGGTTAAGCAACCGCAAGGTACTGAGCAGTTTGTCCTCATTGACACGCGGGTCGTCCAGTCGCGACATGCTTTCTCCTCTTGTGGATTGCCCCAGGATCGGGAATAGTGTAGACGATAGACTGGGCGCGGTCAACGTGCAGGTTTCAAGGTGCCGCGGAACGCTTACGGCTGGGCTACCAAGGCACTCTCGCTCCGTGGTTGCACGCGAGCCGCATGGGCGGCGTCTTGCCGCCTGGAACATAATATCTGTGTAAAAGCATGTCGGGGAACGATCTCGACAAGCCAGCCGAGCCCCCGTAGAATGCCCTTTGGCCGCAACATGCGGATTTCACGTGGAAGTCCCCGAAGCGGGGGTTTTCCAGCACCGGCCTTTCTTTACAACCCTTTTTGTCGATGGACGTACGCCCCAGCAGGAAGTTTGCCATGACCGAATCCGATGCGACGCAACCCCCGGCGCCCTCGCCGCAAGAGCTGAAAAAGGCACTCAAAGCCTTTCGAAAACGCTTGAAGCTCACCTGTCTGGACGACCAATCTCGACTCGGCGTAGGCCCGATGAGTAGCGGCCGCCAGTCGGGGATTGTCGGCATTACGCCACCAGATCAGTATCCACTGGCCGTGTGGGAAGAATTGGCGCGGCAGGGGAAGCTCAAGCGTTCGGGCGACGGGATGTATGAATTGGTCCAACCTTAGCCCGGCGCATGAATAATTCGGACTAGTGCCGCTGCCGAAGTTGTGACTCCAGGACGGGCAAAATACTCGTCTGGAAGAGCTGCCGCATCATGGGCGACCGCTCCGCCATCCGCAGGGCGGTGGTCAGGGCCGGGTCCGATGCCTCTTCCAGCATCTCGATTTTCAAGGATCGCCCTTGCTCATCTACCCACGTGTATGCAACACGTTTGGAGCCGTCTTCTCTGACCCGATGTTCCACGGAGTAGGGCAGCATCGTATCGTGGTCGAAATTGCCCGGCGGCGGCGGATTGACCGGAGCGTAGACACGCGGGTGAACTTCGTAGGCATCTCGCACTACTTTGCCGATATCGTCAATTGCGTCTTCACTGCTGCGACTCTCGATCCACTGTACAGCTCCCTCCGCCCGCTTGGCAAGCTTTTCCGGATTGTCGCCGAGAAACCGGTTCACGGTCAGGTCGATCTTGCCTCGCAATTCGGCTCGATCCGTCGGGATCGATTCTCCGGTAGGCTCCGCCGTGGAATTGGCGCTCTGGACTGCCGCCGTCTGCGACGGTACTTCATCCAACGACGGACTCCCCGGACGCAAGAAGAATAGCCATATTATGAGTGCGATATGCACTACCACGGCCGCAACGAACGAGCCGGCCAATTGCCTGCGTCTGGTCTGCGATCGAATCATGCTTGCCATGTCGAGGTCCGGTCTTGCATGTGTGGAGGACACCCCTCCGGAAAGGGGATTCATGTGCCCCCGGCCGTGTAGCGACAAGAACTCCCGTTTCCGACGAGCACCGGACACGAGCGTGCCACGAACTCCAAGAGCGAACGAAATCCCACAGAACCTACCTTTTTACCATTGCAGGCATCGGTTGTCAATCGCTTTGCCTTGATAATCGAATGCTAATATGGATGCCGCCCATTTTGGGGTCGCGTGAAACTGGCAGGTCGGTATAATTCGGTGCTCGGTATCTGATCCGAAACGTCATAAACCTGGAAATCAACCATGTCTCAGATTGAAATTCCGCCAGTTAATACACAGCAACCGCTGGGCGAGTTTGCGCTCACGGCTGAAACCTTTTACGATAAATGCGTTGCCCTGGCACGAAATCTTTGGTGGAGTTGGCACCCGGAAGTTATAAACCTGTTTAGGGATCTTGACCCCATTCGATGGAGGCAGTTAGACCACAACCCGATTGCCCTCCTGCGCGAGTTTACGCCTGAGCGTCTGGAGATGCGTACGGCGGAGTTGGTTCTCTACAGCCGCATCAATTACGCCTTTCGCCGCCTGAAGGAGTATCTGGCCGAGACGCCCATCTGGGGCAAAACGCACACTGGCGTGCTCGGGTCGAAGCCCGTGGCGTACTTCTCGCTGGAGTTCGGGGTTCACGAATCGTTGCCGATCTATTCGGGCGGTCTCGGCGTGTTGGCCGGCGACCACATTAAGAGCGCTTCGGCGCTTGGGGTGCCCTTGGTGGCCGTCGGGTTGTTCTACGATCAGGGTTATTTCAAGCAGCACCTCGACGAGAAGGGCTGGCAGCAGGAGCAGTATCTCGACACCAAGGTCGAGAATCTGCCCATGGAGCCGGCCCGGGGGCCCGACGGGAAGCCCGTCATGGTGACCATTGAAACACGCACGGGCAAGCTGCTAGCCAAGATATGGCTGATGCGCGTCGGCCGGGTGAACTTGTACCTGCTGGACTGCGATGTACCGGGCAACAGCCCCGAGGACCGCGAGCTGACCAGTCGTCTATACGGCGGCGACAGCCGAACCCGCATCCGACAGGAGTTAGTTTGTGGAGTAGGCGGTATGCGTGCGCTGCGCGCGTTGGGGATATGGCCGGGTGTTTACCATTTGAACGAGGGGCACAACGCCTTCGCTACCCTGGAGGCGATCCGGGAGCGGATGGCCGATGACGGCAAGTCGTTCGACGACTCGTTGCGCAACGTCGCTCGTCACACGGTTTTCACCACGCACACCCCAGTTCCCGCCGGCCACGACCGCTTCGACGGCGCCCTGATTGAGGAGCACCTTGGGCCGCTCCGCGACCAGTTGCACATCTCGTTCGAACAATTGATGGGACTCGGACGCGTGGAGCCCCAAAACGAGCACGAGACGTTCTGCATGACGGTGCTCGGCCTGAAGCTTTCTCGCAAGGCCAACGCGGTGAGCAACTTGCACGGACACGTGAGCCGGCGCATGTGGGCGCACCTTTGGCCGTGGCGCGTCGAGGAAGAAGTGCCCATCGGCCACATCACCAACGGCGTCCACCTGCAAAGCTGGCTGGCCTGGCAAATGCAGCAGCTCTACGATCGCAACTTCCCGATCGGCTGGATGAGCCGCATCGGCGAGCCCGACCCGTGGCAGAACATCCACGACGTCGACCCGGGCGAACTATGGGAAACGCACCACGCCTTGAAGAACCTGCTCCTGGCGTTCGTACGACGCCGAGTAAGCCGGCAGTGTCGCCGGCGTGGCGAATCGGACGAGATGGTCGAGGCGGGACGAAACATTCTGGACCCGGATGTGCTCACGCTGGGTTTTGGCCGCCGTTTCGCCACGTACAAACGCGCCGCGCTGCTGCTGACGGATCCCGACTGGCTCGACAAATTGGTCAACGATCCGCATCGCCCGGTGCAGATCATCTTCGCCGGTAAGGCGCACCCGGCCGACAATCCGGGTAAAGGAATCATCCAACGGATCGCCAATCTGCGGCACGATCCGCGGTTTGCACGCCGCATAGTCTTCATCGAAGACTACGACATCAACGTATGTCGACACCTGATTCAGGGCGTTGACGTGTGGCTGAACACGCCGCGTCGCCCACTGGAAGCCTCAGGTACGAGCGGGCAGAAGGCCGTGCTCAACGGAGTGCTGAACTTGTCGGTTCTCGACGGCTGGTGGGCGGAAGCCTATGACGGCTCGAATGGGTTTGCGATCGGAAGAGGCACCCACCATGTCGACCGCGACGTGACCGACCGCCGCGATACCGAGTCGCTGCAGCGTGTGCTCGTCGAAGAGGTGATTCCGCTATTCTACGACCGCGATATTGACGGCCTGCCCCGCCACTGGATCAAGCGGATGATGAACTCCATCAGCTCGCTGGCTTGGCGATTTAGCGCCCATCGCATGGTGGCCGATTACGTCCACCACGCGTATCTGCCGGCCGCCGGTGGTTTGAGCTGCGAAGTGTCGGTTCGGTAAACGAACGGGCCCGATGTCGTTATCGGACGGAACATTCGCCAGGGGCCAACGAAAAGAGGCCTCCCCGGGCGTATCCGCAGCCCGGGAAGGCCGTCTTATGCGGGGGTTACAAAACACACTCTTGCGGGGACTTGCGTTCTCCTCGCGTCAAACGAACGGCGTAATACCTGGCATGGCGACTGGATACCGACCTTCCGCGTCGGGTACGACCGGCGGTTCCGCGTCCCAGCCATACTCCTTCGGCGACAGAACCAGTTGCGAGTTGATCGCCTGATCCCATGTAATGGCCTGGCCGGTATAGCAGACCATGCGGCCGAGAATGCCCAGCATGGTGCTTATGGCCATGAAGTGGCCGTCATTGACGTGCGTGCCTTCGCGAATGGCTTTGAACAGGGCGACATGCTCAAGATCGTACATGTTGCCGCCGGGGCCGTCGTAGCGCCATTCGGTTTCGCCCGTGATACGGTTGCCCAGGATGTCGGCTCGTCCCTTCGTACCAATGAAGTGGTCGGAGACATCGCGATACGTCCCTTCCTGCTGCCGGCAGTAGGAGTGGACGCGGGTACCGTTCTCATACTCGTACACGACGGCGAAGTGGTCGTAGATGTTGCCCCATTTCGGCTGCTCAGTGCGGACCTGGCGGCCACCGAGACCCCATGCGCGGACGGGCGGCTTGTCGCCCATGGCCCACGAAGCCTTGTCCAGGCTATGAATGTGTTGCTCGGTATTGAAGTCGCCGGAGAGCCAGTCGAAGTAGTACCAGTTGCGCATCTGGTACACCATCTCCGTGTCTTCTGGCTGCCGGCCGCGGTGCCAGAGCGTGCCGGTGAGATAGGTCTCCTGGATATTCAGCACGTCGCCGATAGCTCCGTCGAGCACCTTCTGCATGGTGGCTTGAACGGCCGGATGACGCCGCCAGCAGAATCCGGAGACGATGTTGAGCTTCTTCTGGTCGGCCGCTTCAGCGCTAGCCATGATGCTACGAATACCTGCCGCGTCGACTCCCATGGGTTTTTCGCAGAAGACGTGCTTGCCGGCGTCGATACATGCCTTCACGTGCTGCGGCCGGAAGTGCGGCGTGGTACCGAGGACGACGACGTCGATCCCGCTATCGATCACCTTCTGGAAGGCGTCGAAGCCCACGAAGCAGTGATCGTCGGACACGTCGGCTCGGTCGGGATCTCGCTTTTTCAGCGCCGCGCGGGCGCTTTGGAGTCGGTCGTCGAAGGCATCGCCCAACGCAACGACCTTCACGCCGGGATCGGCATTCAGGGCGTTGACCGCGGCGCCCGTGCCGCGTCCACCGCATCCGATCAGGCCCACCTTCAAAACGTCGTCGCCGGCGGCGTGAGCGCCGCGCGCGACCGAAAGGCTGCCGGCTGCGGCGGCCAACGTCGTGGCCTTGAGGAAACTCCGCCGGGAGGTACGAGTTGAACCGTTCAATGAAGAATCACTAGACATAGCAGGCTCCATAGCAGGGAGGGGTAGTTGGTGATGCTCAAGGAGGGAGGCCAGCGTCGAGGCAGCCACCGCCAGCATTCTACCAGCATAGCCACGTTACGGCTGATTCGCAAGTCAAGCTGGACAATCATCTGGAGAATCAGAACTCGGCACTCGCCGCTCCCCGGCGCAGGGCCGTGGAGGAAATATCTTCGCGGAACATGTCGGCGGGGACTTCGCGGCAGATGGCGCGGAGGTAGTCGGGCAGGTCGAGGTCGCCCAGGCGAATGAAGCCGGTGCCCATGTCGCGGCCAAACACGAGGAATCGGCAGCCGCGTTGGACAATGCGTTCCAGCGCGGCGCGCTCGGCGGCCGGATCGTTACCGTAGTAGGTGGGCGAGGTAATCCGTCGCATCGTATCGACCCCAACGACGAACGTAACGCCCCGAAAAAGAGCCGACTTCGCCTCGAAGGTCGGGGCTCGAGTGAGCAGGACCGGTTGGTCGGTGGCAAACTGCCCCAGGCGATACTCCAGCTCCACGTAGTCTAATGGCGGTTTGTCGGCGTTGACAATGGCCATTTCAAAGTGGACTTGCCGGCCGAGCACCTTCTCGGCCACTTCGGCCATGCGGCGATGGCCAGCGTGCAATGGATTGAATGCCCCGGAAAGCAGTGCCGCCGGCGTTTCTACCGCACCATTCTCGCAAGCGACGTCGCGCCGCCCGTGCAGCAACTCGCGCCATGCGGGCCGGCCAGTTGTACGGAAGCATTCGATGGGCTCGTCGTCGGCCACCGGCAGCGGCACGCGTTCCGCCACGTGGCACGCTTCGCCCATGCAGTTCAGCACCAGCGAGGCCACCAGTTGCTCCTCGTCGCGCCGACTGCGCCGGCCTTTGACCAAGTGAAGCGACCAGCAGACGGTTTCGCTTTCCGATTGGACAGCGACGTGTGCCCGGTGTTCACCATGGCGAGGCCGGTCGGTGGCCAGCCCCGCAGTACAGGCGACGCCCAGAAGATGCGATGCCCCCGGCTCCGCCAAGCGACCGGCCCGGCCGAGAGCAACTATGGCCATGGCTCGAGCCGTTCGGGTGGAACAGAACTGATCTGGACGCCCACCCACCCAGCCGAGCAACGCACTCCGGCTGTAGGGCACCACTGCTTCTAGCAGTGTTCTCGAGGCGCCGGGCACTTCCAGCAACTCTGCCATGGCCCTGGCGCCTCCCCCTGAAAGGGCCAGCACTATTCTGTAACGAGTGGCGTGAATCGCCCTGACCAGTGCTTCACAATCGTCAGCCATCGTGATCTTCCCCAAAAAAAGTTCAAGATGCGGCAATCCGCGGCGAACTACCTGTATAGCCCGGATTATTCATGATAGGTAGGGTGGGTCAAACAAGCTGCTTCTTTGGTGGGTCATCGGTCGCTATTGTCGGCGTCTTCCCAGGCGGGCGGCCATAAATCAGCTCGGTTGCGGCTTGTGCGGACCCACCAACGATCTATGCGACCTTGACCCACCCTACGTAGATGAATAATCCGGGATAGCTGCGTTCCAACGGTGCCATTTTACCCAATTCGAGTGACTTTCAAACAGGAGGATGTGGTCATGGTCAAGAAGGTAGTCATTATGTCGGCCGGAGCAGCGCTCGTTGCACTGGTGTTGTTTGGTACCAGTGCATGGAGTTACCTTCGCACTTCCGGCGGGTATGTGAAGCAGGCGGTTCACGATAGCGTGCCGGTCGAGTTCCAAATCGATCGGGCGCGGGACATGATCCGCGACCTCACGCCCGAGGTGCGAAAGAACCTGCAGGTGATTGCTCGCGAAGAGGTTGAGGTCAAGCAGCTTGAAGAACGCATCGAGCGATCGAAGGAGCGGCTGGCCCAGGAGAAGAGTCAGATCATGCGGCTGACCGAGGACCTGGCCAAGGAAAAGGAGGAGTACACCTACGCCGGACGAACCTACGCGGCCAACCAGGTCAAGACCGATCTGACCAATCGGTTCAACCGGTATAAAACCGGCGACGCCACGCTCGCCAGCCTTGAGCAGATTCACACCGCGAGGCAACGGAGCCTGCAAGCGGCGAGGCAGCGGCTCGAAGGCATGTTGGCCGCGCGGCGGCAGCTCGAGGTCGAGGTGGAGAACCTTGAGGCTCGGCGACAGATGATTGCCGCCGCCCAAACCACAAGCGAGTTCCAATTCGACGACAGCCAACTTGGTCGCGTCAAGGAACTGATTGCCGACCTTCGCACGCGGCTGGACGTGGCCGACCAACTGGTGCAGGCCGAAACCGATTTTCACCCGGAAATCCCGCTCGACGAGCCTACGGCGGAGAACGTCGTTGAGCAGGTTTCCGAGTACTTTGCCCGTGGTACGTCCACGGCGGTCGAGTTGGCCCAAGACCAGTGAGAAGCAAGGAGGATTGCGCAATCGAGTAGGATGGACTTCAGTCCGTCAAGGAGATGACCGCCTCCGCTGAATTGGAAGCGATGGGCTAAATCCCATCCCACAGGTACGTCAGTTTTCGCCGCTCGCCTAACAGCAGGGGGGAATCGCCGGTGATCGATACCGATGTTACACTGGGTTTACTGAATGGAAGCTGCATTCCCGGCCCAACGCGCGGGGACTGGGCTTTGTCTCCTTCCAGCAGTTTGAAGGTGAGTTGTATGTGGGGACGCAATGCCAAGGTCGCTCGGAACGACGAGAGGCTCATGCTTTGGGTCGATGCGGTTGGCGGCTACTGGGTATGCCTAGCCGATGCGGTCGTCCTCGGCCAGGCAAGTGTCGAGGGACGCGTCGACGTGCCGATCCTGGGCGACGTCTCCAGCCGGCATGCAAGGATTCGGCGCGACGGCGAGGGATACGTCATCGAGGCCATCCACGCGACGCGCGTCGATGGCAGGCTGGTGGAGCGGATCGCCCCGCTTGCCGATGGTAGTATCATCACATTGGGCGATTCGGTTCGGATTCGGTTCCGTCGGCCCCACGCCCTCAGCGCCACGGCCCGACTCGATTTCCTAAGCCGGCACCGGACCGAACCCGGGGCCGACGCCGTCCTGCTGATGGCCGATTCGTGCGTCTTGGGCCCCAAACCTAGCAGCCACGTCGTATGCCGCTCTTGGCCAAATGAGCTGGTCCTGTACCGCCACGACGACGAGTTGTTCTGCCGCAGTCGGGCGGAATTTGCGGTCGACGGGGCCGAGTGCCGCGACCGGGCACGGATCGGCCGAAACTCGCGTATTACCGGCGAGCAGTTCGCCGTGGCGATCGAATGATGGCAAGGGGAGAGTGTGTTAGAATCGTTACATGCGGCCCGGGCTAACAACAGATCGGGCCGGGGGTGAAACATCATGCAAGAGCAGGTGGGCGTCATGGACCTTGAAGGTCGGAATACCGCCGAGTTCGCCAACTCGCCGAACGGTGCCCATCCGCCCGGCCGTTCGGCGAAATTCGTCTATCCGAGCGGCTCGCGGCCGCTTGCCGGGTATACGATCAAACGCGGAATCGGCCAGGGTGGATTCGGCGAAATCTACTACGCTCTCAGTGATGCCGGCAAGGAGGTGGCTCTGAAGCTAGTGCGCCGCAACCTCGAAGTCGAGTTGCGCGGCATCCGTCATTGCCTGAATCTGAGGCATCCCAATCTGCTCGATCTGTACGACATCCGCCAGGACGAGCAGGGCGATACCTGGGTGGTCATGGAGTACGTCTCCGGCGAAAGCCTTGAAGACGCGCTGCGTCGTCAGCCCAACGGCGTGCCAATCGACGTTGCCCTGGCCTGGTTCCACGGTATCGGCGCCGCCGTGGCCTACCTACACGACCGCGGCATCGTCCATCGCGACCTGAAGCCGGGTAATGTCTTTTCCGGCGAAGGCGTGGTGAAGGTGGGCGATTACGGCCTGTCGAAGTTCATTTCGTGCAGCCGTCGAAACGGGCATACCGAGAGTGTCGGAACCGTCCACTACATGGCGCCGGAGGTGGCCAACGGCCGCTACGGTAAGGAAATCGACGTTTACGCGTTGGGCATCATCCTGCACGAGCTGCTGACCAGTCGCGTACCTTTTGACGGCGAGAGCGTGGGCGAGGTGCTCATGAAGCACCTGACGGCCTTGCCCGACCTCACCGCCTTGGCGGAGCCATATCGAAGCGTGGTGGCCAAGGCCCTGGAAAAGGATCCCGAGAAACGTTTTCGGTCGGTCGATGCCATGGTGGCCGCGCTGCCGACGCCCAAGCGTCTACCGCCCGGCGCGGGGCGATTGCCCTCGAGCGCGTGCTCGACCTACCCGGCGGACGGCCCATCCATTACGGCCGTGCCCGAGGCTATCGCGGTTGACGAGGAGCCCGTTTGGCGCGCGATCCGCGATAGCACTGCGAAAGCATATAGCGCTTGGCAGACGGCAAACCTGGGCACACCCGTGCGCGTGGCGCTCGTCCTGGTTGGGTTGGGCGTGCTCCTGGCGAATGTTGGGCTGATTCTGCCGATTCTAGTCGGATTTCTGGCGTTGTACGGGGCGTATCGCCTTGTGCGTTTGCTAGTGCTGGCTTCGCTGCCGCCGTCCGTCCCGCTGCCGCCGCCCACGGCTCACGGCGTGCCGCGCGGAACGCCGCCCGGGCCGTCGGTACGCCATGCCACCCACCACCGCTGGCGCCCCGCCAGTGACGAAGCGGTTGCCGCGCTGGTGGTCAAGCCGATGCGTGAGCGCTTGGCTGACCTGCTGGCATCCATGCTCGGCAGCACCCTGATCGTGGCCGTGACATGCCTGGCGATCGGCCTGCTGCACGGCTACAACGCCGAGATCATGCGCCCAGAGCAAGCTGCCTGGCTGTTCCTGGTCGGGTTGGTTGGTACGTGGGCCGTACTCGTTCCGTCGAAGTTGTGGGAGGGCGCCGAGGGTGAGCCAATCCTCCGCCGGTTCACGATGATGGTGCTTGGGATGGGGGTGGGCTTATTCGCGTTCTACGCGGGACGGTTCCTCTGGGTCAATCTGACGCCTGCCGCCGGCTTCCCGCCGCCCCCGGCGTACCAGTTGCCCTCCGGTTTCTACGCCGTCGACGGTCGGCCGCTGCTGATGGCCTACCTGGCCGTCTTCGGCACCCTGTTCCTAGTGATCCGCTGGTGGCGACAGGCCGATCCGCTGCGCCCAGCTCGGTTGCGATTCTGGTCGGTCATCTTGTGCGTGGTCGTGGCGGGATTCGTCGCGGGGTTGTGGCGTTTTCCACAGGTGTGGCTGCCCATGGTGGCCGCCGTCATGGCCATTTCCGTTCAACTCAGCAGCCCATGGATCAACCGGCACGAGCGCCAGCATGGGCTGAAAACACATCAGCCATAGTTGACATAGTAGCAGGCATGTTCCGTCGTGCCGTCCGCTAGCTCGATTCGAGACGACATGGTTACGTCGAAAAGCGGAAGAATCCAATCATGAGGCACCCAGAATGGCATTATCTTTCCTGCTCCTGTTCGGGCTGATCGTCCTGGGAGGGCTTGTCGGGCTGATTGTTCTACTGACTAGCCCGGCGATGCGGGCCCTGGCCGGCGCGGTTCTGTCCATTCTGGGCGTCTTCGTCGTATTGGCACTACTGGTCGTACCGGTCTTCATATTGCGCAAGTCCGCCGTGCCGGAAGCTCATCATGGGATCAAAAACGCTCGACATCAGACTCCGGAGGTGCGTGCCGAGGTTGATTCTACCTCGGCCACTCAGGCTACCTTGCCGGCCGGGAAGGCGGCGCCAGTCGCGGAGCCGGATCCGGCTGTTTCGCCCGACGGTCCGCCCGAATGGCTTCAGGGTAAGAGCAGTTGGACGGTCCACGACGGCGCGAGCTACTGGATGCGCGTTCGCGTGGGCCCCTATCCTTGCGAGGAACCCGGGCTTTTGGACAATCGGCCGTTGCCGCGAAAGCTCGAGGTGCATGAATTACGACGGATGGTCGAACGCGATTCCCTGCTGCGTGACATGTTCCAGGACGCCGTGAACCGCGCCGTGGCGCGGTACACGGAACTCCTCGAGCCCGAGCCTTCAGTGCATATCGAATTACCCATGCACGACATGCTTTCGATGCTTGTGTCCGAAGCCTGGCAATCGGCGACCTCGGCGTCCGACGTCATTCCCTTGGAACCATCGCAGGAATACGGCGAGCTAATCGACTTGCACATACTGCTGAAATTCGATGCCGACACCCGGCAGCAGCTTGCCTCTCTTTGCAGGCAGAAGGCCGTGGAAAGCCGCATGATCGTCCTGGGTTGCGGCCTCGGCGTCCTGCTGGCCCTGCTGGGGCTGCTTCTGCTGTACCTGAGGATCGACCTGGCAACCCACGGCGCGTACCGGGGCTGGTTGCGACTTACTGTCGTTGCGACCATACTGCTAGCGGTAGTCGCCGTGCTGCTAGCCATGGCGTAGCACGATGCATTCCTCGCGTTGAGACACAGAGGGCGCGCGGGATGCCGTGTGCCGGGAGGTGGTTGGCCGGCTAGGTGAACCAGCTTGCGTTTCCGCGTGGAGAGTACCGCCATGTCCATTCCCAGCGACACCGACCGCCTACTCATTGATCGCATCCGCGCGGGCGAGGAACGTGCGTGGGACCAGTTGATTGCCCAGTACGAGGGCCGCCTGCTGGCCTACGTGGAGAGCCGCCTTCACGACCGATCGAGCGCGGAGGACGTGGTCCAGGAGACGTTTATCGGGTTCCTGACTAGTCTGCCGAACTACGATCGGCGGCGGCCGTTGGAAAGCTATCTGTTTTCCATCGCCGCGCACAAACTGACCGATCGACTGCGGCGCGATGGCCGACGTCCCGCGTTACCGCTCGCCACGGCCGACTCTAGCAATTGCTGGGAGCCGGTGGCGAATGTCCGGGCCGCAAGCAGCTTGGCCCGCAGCGGCGAGCGCCGCGGGCTGGAAGATGCTGCCTTAACGGCCGCCATCAGGCAGCAGATCGAGTACTGGCGCCGCCGTGGCCAGTGGGAGAAGCTTCGCTGCGTCGAACTGCTATTCGTTCGTGGCCAAGCGAACAAAGACGTGGCCGAAAAGCTTGCCATTTCCGAGCAGACCGTGGCCAACTATAAGCACGAGTTCCTAGCCAAGCTACAAGACGCCGTGCGCAAGCAGCGCCTCCCCAAAGACGTCTTCCCAGAACTCTCACGGGGATGATTCTGCACCCGAGCGTGCCCGCTCCCTGGCGGCTGGGCCTAGAAAAAGAGAACTATAATAATTGACATCGCTTGCTTCTTCTCGCCCGGTTATAGCGTAGCCTTGTATTAGTATCAGGACCGGGATCGGGATGCGTGGTCGTCCACGGGAGAAGTCTCTCTCCTTCTCAAGCGATCAGTTGTTACGGCGTTCCGCGAACCGCACAATACGGGAGCGACCATCGCGCTCGATAGTCGGTGAGCCTATGGACCTTCGTAGGGGCCGAACGACGTTTGCTGCCGCTTGTCGCGCAGGGTAAGGACGTCGCGGAGCAAGAAGTCGTCGGGCAAGGGCTGATCGAGTTGGTCGAGAAGCTTGCGGTAGTTGTCGATCGTTTCCGAGAGATCCTCAATGGTGGTCTCATCCTTGAGCAAGACCGGATGTGCGTCAAGCACCAGCCGCCACTTGGCGAAGCCGTCGCCGTAGTGCTTGATTGCCTCGGGCAGAACGCCGTTGGCCAGCGCCTGCTCGGCGCGATAGATGAACTCGCGAGCGTCCACCGCGTCCGGCGTCTGCTCCACCTGGCAGCGCAGCCGCCAGTAGGCGTAGTTGACAATCTGGCGGTACCGGTCGATGTGTTGCACCTGCTCTTCGAGCTTGGTAATCTGCTCAGCCAGTTTGACGGCGTTCTCGCGGTTGGGCCGAGGCGCGCGGGCGGCGACTTCCTTGTGCGTCACTCGGAGTTTTTCCTCGGCGTCGGCGGCAAGCTGATACTGCCGGTCGGTGCGATCGGCGATCGGCGTATCAAACGCCTCGCGTTCGATGGGTCGCAACGCCTCGTAACGCTCCCGATGGATTTCGTCACGGACTCCCGGCGTTAGCTTGTTGAACTCGGTGGTGAGTTTGTCGACCGCAGCTTGGTGCCGCTCGCCGTAGTCGAGTTGGATGATGGTGCCAAACGTGGTTGGGATGTCCAACTGGCCATAGCGGCGCCACTCCTTGGCGGCCACATCCCAGGCTCGCAGCGCCCGCTCGCCAAACACGCCTTCCGTCTGAATGGCGTCGGCGTAGTTGATTTGCGTCATGGGCGCGTCGGAGCGAAAGAGCAGCGGGCTCAAGCCAGACATCGTGGCGCCGGCGTTGTCCACCAGGTGCTCGGCCCCAAGGAACCACTGCTTGCCCACCAGCCAGTTATCGCGGTTGTCGAGCACGGGGAAGCGATCGGGTGAGTGGAACAGGGCGTTGCGACGGTGGAACTCGTCGTCGGCGTGGAACAGGCGGCGAAACTGCCGGTGTTCGTCGGCCCGACCGATCTTCTGGGCAATGAACCAGCCGATGTCCCACTGAAGCCGCGGCTGCCGCTCGTTCCATTCGGTGCCGTCGATGAGAAAATTGATTCCGCGAATCACCCAATGATACCGGTCGCGGTAGTCGTCGAACTCCGCGGACACGTTGTACGAAAGGTTCCACGCCTGAAATCGCCAAACGGAAATGAAGTTCGGCTGGAGCTTGACCAGTTGGTTCAGCGTTGCCGAAAGGTTGTTCCAATCCTTCTTCATCTTGTATTCGTTGGCTCGGCTCCACAGCAGGTTGGCGGCGATGCCGCGCATTCCGAGTGTGGCCAGCCGAATGGATTCGCTGGTGGGATCGATCTCGCCCAGTTGCGCCTGGCTGAGGCCATACTCTGCTCGCATCCGCGCAAGCAATCCGCCCGCCGATCCCTTGGCCCCGCGGGCATCTTGCGTGGCGGGCCGGCTGAAGAAGAACATGACGGCCAGCAACACGGCCATGGCCACGAGATACGATATCTTGCGATAGAATGATCGGTCTCGAGGATTCATCGAGCTACCTCGCGCAGTTTCAGGAAGAGATATCCGGCAAGGAACACCGGCAGGACGAAGCCCAGCAGAGTCATCATGCGAGTCGCCAGCAGATCGCCGGAGATGTTGAACCCATAAGCTACCCAGGTCGAGTAATCGAATTTCTCGAAGGCAGGCAGGATCTGCGTCATGCCGCGAAGGTAACCCTGCAACGCCGTATCGAGCATGCGCATCAATTCCGAACGGAAGCCTTCGGGCAAGTCGGAAACAAGGTTCTCCTGGGTGAGCAGGCGGTAAAAAGCCTCAACCGGCCCGCCGCCGGGTAGTTCGCCGGTTGCTAGGCTAATCATGAACCGGCTGGCCATGCCGCCAATCAGCGTTCCCAGTGTCGCGAGGATGGCCACGGGGCCGCTCAGAAACGTACTGAACATAACGCCGAAGGCAATCAGCAGGAGCATCTGCATCCAGATTCCCACGTATCCCTTGATGAAGTTCCACGCGAACCAGCCGTCGCGAGCGCGGAGGTAGATATCCGCCTGGGCCATGCCGAAATACTGGGCCGACTCGACGCAGTGGATCCACAATTCCAGCTTCCCGTCTCGCACGAAGTCGTCAAACAGATCGAACGTTCGGCCGTCGCTTGTCCGCGTCAGCTTTCGTGGGATCACTTGCGAATCGGTGGTGAACTCCTTCGCCGGGAAGATGCGCACTACCACTTGCTCGCCAGTGGTGGGGTTATGCACGGTGAGACTGCCATGGATGGGTGGGATGTGGTCGCCCTCGGTATCGCCCTTGTAGGTTCGGAAGACCTCGATGTTCAGTTCCAGGGGCAGTCCGTCGGGAAACCGATCCTTCGGGAAACGTTCGGGCGTAATATCTTCAAAGGTCCAGATGGCGGTGGCCAGCGTCCCGCCCTGGATGAAGCTCCGGTAGGCCCACTCGCTACCCACGTTCACGCCTTTGTCGACCGGGTCGCCTTTGGAATCCTTGAACCGGAGCTTGCCGTATACGGGTACGCGGGCAACGAAGCGGTCCTCAGGCAAACCGACGGAATACTCGAGCGGTGATCGGTCGCCGCCTTGGGCCGCGTCATCGGGAACGGTGTACGAGAACTCGTGCCAGTGACCGCGTGCCTTGTCGGTTCGCACTCGGCCACGGCGGATCAGTTCGGTTCGACCGTCTTTGCGTTGGATGGCATCGGCGCGGAATGTGTGCCGGTGCCCGTGCGCCGCCTCGGTCTCCACCTCGATCGGCGGCGCCGGCTTCGCGCCTGCCAGTTGTCCATTCCACGAATCGCGGAGCCGCTGAAGCTCGCGCACTGAAACTTCATGCGTGTGGCTAAGCCCGCGAATCACGAAAAAATAGCTCAACAGCCCCATGCAAACCAACAACCCAGTGCCCACGGCCGTGAAGCCGATGATTCGTCCCAGCACGATCTCGCTGGAACGAACCGGCTTGGTTACCACGGTATGCAGCGTCCGATTTCGAATGTCGGCCGGCAGGCTCAAGGTGCTCAAGAACAAGGCCAGTAATAAGATGAGGTACATCGTGGCCGTCAGGACGAAGCTCAGATACAACCGGGCCGGGTAGGTGCTGGCTGGATCAAGGAAGAAGCCGGCGAACAGCAGGAGGAAGATGAACACGGCGAAGACGACAACGACCCAGCGCCGAATCGATTCCTTCACGGCCAACCAGGCCAGGGCTCCCACGCGGCGAACCGACATGTTCACAATATCAGCCCACGTATCGGCCAGCGCGCGGCTCACCGTGCGAGTCGCCGCCCCGGGGCCATGGCGCAATGCCGCAAACAACCAGCCCAGCAACAAAGCCGCCAGCGCCAAGCTCCCGGCAATGAGGAGCCAGTGCAGCAGGCCCGCGGGAAGCCATTGGGAAAAGGGAGGGATTTCGTCTTCAATAACCATCGTTCAAATTTTCCATAAGCCGGTTGGGGCAGACAAACAAGAGTTGCGATTCCTCGCGCGCGTCAGGGGTTCACGGCAACCGCGTCGTCGCCGTCGGGTTGGTCGGCAAGCACGCCCCGGACGCGCCGGCCAGGATGGGCCTCGCTCTGTCGAATAATGCCAAGGAACAACTCCTCCAAGGTCGTCGTCGGATTGCCTAGCGACACGAGTTGCCCCTGGTGCCGATCGATCACCCGTTTGATCTCCTCCTTGGCCGGTTCAGACAACCCGGAGGCCCGAATCTCCGTCACGTCGCGCATCGTCAGGAGCGTGTCGACCCGGCCCAACTCCTTCAACTCGCCCTGGTACAGAATGCCGATCCGATCGCACACGTCTTGAACGTCGGCCAGCAGGTGGCTGCACAGAATCACCGTCTTACCCGCCTCGCGGAGCTTCAGGATCAGATCCTTGATCTGCCGCGTGCCGATCGGGTCCAAGCCGCTGGTTGGCTCGTCCAGCAGGATCAGTTCCGGATCGTTGATCAGCGCCTGGGCGAGTCCGATACGGCGAACCATGCCCTTCGAGTATTCCTTCAATTGCCGTCGGCGGGCCTTGCCAAGCCCAACCAATTCAATCAGCTCATTCACCCGGCGGCGACGGACCGCGCGCGGCATGGTAAACAGCCGGCCGTAGAAATCGAGCGTCTCCTCGGCATTGAGGAACCGGTACAGATAGGACTCTTCCGGCAGATAGCCGATTCGTTCGTTCTTGGTCACCTCCGTGGCGTCGCGACCGAACACCAGGGCCTGCCCGTTCGTAGGGAACAGGAGTCCGAGGAGCAACTTCATGGTGGTGGTCTTGCCAGAACCATTTGGGCCAAGAAGCCCGAAAATTTCACCCCGCCGGACCTCTAAGTCCAGCGCCTTGAGGGCCTCGACCTTCCGGCGGCCCCAGAAATCGCGGTACACCTTTGTCAGGTTGCGGGCTTCAACAACAACTTCAGATGGCGGCATGGGTCAACCTAGGTAGAAATCGAGAGGCCGGGCAACACCCGATGGCCGTACGTGAGTACGCAAGAAACGCCCAACAGGTTCGCTACTTCTTCGCTACTTCTTCGCTACTTCCAGCAACGCTGGAGCGAATCATTGTAATCGCTTGTCACCCCATTCACAAGGACCCGAAACAACCCTGCCGGGCCAGACTCAAACGGCCTGCCGAAGAGGCCAATTTTGAATAGTCTGCCGAAGGGACTCGTGTGCAGGAAGACGAATCTCAAATCCCAAATCGAACCCTCCCCTTCCGATCTCCCAGCTCCCATCTCCCACCCCCTACCGGGCCTTCCAGGCCGACAGGAAGTGCCGCAGGGCATTGGCGAGATTGCGAGGGCGGATATCCTTGAGTTTCGACCATCGGAGGTGGGCCAAAATGGGCAGGAGCGTTTTGATTCGCAAGTGTTCCCAGCGGTATCGGCGTAAGGTCACGCCGCGAGCCAGGGCTCGGGCGGCACGGTCGATGTGTTTCTGCCCAAATCGGCTGCCGTCCACTCGGGCCAGCCGGCCGTCGTCGTAAGTGGGAACCTGCCGAACACTCGTTACGCCCTCGGAATGCAGTTCGGCCAGCAAGACGCAGCCAGTTCGCTCGGTGCGATTCCACCGCAACAGATCGCCATTGGAGAACGGCACGTCATCAGCAATGAAATTTCCCAGCGAGTAGATAATCGGACAGCCGTGCCACCACTCTAGCCCTTGGAGCACGTGGGGATGATGGCCAAGCACCATCGACGCTCCGGCATCGATCAGTGCTCGGGCCTGCTCAACCTGGATAGGCGATGGGATAAGAAAACGTTCTTCTCCCCAGTGGAGCGATACGAGCACGTGGTCAACGTCACGGCGCAGGGTGGCAACCTGGTCGAGCAACCGCGGCAGGTTGAGCGGCGCGACGCCAAACTGGCCGGGCGCGGCGAACTGATAGGGCCCACTTCGACCATCAACGGCACCGAGAAAGGCAATTCGCGTCGCACCGATCTTGACGATTACCGGCGACTCCGCCTCGGTCAAATCCATACCGGCGCCGAAGAATCGTATTCCGGCCGCGTCGAGCTGCCGTCGCAGCCTCAGGAAGCCGGGCTCCAGACAGTCGAACATATGGTTATTGGCCAGGGTCACTACGTGAATGCCCGACGCAATGACGGCATCGATCGCGTCGGGCGAAGCCACGACACGGGGTTCGGTCGGTACATGTCGGCCATCGCCGGGCAGAGTGCATTCCAGATTCCCGACCACCAGATCGCACGAAGCCACCAGATGTCGAAGTTCCGACGACATCAATGCCGAATCGCGAACGAGCGGCTGACTCTGGAAGCCGCGAGAGAGCAAGATATCGCCCACCACGGCCAAGCGAACCATCTGTTGGGGGGGCTTCCGGCTATTCGTCATCGGGGGGCACCTGGGCGGCGGTTGGCTTCGAGGTTAAGATACCATGCCAATTATCGGGCCTGCTTGAAGCCGGGGCCGCTTTGTACGTGGCCAGCGGGAACCTGCCGCAAAATAAATCATCCCTGCAAGCCGTTTTTTCAGTATAGTCGGTTTGTCTTGGGCAGTCACCCCGTTGTCGCGTATAATTGACCTGAGAGGCGTCTGCCCACCGACCCGGCTGCAATCATGGATCACCCGCCTTTGACCGAAGTCATCACCTGCACCCGGCTCGACGACCTCCAAGCGGTTGAACGCTGCCGTGAGGTGCTAGCTCGGGCGTGCGATGACCCCTTGCGGCACGATCCCCGCTGGCTTGGCGTGCTTCAGCAAGGGTTTGGCCACCGGCCGTTTCTGTTGGTGGCTCTTCAAGGGGGAAAACCGGTAGGCACGCTATCGCTGGTGCTGGTGAAGAGCTTCCTGTTCGGCCGGTTCCTGGTCAGTTTGCCGTATGTAAACCTTGCCGGCATCGTGGCCGAGAACGCCGAGGCGGCGGCAGCCCTGGTTGATCGGGCGATCGAGCTGGCCGATGAGTTGAACGTGCAGTACCTGGAGCTTCGGCACGAGATTCTGCTTCGGCATCCGTCGCTGAACCACACTTCGACGACGAAGGTCAGCATGCGTTTGCAGTTACCCGATAGCGTCGAGAAGCTGTGGGATCAACTCAGCGCAAAGGTGCGTAACAAGGTTCGCAAGGGGGAGAAGCAGGGCTTCACGGTCCACTGGGGTGGCATGGAACTGCTTGCTGACTTCTACAGCGTGTTCAGCCGAAATATGCGCGACCTGGGCACGCCCGTCTTCAGCCCCAAACTGTTCACGTCCATTCTGACCGAGTTTCCGAAAGCGGCCGAATTGTGCGTGATCCGTTCGGCGGCGCGTCCGATTTCGGGGGCGCTGCTCGTTCACGGCATGGGTTCCACCGAGGTTCCCAGCGCCAGTTCGCTTCGGGCCTTCGGGTCGTTGAACGCGAACGACTGGATGTACTGGCAACTTCTCAAGCGGGCCGTCGAGCAGGGGCAGCATACGTTCGACTTCGGACGCACCACGGTCGGCAGCACCACGTACGTGTTCAAGAAGAAGTGGGGTTCCAAGCCGGTACCTTTCTTCTGGCAATACTACGTGCGTCACGGCGACGTCACGGGCATGCGAATCGAGAGCGGCCACTACGACCGCATGATCCGCATTTGGCAGCGGCTGCCCGTGTGGCTCACGCGCTGCATTGGCCCTCCCATCGTGCGCGGGATTCCGTAGCGCTCTGTGGGATAAGCTTCCAGCTTGTCGTCTCCGCTCTACTGCCGCGAATACTGCGCGAGCCCGGCGAGGACGTCGAGCTGCTCGGAGTGGGCGATTTCGTCGATGTCGACTCGGACACGGAAGAAGGTGTCGATGACCTCGGGGTCCCATTGCCGCCCGGCACCAGCTCTGAAAATCGCGTCGATCTTCTCGCTGGGCATCCCCTGACGGTAAGGCCGGTTGGAACCCATGGCGTCGAAGGAGTCGGCAACAGCGACGATGCGGGCAGAAAGGGGGATCGTTGCGGCGTCGAGGTTTTTCGGGTAGCCCTGTCCATCCCACGATTCATGGTGATGCAGGATCACCGGCAGCACCTCGTCCAGTTTGCCGAGGTCGCGGAGGATCTTGTGCCCGATTTCCGGATGTCGCTTGATGTGTTCGTATTCGGCGTCGGTCAGCTTCCCCGGCTTGCGCAACACCTCGTCGTCGACGCCGATCTTGCCGATATCGTGCAAGAGGCCGGCCAGGTAGATGGTGTTCAACGCTTCGCTGGTCATGCCCATTTCCTCGGCCAGACGAACGGCGATGCGCGCCACCCGGTCGCTGTGACCGCATGTGTACGGATCCTTCGCGTCGATAGCCGACGTTAGGGCGCGCACCACGCCGGTGAGCAGTTCCGCCTGCTGCCTGTACAACTCGATATTGCCGCCGTGAATGCCAAGAATCGTGGCAACCGAACTCATGAGGCTCGCCTCGACCGTGCCGAACTCGGCATCGTCGACATGGTTCAATGCCGCCAGCCAGCCGAACAGGTTGCCACCCTCTGAAAGTGGAACGACCACCATCTGACGAACTTGCGGCGCGGGCCAGTCGGGCCGGGTTGCCATGATGTTGTTCAGCACCAACGGCTGGCCGGAGACGCTCGGACGGACCGATGCAATCAGGCGGTCGAATTGTTCAAGGTCCAGGCTGCGCTCGCCATGGGTCAGCAGAATCGGTCGCGTGCGCGCTCCGTGGCTGGCAAGATCGTCGGTCGGCTTGCGTAATGCCACGAGGTGCATGGCCAGCCCCTTGGCCGGCAGAACCTCGCCAAGCCACTCTAGGGCAACCTGCCCAAGCTCCTCGTCGCCCTCGGATATCTTCAGATTCTGCGTGAGTCGGTGCAGCAGGCTGATTTCTTCATACGTACTGGCTAGGTTTGCCGACAGGCTTGCAGCTTCCGACTCGAGTGCGTGAACTCGCAACTGCGACTCGCGATGCCGCAGGAGGAGTTGAGCCATTCGTTCCAACATGTCGGCGGACCACGGCTCTTGGCGCCCGGCCCACAGCGCGGCGGTTTGCTGGTCCAATCCAAGCCCCTCGGCGGCCCGGTCCACCTTTTCGCACAACGCGACGCGCCGGCCGACAAAAGTGCCCACGGCAACCATTACACCGTGATCCGTCCGTAACGGCAACGCTATCGTGAGAAACGGGTCCTCGTCGTCGAGAAACTCGGGCTTGCCTCGACGCGCCACCTCGCGGCACATCTCGGCACGCAATCCCCAGTCGCGCATCGGCTCATTGGGCGGATGGACAACCATCTTGCCCGTGGCTCCGTCAATCCACCCCAGCTCCCTGCCAAAACTCTGCTTGATCAGATCGTCGAGCTGAGAGGTCGAACGCGCTGCTCGCGGGGCCATTAACGTGGTCAGGTCGGGTTGTGTCACGCGTGGGAGGGTAAGCATTGCAGGTTGAACATCTCATACGGAACGCGCACGACCACCTAGGGACAGTTTCCGCGGGGGTATGTGCTAGGAACGGCAGGAGGGCTTGGGCGCGTCTACACCGATACCCCGTCAAGAAACGTAGATTATCCCTGGCACTTTGCCAAAGCGAGAACGTTGCAACAGAGACAATATCGCCCATCCGCAAGGCGGATGTGTGAGTATGTAGCGGTTATGCGGGACGGAGGCTTTCCGCAAGATACGCGTACTCTGTCCCACAATGCGGAAAACGACTACAATGAAGTATCGTAACCGTTCACGGGGCGGCGCAGGCAGCTTTCTCCGCTCGATGCGAAGGGGACAGTCCCATTTTCGCGGCGGAAACGGAGGATCATTGGGCAGAAACGCCCTTTGTGCCGCGAAAATTGGGACAGTCCCCCTGTGAACGGTTACGAAGTATCATGGCCGTTCGCCGACCAGGGCGGTCGGCCGCGTGGGCTGACGGAGAGATCGTTCATGACCGACTTTGAGTATGGCCATCTTCTCGATCAGGCCATCGACGCATTGGAAAATGGCGATTACGTTCGCGCGGTAGCCATTGCCGATCAGCTTGTGGCGGTTCGGGACGACGACGGTCTGGTGCGCAACCTTCGGGCGCAGGCGCTGCTGAACATGCAGGCGGCCGAGGAGGCGATTGAAGAGGCCCACCATGCGGTTCGGCTCGATCCGGACGACCCGCAGGCAAGAATGGTCTTGGGCGTGGCCGCCTGGGAACTTGACCGTTTGACACTTGCCCAGCAGGCGTTCGAGCACGGTGTGCGGCTCTCGGGGAACGATCCGGAACTGCTGGCGCGCTATGCATGGTTCCTCGCCTGCGAGCGGGGCCCAAAGCTTGCCGCCGAGGCATCCGAAGAGGCGATCCGAGCCGACGAAGGCTCGGCCCTGGCCTGGGCGGCTCTCGGTCTGGTACAACTGCGGCAACATCGGCTGTCCGTTGCGCGTGAAAGTCTCCGCCGCGCGCTGGAGAACGACCCCAACGACGCCCATGCCCAATCGGTCATGCTGGCCCTGCTGCAGGAACAGGGGAACACGGCTCAGGCCGAGTCGCTGGTCGACCTGATGACCGAGACGCCGGAGACTGAGGCGATCATTCGCGAGGTGCGGGAGGAATCGCACCGGCGGCGGCTGGAGCAGGTGTTGCTAGAGCGCAATGCGATTCGCGAGTCGCTGTTCACCGAGCCGTCCCTGCGTCGCCGATTCTGGTGGCCGGCCGCGGCCATGTTCCTGATTCCCGCCACGATCCTCATTCTGATGCCCATGGCCTGGCTTCCGGCCACGCTGGTTTGCGTCGCGGTGCCGTTGGTCCTGTTGCTATGGTGGTTCCGTGAATGATCCTGAATAGGCGAGGATGAACGCCCGATCATGGAGGCCGCGGCCGTCGTGGAATGGCTGCCGAAACCTCGCGCATGGCCACTGTTTCTCGTCTTTTTCGTGCTTCTGACGCTGACAACGGCTGACCCATGGGTGCTATACTCAACGCGGCCACAATTCGCAGTTTTTGCACGGCTGACCAAACCGCCGTGTTGGCAACGACAGCCAGCACAACTACAATTCTAATCGTGCGTTTCGGGGGGGTAGCGTAACCCTTGTTTGCATAAGGAGTTGCGGCACGAAAAAAACTTTCGGCGGGGCCCATTTTCGGCCATTTTCGGCCTCTGCCGACACCTCTTCGGGCGCTCTTTTCCAGAATCCAACCGCGAATCGTCGTCGGCGGTCGCGCGAAAACGTAGTAGCGGCACGGCGCAAGCCGTCCGGTTCGCCCGTTGCAACGGCTTGCGCCCTTCCACTCACGCGCTAGGACCGGACGGCTTGACCGTGAATCGTCGCACGACTCTCCGAGTCGTGAAACTCCCGGACATGAACTCGACTCGGAGAGTCGAGCGACTATTTG